>JANPEL010000151.1:0-2040 GCA_031431925.1 Gemmatimonadota bacterium | reverse complement strand
TGGGCAGGATCTGGAAATAGGCCGAGTCCTCGGTCATCACGAGGCCGTGGGCCTCGGCGAGGCCCCGAAGCAGATGGGCCGCGGCCTCCCCACTGACCGGACGGACCGTTTCCAGCGACACCTTGACCGCCGGGATATTGGCGGTGATCACCGGCTTCGGAAGGAAGCGCCCGAACAGCTGAAGGGCGGTGCGAAGATCGGCGTCGGCCAAACGAATCACGGTCGAGTCAGGCCCTTGAGCCCGGACGCCGCGGCCCGAAACTGCGGCTCCAAGGAGCACCATCATGGCCACGGTCTTCATGGACGCCCCTCGTCCAGCCGAAGCGTCCAAGTGGTGTCGAGGCCCACGATCACGACGGAGCGGCCGGTGATCGAGCGAACCTTGAGGCCGAGCGCCGTGTCACCAACCACGACCACGCGGCTGGCCTCGGCCGCTCCAAAGCCTTCAATGATGGCTGCGGGTACTACACCAAGGGCGATCGCCGTTAGCCTGAGGATTGGCTTGGGCAGCGACGACGCCGGGCCGGTCGGCGGGGCGGCCCGCTCGGCCACCGGAGTTCGATCGGCTCGAAACGGGGCCAGGCCCACCAGGGCCGCCGCCGAACTGTCCACCCGGGTCGACTTGACCGTTTCAACGAATGGTATCGGGCCACGATCGAGACCAACCGCTGGCGCCGGCCCGACGACTCGAGGGGCGAACGACGCGGCGGCTACCCCGAGCCCAACCAGCAGCACGAGGGTCGCTCCCACCCGTGCGATCGCGGCGAGCGTCATGCCTCACCCGCCAGGTACCAGCCCTCGACAACCAGGTCGGCCCGAATCTGCTCGGCTTGGCCCGGAGCCACTGCTTGGCTCAAGCTGAGGCGGACTTGCTCGATCGTGAGCAAGGTCGGCCCGAACTCGAGCTGCCGGATCAGACTGAGTACGCCGCGGAGGTCGCTCTGCCACACGGCCCTGGCGGTCACCCGGCGGAGCCGCCCGAACCCGACCGAATCGGGCACCGCATCGCTCAGTTCCACCGTCGCGCCACTGTGGACGATGGCCGACTCCACCCGGGCCAACAGTTCGGCCTGCGCTTCCGGCTCGGTCCGGCCTGGTACCAGCCGATCCGCCAACGCCAGGACTCGGGTCTTGAGCGAATCCGCCCGCCGTTCGAGCTCAGGCAACGTTCTGATCAACGCCTCTTGCCGGACTACCACCTCCCTCGACAACCGCACCCGGTCTCCCAGCGCTTCGATCCCGTGGGCCAAAGCCAAAACCAGCCGAATCGTTATGGCGACGGCGACCGACACAGCGGCGACCCGGATCACGATCCGCTCGCGCCTCGTCATGGCAGCTTGCCCCTGCCGGCCACGATCTCAAACGACGCCATCCCGGCAACCGCGCGGCCGGCGGCGGGTGGCAACAGTCTGGGGTGTTGCAAGACAGACTGCTTGCCTAACCGCTCGACCAGCCGCGCCGGCGACACGGCGAGGCCGGCCAGGCGAATGCTGTCTCGATCCGCCGAGAGGGCGGTCAGAGACGCCTGACCCGGCAACCCCGACGCAATATCGGCCAAATCCAGGACCATCCGGCCCCGCCGCCCTCCGATACTATCGAGCACCCGGATCGTGATCGCCGTCTGCTCGACCTGATGACGGGCCTCCGCCACCGCGCCTGAGGCTGGCTCGATTTCCGCCAACCGACTCCGCAACCCGCGCTCCTCGGCTCGAAGGCCGGTGATCCACCGAGCGGCCAGGCCAAGCCATAGCAGGGCGGCCCAGAGCCCGAGCCACCCCGAAACTCTCCATTCCCTTCGGCGCCGACGCCGACGCTCGGTGGCCGGCAGGAGGTCCACGTTCGCGGTCTCATGGCCCTCGACGACGATCCGCTCCACCCGGACCCCGGCGAGTCTGAATGCTTCCACCGCGGCCTCGAGTTTCGCCGTGGGGGCGGCCACGACCAGGGCCAACGGCCGGCGCTCAGTGGCGAGCCACCCGGCGTCGAGCGTCAGTGGCTCGTGGGTCATCCGGACAAACCGAGCGGGCTCCCCGCCGACGA
>JANPEL010000150.1:0-9208 GCA_031431925.1 Gemmatimonadota bacterium | reverse complement strand
CGGCCCAGATCGGCGCGGCCCTGATTACCGGAACGCCATCGTTCTCGGCCTTTGTCGGTTCGATGAAGCCGACCGCGGTGCCGCCGGGAACGGCGTTTCAGTATCAGAGTGTGAACACGCAGTTGCTTGGCCTGTTATTGGAGCGGGTCACCGGGATGCCGTTAGCCCGGTGGGCTGAAACCAGACTGTGGAGCAAGCTCGGCGCCGAATCGGACGGGTACTTCTATCAGGCCAAGCGGCAGCCCGACACCTGCGCCTTTGCCTGCTTCAACGCCACGCTCCGCGACTATGGCCGGATTGGCCTGCTGATGCTCGGCCGGGGAGCGATCGGCGGCCGCCGGGTGGTGTCGGAGTCTTGGGTGGCCCAGTCGACCACGCCGGATGCCGACTACTTGAGGCCGCGAGCCGCTGAAGCAGGACGTCCCCCGCGCTCGGGCTATGGTTTCCAATGGTGGATTCCGCCCGGCGAGGATGGCGCGTTCATGGCGATCGGGATTTACGGCCAGGCGATCTACATCAACCCGGCCCGTCAGATCGTCGTCGTGCAGACCTCGGCCTGGCCGACGCCAGTGAACTTCGGGCTGCGGAGCACCGAGCAGATGCGGACCTTCGCATCAGTTGCCGCGGAGGCAGGGGTTCGGCGGTGACGAGACAAAGCCGCCGCCGAGACCCCGAACCGCCTAGAAGCTGAGGTCGGCGACCCGCCGCCGAACGTAGGTCTGGGCGGTCGTCGTCAGCAAATCACTCCTGGCGCCGATTGCCGTGGCTGCGTCCTGACCGACGACCGCGGCCAACGGATTCGGACCATCCAAGTCCGCGAATTTGTTGTAGAGCGTGCTGCTCGTGAATTCGCGGCTCAACGCCCCAACACCCCTCGTCGCCAGCACAAAACCGGCGATTTTGCCATCGGCCTTGGCCTTCTGCATGGCCGGCAACACCTCGGCTTTATAGAAGGCCAGGTACTCCTGCATCTTGCCCGGGAGCGCCCGCCGCACCGTGGTCCGCCACACCAACGCATCCGCCGGCAGACTCAGGTCATCCTGACGACTCGTCAAAAACGAGGTCTGGGTCATGATGCATTTGCGGAGTTTGGCGTTGAGCGCCGCGGCACCGGCCGCGCCCAGGGCCCGGGTCAGCGGGGCCTCGCCGTCCATCGAGGCCCAGGAAGCAAACGGCGTGATCAGGATGTACTCGAACGAGTTGCCGACCGCGGTGGCCAGGGTGACCCGACTGGTCACGCCGGCCTTCTTCTGGGCCGGAATCACTTCGTTCTTCTGAAGGTCCATCCACTCGGTGACCATGTCCGGTTTGAGCCGGATGACCTGGACGTAGGAGCGGGTGGTCGCTGGGGCCGGGGCTTGGGCCGTGGCCAACTCAGTGGGGCCGAACAGGGCCAAGGTGATGGCCGCCGCGTATAGCGGGTGGGACATGGTCCGCATCGTTTCCTCTATTCCTGGAGTGACAAGGGTGGTGCCGAGGCTCTGCCCTCGCGAGCGAGGGGTGGCCTAATGTCGCTCCCGCCCCCAAAACCACAAGGGGACCCCTGGTTGGCGGGTTTGGGCCGGCGTTTTCGCTGGTACCCATATCGGATCAGTTCTATCCACCAAGGGGGTATCGTGATCATCCACTGGAAAGCAACCACATCGGCCGGCCTCATGCTCGCTCTGGCCTCCCTGGCGGGGTGCGGCACCGATCAGTCGCCCACCGAGCCGTCAGCCAACCCGTCGTTCACCAAGGAGTCGTCGCCCGGTCTGGCTGCCGTGGTCCGGCAGCTGGCGGCGGCCCGCGGGGTTGGCGGCCTCGAACGCCCGGCGCCGGTTCGCGAGGAGTTGGTCGAACTCGGTCAGGGGCAGAAATGGCCCAGGTCTTCGAGTTCGGACCGGCCTCGGCCTTGGGAATGTTTCCCGTGATGTCCCGGTCGGAGATGCGGGCCGACGCCGGCAACGAACTGGCCGCCATTCCGGACAGTGACAATCAGGCAATCTGGAGCGGGCTGATGGCGCGGTTAGGACGGATTCCGCGATACCGGCGGATGTTCGAAGCCGCCTACCCCGGCACCCAGTTCGAGCGAATGACCTTTGCCCACGCCTCCAATGCCATGGGCGGGTTTCTCCTCGACCAGCTTTCGTTCGCGGACAGCCCCTGGGACCGCTTCCTCCGCGGGAATGACCGTGCCCTCAACGCCGCGGAACTCGAGGGCGCCCAGACCTTCATGTCGAGCAATTGCTCCCGCTGCCACAACGGCGCGGGCTTCACCGACAACAAGTTCCACAATGTCGCAGTAGCCCAGTTCGGGCCCGGGCAAGGCGACGGACCGTCCGGTCACGACGACTTCGGCCGGATGCGGGTCACCGGGCTTGCCACCGACCGGTACCGCTTCCGGACGACGCCGCTTCGGAACGTGACGCTGACCGGGCCCTACGGACATAACGGCGCCTTTGCCGGCCTCCGTGAGTTCATCGACCACTACAGCGAGTCCGAACTCAAGCTCAGGAACTTCGACCGGCTCACCCTCGAGCGAGATCGTCGACCAGTTGACGACCTTCATGGGCGCCCTCACCGATCCGACGGCCCGGAACCTCGATCGGGTGGTGCCGGGGCGGGTGCCAAGCGGGCTGCCGATCGACCACTGACGGAGCCGCTTATGCAACGGGGCCGCCCCGCGTAGCTTTGGGGCATCCTAACCCCGTTGTCGTGACGTCAAGCTCCACGGACTCAAATTCTCAACCCCCGGCTGGGTACCGCCGCGCGCCGAACGGAGTTCACCCTCCGCTCGACGCGCCGGCCTACCGGGCCACCGCGCTTCGACATCCGAAACAGCCTCTCATCATCGTGCCCCAAACGCTGTCCGAGCTGACGGGGCCGGTGTTCGGGCACGAACGGCTCGGCCCGCTCGACGCCGACCTCACCACCCAACACGGCGGCGACCCCCTGGGGGAGCGCATCGTGGTAACCGGACGGGTCATGGACGAGGACGGCCGCCCGCTCCGCCAAACCCTGGTCGAGATTTGGCAGGCCAACGCCGCCGGCCGCTACGCCCACCAGCACGACCAACACGCCGCCCCGCTGGATCCTAACTTTTCGGGCGCTGGACGGATGCTGACCGACGACGACGGCCGATATCGGTTCACCACCATCCGCCCCGGTGCCTATCCGTGGCAGAACCATCCGAACGCCTGGCGGCCGGCCCATATTCACTTCTCGCTCCTCGGTCCCGCCTTTGTGACCCGGCTGGTGACCCAGATGTACTTCCCCGGCGATCCGCTCCACGCCCTCGATCCGATTTTCCAATCCATCGCCGACGAACGGGCCCGCCGGCGGCTGATCGCGCCGTTCGACCTTGCGGAAACCGTCGAGGGCTTTGCGTTAGGCTATCGGTTCGACCTGGTGCTCCGGGGCCCGGACGCCACCCCGATGACCGGCTGACTCGATGGCCGATCTGACTCCGTTCCAAACCATCGGGCCGTACTTTGCCGTGGCGATGCCGGCACCCGGCCTCGACGAGCTCGCCGACGACTCGGTGCCGGGCGAGCGGATCCGGGTCGAAGGGCGGCTGCTCGACGGGGCCGGCGAGCCGGTGCCGGACGGGCTGATCGAAACCTGGCAGGCCGACGCCCAGGGTCACTACCGGGCGGCCGATGACGGGTTCGTCGGCTTTGGCCGGATCCCGACCGATTCGGCCGGCGGGTTTGCGATCGACACCGTGCGGCCGGGCTCCGTCCCGGGTCCGGGCCGGACGACCCAGTCGCCTCACCTGCTGGTATCCGTGCTGGCCCGCGGCATCCTGACTCGGCTGGTGACCCGGATCTACTTGGCGGACGAACCCGCCAACCAATCCGACCCGGTACTCCGGTTGGTGCCCGAGGCCCGGCGCCGGACCTTGATCGCGGAGCGCACAGCCAACGGGGCCTTCCGGATCGACCTGGTCCTTCAGGGCCCCAACGAAACGGTATTCTTCGATGTCTGAGCTGCTCGAGCCCCTCTTCGGCGATCCCGAGGTCTCCGCGGTGTTCTCCGCCCGAGCCCAGTTGCAAACCCTGCTCGATGTCGAGGTCGCCTTGGCCGAGGCCTTGGCGGAGATCGGCGCGATTCCGAAGCGGGCGGTGGAGCTGATCCGGGCGGCGGCGCGCGCCGAGTATTACGACACCGCGACGATCGCGGCGGGCGCTGCCCGGGCCGGGAACGTCCTCAACCCGCTCGTCGAGGCCCTGACCGCCCAGGTTGGCCGGGCCGACCCGGTGGCCGCCCGGTTCGTGCATTGGGGCGCCACCAGCCAGGACATCCTCGACACCGCCCTGGTGCTCGATCTTCGGAAGGCTGCGAGTCTGACGGTCCGGTCGGTCCGCCTGGCGGCCGACGCGGCGGCGGCGCTGGCCCGGCGCCATGCGAGCACCCCGATGGCCGGCCGGACCTGGCTCCAGCACGCCACGCCGATCACCTTCGGACTCAAAGCCGCGGGCTGGTGCGAAGCGCTCGATCGGGCCGCGAACCGGTTGCAGTCGAGCGCGGCGGATGCGGCGGTGCTGCAGTTCGGCGGCGCGAGCGGCACCTTGGCGGCGTTAGGCAGCGCGGGCCTTCCGGTCGGGGAGGCCCTGGCCCGGATCTTGGGGCTCACGCTCCCGGCCACGCCGTGGCACGCCCATCGCGACCGGCTTGCCGAGCTCGCGACGGCCCTCGGCATTGCCGCCGGTACCTTGGGCAAGATCGGGCGCGACCTGGCCCTGCTGGCCCAGACCGAAGTGGCCGAAGCGTTCGAGGCGTCGCCGGGGGGCTCGTCGACCATGCCGCAGAAGCGGAATCCGGTCGGCGCGGCGGTGGCCATCGCGGCATCCCTCCGGGCGCCCGGGCTCGTTGCCACGGTGCTCGGCGCCATGACTCAGGAGCACGAGCGCGGGATCGGCGGCTGGCACGCCGAGTGGGAGACCATTCCCGACTTGGTTCGCCTCACCGCCGGCTCGGCCCGGGCCATGGCCCAGGCGCTCGGCACGTTGGTCGTCGACTCCGACCGAATGGCCGCGAATCTCCGGCAGACCGGCGGGCTGATCGCCGCGGAGGCCGTCGCCATGGCCCTGGCCGATGCCCTCGGAAAGCACCGGGCTCACCAACTGGTCCAAAACGCCGCGGCTCGGGCCATCCAAGATCAACGGCCGCTCGCCGAAATCCTCGCCGAGGACCCCGACGTGAGCGGGCGCTGGACCCGGGCCGAGCTCAATCGGCTGCTCGATCCCGCCCAGTATCTCGGATCGGCCGAAGCGTTGGTGGAGCGGGTGCTCACGGCGCGGGGGCAGGCCAATGCCTGAGGCAGTCTCGGGCGGAGTCCGGCTTCATTACCAAGTGGACGGAGCGGCCGCCGGGCCGCCGTTGCTCCTCTCGAATTCACTCGGCACCACGCTCGAGCTCTGGGACCCGATCCTGCCGGCACTCGCGGAGCGGTTTCGGGTCGTCCGTTATGACCAGCGCGGGCACGGGCGGTCGGATGGGCCGGAGGGAGACTACGACCTCGGCACGCTGGGTCAGGACGCCCTCGCGGTCCTTGACGCCGTCGGGACCGAGCGAGCCCATGTGGCGGGCATTTCGCTCGGGGGCCAGACCGCCCTCTGGCTCGGCATTCACGCCAAAGCCCGCGTCGACCGGCTGGTGCTGGCCAACACCGGCGCCGCGATCGGCACCGCGGCGCTCTGGAACGCTCGGATCGACACCGTCCGCTCCAGCGGCATGGGCGCGATCGTCGAGGGGCTCCTCGGACGCTGGTTCACGCCGGCCTTCCATCACGAGCGACCCGATCTCCTGGCCCAGTTCCAGACCATGATTCTCACCTGCCCCGTTGCCGGGTATGTCGGCTGCTCTGCCGCGGTGCGGGACGCTGATTTCAGAGCCGACCTCGGCCGGATTGCCGCCCCGTCGCTGGTCATCGTTGGGACCGCGGATGTGGCGACGCCGCCGGCGTTAGGCGAGGCACTTCGGGACGGAATTGCCGATGCCCGGCTGGTGGCGCTCGACGCGGCCCACCTCTCCAATGTCGAACGGGCCGACGAGTTTGCCCGGGCCCTCACTGACTTCCTCGACCAACCCGGTGGCCCTCATGGATGATCGCGAACGGCTGGAGGCGGGCCTGGCCGTCCGGCGGCAGGTGCTGGGGACCGAGCACGTGGACCGAGCCTCGGCCGGCACCACCGCGCTCACCGCCGACTTTCAGGACCTGATTTCGCGTTACGCCTGGGGTGAAATCTGGACCCGGCCCGGACTCGATCACCGAACTCGCCGGGTCCTGGTGCTCGGCACCCTGGTGGCGTTAGGCCGGTGGGAAGAGTTCCGGCTCCACGCGCGGGCCGCCCACCGGCAAGGCGGGATGAGCCAGGACGAACTCAAAGAGATCGTGCTCCAGCAGGCGATCTACTGCGGCGTGCCCGCCGCCAACACCGCCTTCGAGCACCTCCGCGCCGCCCTCGACGAGGAGCCGGCCGGCCGGTGACCCGGACCCAAGTGGCGATCGTCGGCGCGGGACCCGCCGGATTGCTCCTCTCCCACCTGCTCCACCGCGAGGGGATCGACTCCGTGGTGCTCGAGCAGCGGAGCCGCGCCTACGCCGAACAGCGAGTTCGCGCCGGGGTCCTCGAACCCGGCACCGTCGAGATCCTCCGGAACGCCGGCGTGGGCGAGCGGCTGGACCGCGAGGGGCTGATCCACGACGGATTCGAGATTCGGTTCGACCACCATCGCCACCGGATCGGCCTCACCGAACTCACCGGCCAGGGGATCACCATCTACGGCCAACAGGAAGTGGTGAAGGACCTGATCGCCGCGCGAACTCGGGACGGGGCCGCCCTCTACTTCGAGGTCCCCGACGTGGCGGTCGACCTCTCCGCCGAGCGCCCCTCGGTCCGGGCCACCGTGGCGGGTGTGCCGACGACCATCGACTGCGACTTCGTCGCGGGCTGCGACGGTTTTCACGGCATCTGTCGCGACGCCGTTCCCGCGGGCGCCATCCGGAGTTTCGAGCGCACCTATCCCTTCGGCTGGGTCGGAATCCTGGTCGCCGCGCCCCCATCCTCCGATGAGTTGATCTACGCCCGCCACGAGCGGGGCTTCGCGCTCCACAGCATGCGGTCGCCGACGGTGACCAGGCTTTACGTCCAGTGCGAACCGAACGACTCGGTCGAGGATTGGCCCGATCAGCGGATTTGGGACGAGCTCCACCTCCGCTTGGCCCTGCCGGGCTGGCAGCTCAACGAAGGTCCCATCATCGAGAAGTCGGTCACCGGGATGCGAAGCTTCGTGGCCGAACCGATGCGTCATGGCCGCCTCTTCTTGGCCGGCGACTCCGCGCACATCGTGCCCCCGACGGGCGCCAAGGGTCTCAATCTCGCGCTCGGAGACGTCAACCTGCTCGCCGCGGCCATGGTCGAGTGGTACCGGACCGGATCTTCCCGGGATCTCGACCAATACTCCGAGCGCCGCCTGGCCCGAGTCTGGCGGGCCGAGGACTTCTCCTTTCAGATGACGACGCTGCTCCATCGGTTCCCTGAGGATCACGCCGGCTTCGACGCCCGGCTTCAGCTGGCCCGGCTCCATACCCTGACCCGGTCGCGGGCGGCCTCAACGGTACTGGCCGAGGAGTACGCCGGCCTGTGACCGACGAAACCCGGCGGTTCGCGGGCTTGGGTTCGGCCGTCGCGGCGATCGCGGCCGGTGCCGTCGTCATGCTATTGCCTCGTCCGGACGCCCTGCCACCAGAAGCCCATCGGCTCGGCGCCCTGTTCGTGATCTGCCTGGTACTCTGGGCCACCGAGGCAATGCCTCTGGCTGCCACCTCGCTCTTGGCACTGGCGCTCCAGCCGATTTTCAGCGTCGCGCCGCTCTCGGTGGCGCTCACGACCTTCATTAGTCCGGTCTTCTTCTTCGTCGTCGCCATGTTCTGCCTGGCGCATGCGTTCACGAGCTCCGGCTTGAGCCGGCGGTTCGCATTGGCTCTGCTGGCGCGGGCCGGCACCGATCCCCGGCGAGTGCTGTTCGCGATCATGGCCGGGACCGCGATCAGTTCCACGGTCATTTCGGATGTGCCCTGCACCGCCATCTTCATGGCCATCGCACTGCCGCTGCTGGACAAGCTGGGCCTGGAGCGGGGCCGATCGAACTTCGCCAAGGCGGTCATGATGGGGATTCCGATCGCCGCGTTCATCGGCGGCGTCGGCACCCCGGCCGGCAGCGCCATCAACGTGCTCGGCCTCAACTTCCTGGAGGAGTACGGGAAGGTCCGGGTCTCGTTCTTGGCGTGGATGGCCATCGGCGTACCGATGGTGCTGGTGCTGATCCCGATTGCCTGGTGGTCGTTGCTCCGGTTCTTCCCGTCCGAGATCACGGCCGTCGGTGAAGCCGGCGATGTTGGCCGTGAGCGGGCGGCCCTCGGCCCGATCCGCCCGGCCGAGATCAAGGTGCTGGCCGTGTTCGGCACGATGTTCACGTTTTGGATCTTGAGTACCTGGGTCCGGGCGTTCGATGTGGCCCTGGTCTCGATTCTCGGCGCGGTGGCCCTCTTCCTGCCGGGCATGAGGATCTTCACCTGGAAGGAAGTCGAGCAGGCCACGGGCTGGGACGTGCTGCTGGTGATTGGAGCCGTTACCTCGCTCGGGGCCGCCTCGGTCAAGACCGGACTTGCCAAAGGGGTGGTGGACCTTGCGTTAGGTGGGATTGGCGGCGGGTCGGTCTTCGGCATCGTGGCGGCCATTGCCGCCTTTACCGTGGTGATCCACTTGGTGCTGACGATCGGGCCCGTCATCGTGGCCGTCCTGGTCCCGCCGATCGTGCTGCTCGCCACCGCCACCGGCCACAATCCGGCGCTCTTTGCCCTGCCGGTGGTGTTCACGGCGTCGTGTGCGTTCCTGCTCCCGCTCGACGCCGTGCTTCTCGTGACCTACTCCAAGGGGTACTACCGGATGCTCGATTTGTTCCGGCCCGGCCTCATCATCAGCCTGGCGTGGATCCTTCTGATGGCCACCCTGATGACACTCCTCGGCCCGTGGCTCGGCTTCTTCTAGCGGTTCTGCCCCGTTAGGGCCGGGGCCTTCCTGGCGGGAGGGTCTCGTTCCACTTGAGGGCGTTGTACTTCTTGAGAATGGCGATCGTCGGCTCGAGCGGCAAGGCCTCGTAGGTTCCCCGAAATCCCTTGACCGTGGTGGCCTTGAACATCGCGTTGTAGACCGCCTCTTCG
>JANPEL010000149.1:0-2929 GCA_031431925.1 Gemmatimonadota bacterium | reverse complement strand
GAGGCCTATCGGGGTGGGGTCAGGGCTCAGTGGGCTTCGGATTCTTGTTGTACCTGGTCATGGCGGTTTCGATCCCGTCGGCGAGCCAACATTCGACGGCATCCGCCATCGGATCGAGCAATGAGTGTATCATCCGGGCCTCCTCGCGATCGAACCCCCCGAGCACGAAGTCGGCCATGTCATCATAGTCAGGCGGTAACGGTCCCACCCCGATCCTGAGCCTGGCGTAGTCCTGACTTCGGATCGCGCCTTCGAGGCTTTTCAGCCCATTGTGGCCACCGGCTGAGCCTTTGGCCCGGAGCCGGAACCGTCCGACTGGCAGCGCCACCTCATCGACCAACACCAGGAGGTCCTGGCCCGGATCAAACCCGGTTCGGCCCCGAAGCGGGCTCACCACCGCGCCGCTTCGGTTCATGTAGGTCTGCGGCTTCAGCAACTCAACGGCTCGACCGCGAACCGACCCTCGTACTGCCCGAGCTTGTCCATCCCGCCGGAAGGGACCGAAGCCCCACCGGGCCGCAAGATGGTCGGCCAACGCAAACCCGGCGTTGTGCCGGGTGCCATCGTATTCGGGGCCCGGATTGCCGAGCCCAAGGATGGTCCGCAGGGCCTAGTCCTTTTTGGCGTCCTCGTCCTCGTCGGTCGCCTTGGCCTTGCGGATGAGCTCGGGCTCGGACGCCGCCGCCTCATCGGGGGCGGCGACCGGGGCCACTTCTTCGGCCTTCGGCGACACGACGAGACAGATCGTGACGGCCCCATCGGTCATGATCTCAAACTTGCCGGCCACGAGATCGCTCACGTGACGGGACTGGCCGAGGCCCAAGGTGGTGACGTCGACCTCGACGTACTCCGGAATATCGCCCGGAAGGACTTTGATTTCGATCTGGTGCAAGGCGGCTTCGAATACCCCGCCGCTATTGCGAACGCCTTCGGCGGTTCCGACGAACTTGAGCGGCACCTCGACGGCAATCGCTTCGTCGGCGTGGACCTCGTACAGGTCGACGTGGAGAATGTCGCTCGGCCGAACCGGGTTTCGCTGGATTTCGCGAATCAGGGCCTTGATCGGCTGGCGGTCCGCGACGGTGACGTCGAGGAGGGTGTTGCCGGCCCGGACCTTGGTCAGCAGCCGTTCGAGGGCCACCGCATCGAGTTCGAGTGACTCCGCGTTCCGGCCGCGTCCGTAGACGACGGCGGGAATCTTGCCGCTGCGGCGGAGGGAACGGGCGGCGCCTTTGCCGGCCCCGGTTCGGATGTTCGCGCTGAGAAGAGCTGCCTTAGCCATGTCGTGCCTCGTCCTTCGGTCTTAATCGAACAGCGAGCTGACCGATTGGTCGCTGTGGGTGTAGCCAACCGCCTTGGCCAGAAGGCCGGCGATCGAGAGAACTTTGAGCCGGTCGAACCGCTTTGATTCCGGCAGAGCAATCGTGTTGGTAACCGCCACTTCCTTGACCGGCGAATTCACCAGCCGTTCGACCGCCGGACCACTCAGCAGGGCATGGGTGGCGCAGACGTAAATATCTCGCGCACCGAGCCGCTTCAGGGCGACGATCGCCTCGGCCATGGTGCCGCCGGTGTCGATCATGTCGTCCGGAATCAGGACGTCTTTGCCCTCGACATCGCCGACGACGTTGACGACCTCCGCGACATTGGCCGCCGTTCGCCGCTTGTCGATGATGGCGAACGAGCCGTTCAATCGCTTGGCGAAACTCCGGGCCATTTTTGCCCCGCCTGCATCCGACGCCACGACCACGAGATCTTTGAGATCTTTCTGGCGGTAGTGGTTGACGAACACCGGTGCCGCGTACAAGTGATCGACCGGCAAGTCGAAAAAGCCCTGCATCTGGTGCTGATGAAAGTCGATGGCCAGGACCCGGTCGGCCCCGGCCGTCGACACCATGTTGGCCATCAGCTTGGCACTAATCGCGACCCGGGGCTGGTCCTTGCGGTCCTGCCTCGCGTAGCCGAAATACGGAATGACCGCCGTAATTCGAGCCGCGCTGGCCCGCCGAGCCGCGTCCATCAACAGCAACAACTCGAGCAGGTTGTCGCCCGGGGGGTTGGTTGGCTGAATGATGTAGACATCCCGGCCCCGGACATTCTCGTCGATCTTGACGAAAATCTCCCCATCGGCGAACCGCCGGATCGTGGCTTTGCAGAGCGGTTGGTCAAGTTCGCCAGCCACTTCCTCCGCCAGGGCCCGATTCGCGGTACCCGAGAGGAGCATCATGGGGCTTAAGACCAAGGACTGATTCGGCAGAGCCATAGCCCCTAACTATAGCCCAGGACAGGGTTTGGGGCAACCGGGAAGGGGGTGGTTCAATTGGCCCCGGTGGATTCGAACCACCATTCTCAGAGTCAAAGTCTGATGTCCTGCCATTGGACGAGGGGCCAGCACGAGGCCGTTAATCTCAACCGGCCAAAGCAGTTAGTCAAAGGGCTAGTCGCTCTCGAGGGAATCCCCGAGTAAGATAGGGCCCATGAATAACCTCCTTCGCCTGGCTTTGCTCGCGGCCGCGACCGTCACTGGCCCCATGGTCCGACCGGTGGCAAGTCAACACGCGCTCCTCCTCCAAACGGATTTTGGGCTGGCTGAAGGCAGCATCGCGGAAATGAAGGGTGTGGCGTTTTCGGTGGACCGGAATCTCCGGATCTTCGACTTGACCCACCTGATTCCGCCGTACGATGTGTGGGAAGCGGCCGTTCGGTTGCAACAGGCGGCCCCGTTTTGGCCGACCGGCACGGTCTTCGTGTCCATTGTCGATCCGGGAGTGGGGACCGCTCGGCGGGCCGTGGTGGTTCAAAGCCAGACCGGGCACTTCTTCGTGGGGCCGGACAACGGCACCTTCACGTTTGTGGCGGAGCGGCTCGGGATCGCGGCGGTTCGGGAAATCGACGAGACGGTCAACCGTTTGGTGGGCTCGGAACGTTC
>JANPEL010000148.1:0-3309 GCA_031431925.1 Gemmatimonadota bacterium | reverse complement strand
AGAAGTTCCAGGCCCCGCCCTTGGCGCACCGCGCCGCTTCCACCTGGATGGCCTGCCAGACCTGAGCGACACCGACCCCAGGCCAGAGAATCAGGGCGACGGCTAACAGCACTCGACGGATCATGATCGGCCTTCTTGGGTCAACGTGAAATTCCAGATTGGAGGTTCTTGAGTCGCTCGCGGGCTCGGCGGAGGTCGGGAAAATCGTACGGCGCGGTCTTCCAGCGTTCGAGCATTTCAGACAGCGCCCGTCGTGCCGAGGCGGAATCGCCGGTGGCGAGCGCGGCCTCGGCTATCGACAAGGGCAGCCGTTCCCAGTCATCCTGAAGTTCGGTGCCCCAAGTAAACGTCGCCTGAGCCCGGCGCCACGCCGCCAACGCCGAGTCGGGCCGGCCCACTCCCCAATGAACTCGGGCCCTAGTATCGAGTACGACGGGTCCGAGGTAGTTCACCGCGGCTGGCACCTGCCCAGGCAGGAGGGCCTGCGCACGCTTGAACTTGCCCTCGGCAATCGCGATCCTGGCCTCGAGCAAGTTCCGGATCGTGGTATCGGCCTGACCACCGGGACCAACCACCCGGTCGAGCTTGGCCAGCCATGCCTTGGCGCCGGTTACGTCGCCGATCCGGAGGTGGGCCAGGCCGAGGTAGAGGTGAAACGCGGGCTCGAGCCGAAAGTCCCGAAGCAGGACCGCCGCTTTGGCGAGCCGGGCTCGGGCCTCGGCCTCCTCGCCAAGATTGGCGGCCGCCTGGCCGGCCATCGTCTCGCTCCGGGCGGCCGCAAGGGAATTGCTGACCGCTTCGAAGCCGCCGCCCGCGTCCCCGAACGCGTCGAGCGCCGTGTGATAATCGCCCCGGCTCATCGCCAAATAGCCTAACGATCGCCGGCCGCGGGCCTGGTTGGTCCGATCCGGCTGGGGCAACATCCGGCGGAAGGACGATTCGGCCGCGGCCCAGCGGCCCATCCGCACGAAGACCCGGCCCCACTCCTGATTGAGGTTGTCCCGAATGAGGACCGTCGAGTCGACCCGTTCCGCCTCGGCGTACGCCGCGAGCGCCGCCGGTAAACTGTCCAGCAGTTGGTAACAGCTAGCGAGGTTGATCCAGCTGGCGGTCATTCGGGGCGCCATCCCGAGAACGCGGCGGTAGACCGGCACCGCCTCCGCACAACGATTGGACCGGAACAGACTGAACGCATAGTTCGACAAGGTGGTCGGCGACGGGAACCGGGCCGCCAACAACTCGGCAGACACGGCGGCCTGGTGAGTATCCCCCCGAATCATGGCCTCCTCGATCTCCAACACCAGTTGCTCCCGTCCGGTGAGATGGCCCGACCACCGCCGGGCGGCGGCGAGATACTCGATGGCCCGCGGTCGATTGTTCCGCCGAACCATGGCCTCACGAGCCAACAGGACATACGCCATCGCAAAGGTGGAGTCGAGTTCGACGGCCCGCTGGAGTTGGCTCCAGGCCAGAGTCCAATCGCGCCGGTTCCAGGCGGCCTCACCGTCGGCATAGAGCTTGAGCGCCAGGATCGATCGGGTGGTCAGGGCCGGGAGCTCGCTCGCCGGCAGGAGGAGCGAATCCGCCTCGCCCAAGGCCCGGCGGATGTCGGCCACCACGCCCGAGAGGCCGCCGAGCACCATCTCCCTGGTCTTCATCCGAGTCTGGAAGCTCCGAAGATCGGCACCCGTCGAGGCCCTGACGATCTTGGCCGTCAGCAGATACTCATTGCCCGGTTTGGCGAGCCCGAGTTCGATGACGACCGGCACGTTTTCCCGAACGGCCACCTCGAGGGCCAGCGCCCCATCGACGATGGTATCGGTACTCAACCGGCCCGCACGCCGAAGCGCGTCGCCAATCCGACTTTTCGACAGGAGCCACACGTAACCGGACTCCTGAAGCCCGATCTCGGCCGCCGTTTGGAGCGACCCGTCGAAGTCCGTTTCGCCAGTCGTGTTCTTGAAGGTAGCCACCAGCACCGGCGTTCCGGCCGCGACGCGGGCGGCCGCCTTGGTCCGGAGAACCGCCCCCCCCACCACACCCGCCACCACGACGCCAAGCCCAACCAGTCCCCAAACCAGCCGAGGGCGGTTCGGTCCCGCCAGCTGGCGTGCCAGCGCGTTCGCCGCTTCCCGATGGATCCCGGCCCGGGCGCTCGGCACGATCTGGTCGTACACCGCCCGCCGATTGGCTTCGCTGGTAAACTCGAACTGGCCAACCCGGGTCGCGGATTCGCGGAGCAGCCGCCGGGTCAGCACGGTGCCGAGGGTGTCGCGGTACTCGGCAGGATTGAGCCGGCTCACCGTTTCGAGCAGCCGCGGGTCAATGGTCGGACCGAGGACGGCCGCCGCTTCGACCAGCCGCCGGGCCGGTTCGGTCAGCTCGGCCAAGCGGGTCCGCATCAGATCGCGCACCCCGCTTTCGAGCGGAATCGGCTGCTCGGCGTTCTCGACCACCCAGATGCCGTCCGGGCGCGGCGCGATTCGACCCTCGTCCGCGAGCTGCTGGACGAACCGCACCAACTGCCCCGGATTGCCGCCGGTTTCTCGATGCAGCCGTTCGGCCAGAGCGCCGCGGCTGGCCGTGTCAAACGGCGCCATCGACCCAATCAGGGCACCGGCCTCCGCCACCGAGATCGGTCCGACCTCGATCCGGTCGGCAACGTTAGGCGAGTCTCGGTGCTCGGCGCCGATCGCCGACTGAGCCCAAGCCTCGCGGCGACCGGCCAGCACCAGCAACAATCCGGGCGGCGGGCGGCGGACCAACTCCGCCAGCACCGCGGCGCTCTCGGCATCGGCGGCGGGCGCGTCGTCGATCAGCAACGCCAGGGGCTTTTCCGCCACCATCTCCGCCAAGATCCTGACGATCGCCGGCCCCGCTCGGTGGCCCGCCTCCGCGGCGCCGGTGGCCGGGAATCGCTCCCGGAGTTCCGGCACCACGGTCGCGGCGCTGGCCAAAACTTCAGGCGGCGCTGCCGCCATCCCGCGGCCGGTGGCAAAGACCCTCGCGAGGAGCGGGCGGAGGGTCGACCAGGCCTGGGCCCGCTCGGTTGGAAAGGCCCGGCCCAGGAACACCGGAGGCCGGTCGCGAAGCGCCGAGAGTTGGCCGGTGAATACCTCCACCAGTTTGCTCTTGCCGGATCCCTCGTCACCCTCGATCAGCACCGCCCGGCCGGCGCCTCCGGCCGCGGCGGCCCACGCGCGGGTCAGCGTCGCGAGGGCGTTGTCGCGCCCGACCACATCCGGCGAGACCAAACCGCGGTAGCCCGGCCGGCCGAGCGCCGGCCGAGCAGCGGCGGACCCCAGCGGC
>JANPEL010000147.1:0-4569 GCA_031431925.1 Gemmatimonadota bacterium | reverse complement strand
AAACCCGGGGCGATTCAGTCGCTCGGTTGTCATCCTGCCGCCCCCCTTAGGGGGCCGGTGGACGACTGGACTCTCCAGCGTCGCGCGATCCCAGGCACCCGCCCCGATGGGGGCGAAACCTGCCTGTTCACAAGCACCGATCTAAGTGTTCACGAGCCCGATCTGGGTGTTCACGAGCCCGATCCCGGTGTTCACGAGCCCGATCCCGGTGTTCACGATGCCCGATCTAGCTGTTCACGATGGACCGTGATACGCAGCAAACCGGCCAGTACTCCCATCATACACCCGATTCCGCATGTACTGATGCCCCGGGGCTGACCTAACGATATGAGCTCTCCGTGCGCGGCCGCCGCCGTCGGCTGCAAGCACGCCGACAGCCGTGACTTCGCGCCGGCGACGCCAGTGCAGCTTTGGGGGGCTAGGAGTCGTTGAATTGAACGTCTATCCCTGCCTTAGCGGCACGAAGCTTCGCCGCTGCGCCGGGCGAAACCTTGGGGCAGTTGCTAATACGTACGGCCTCTAGGTTGGGCAGCTTCTCGAGCTCGGCGATTCCTTCGTCCCCGATGTTCGGGCAATGAGATAACGAGAGGTGCGTGAGAGTTCCCGCTCGCGCGAGAGAAGAGAGCGTCTGATCGGTGATCCGCTCGAGGTTCGCGAGGCGAAGCGACTCCAAGACGGCCGTTCCGCCGGTGAGTGCTGCTATGCCAGCATCAGTGATCTCCGCGAACTCGGGGAGATCCAATCGGCGCAGGCTCGTTGCGCCCGCGAGAAGGCCAAGCCCGGCATCCGTGACTTCCTCGCAGCTCCAAAGTGACAGCGCCTCAAGTCGCGGAAGCCGCGCAAGTTGCGCCAATGCTTCGTCGTCCACAGAGTAGCACCAGTTGAGGTTGAGATTTCGGAGGGTGGGGCTTCCATCCAGCGCAGCGAGGCCCCGCGACGAGACCCAGCTACACATGCTCAGATCCAGCGACTCCAGGCCAACGATTGCCCCCACTGTTTCGAGACCGGCATCCGAGAGGCCCGAGCAGCCGGCCAGTCCCAGTGACCGCAGCTTTGTGTTTCCTCGCAAGGACTGAAGCCCGGAGTCTGTGATGCTCTCACAACCCTCAAGCTCAAGCGTTTCCACGTCCGGAAGCGTCGCGATCGCAGCTAGCTCGCGATCACCTATCATCGACGCCTTTACAGCGCGCACGTCGCGCCGCAGGGCGCCGATGTCCCGCATGTTCAGGACCACTGCCGATCGCGGGTTTGATGGGCCTCTGTCTGGCTCCATTCGGTGCCTCACTTTGGTATGAACGCGGTGCCAATGCGAGCGACCCCATCGATGACTCGACCCCTAATGGTCACATATTGGGATCCAACGCGTACCACTTGCTCGAAGGCCCCGACAAGGTTGTTGCTTGAGACGTGGGCCTGAATCGCACTCTGCATCGCACTAGCCGCATTGGCCTGACCTCCAAACTCATCGACAAGGCTACCAAGGTTGTGCCCGACCTTGCCAAAGAGGTGATTCAACTTGTTCGCGTTCTCAACGATTTTTGGACCAGCCGTTGCCGCTACCGTTGCACTACCTCCGGCACCGAGCAGCCCGTATCCAAGGCCTACGGCCGCGCCGGCGCCCGCGCCGACGAGCGTGTTTCTTCCGACGCCCTCCGAAAGCGACCGCCCTTGCAAGTAGTTGTACCACACCGTCCCAAGCGCCGCAGCACCTCCCCCGATTGCTGCGCCGATCGCCGCCGTGCACCAAGGTACACACAGCCCAAACGGGTCGGAGAAGTTGACCGGATCGCCGTTGGCAAACCCGTACAGGTTGAGCCCGCCCGCCCGCCCGATGGGATCTTCTTGGGTAAACCGCCGGGTTGCCGGATCGTACACCTCGCCGCGTGGGTAATCCAGCGCGGACCGATCCTGTTCCTCTCCAGGAGAGACTCCCGCTCCAACTCCGCGCTGAGCCGCCGGTCCCGGCCGAACCAGGCAGCCCGTTCCCGGCCCACAACACACGGTGAGGCCCAGGGCCCGTGGCCACTCTCGCGCCTACCGACCAATCACAATAGCTCACGTTCAGGATCGAAATCCTTCGGCACGCCAAAAGTGGTTCGCGACATGCCGAAGGCATCCAGTTGACCGAGCAGCGTGGCCACCACCTCGTAGTAAGCTTCTCTCCGCCCGGCATGGAAACTGCCGTCTGGGCTGCTTGCGCCCTGACCCACGCTTTGGCGCTTCGCTTCCCTCGCGTGCTCCAGCAACATCGGGATAACATCGCGCAGGTAGTTGTCGGCTGTGCCCATTTGCTCGCTCAATGCTGAAGGTCCCTTAGAAGATTCGCCTGCTGGGTTCTGTCGACAACGGTTTGCCCCCACTGCCTCAACAGAGATGCCTGCTCGGCGGCAGATCGTTGGTAGAAGTCAGCGACCTTGCTCGTTGGGTTCTGAATCCATTCTGCGTGCTGAGCGGCGACTCGCTCAAGACTGCGGACCGCCCTTGCGACCTCGCCAGGCGTTCGCTTAGCCATCTCAGCGACGTATCCGGCATGACGACCAGTCTGTTGGGCCGCATCATCGGCCAATTGCAATGCATCGTCCGCGACCTGCTGAACGGCCGGAGTTTGGAAGAAGCTGCGAGCGGCGTCCCACATCCTTAGGCCGCGGGCGCCCACCCACCGAGCTGCGCCAACTACAGCAGGAACAATCCTGACCGCCCAGAGCCACGGGCTGAGCCCAAACGGATCGGAGAAGTTGACCGGATCCCCGTTGGCGAAGCCGTAGAGGTTGAGCCCGCCCGCCAGCCCGATCGGATCTTCTTGGGTAAATGTCCCGATCGCGGTCCGTCGTACTCCGCCCGTCCGTAAGCCGCTGTGGTGTCGATCTTTAGCAGCGGCTGCTTTCAAAGAGCGGTCGTAATTTACACTCAAAAAGCCCGATGCGAGTTTCTGGGGGGAGTCAGCCCATCGCCACCCGATGGCCGTTAGGCGGCCACGACGCGCATGCGGCCGCGCCGCCGGGAGCGGGGCGGGATCTTCACGACGATTCCGATGTCGCGGCCGAGGGCGGTCAGGAAGCCCATCAGGCGGTCGGTCGAAAAGCCAGCGAGTTGCCCACGAAGCAGGTGCGAGACTCTGGGCTGATCGATCGCCAGCTTCGCGGCGGCCGCCTTCTGGGGTGGGAAATCTTGTGCCACAGTACCGTGCACACGCCCCCATGGATGCCAATAATTGCCCAGAGGGCGTACCTCATAGGGGCAGCCGTCCCGCATAGATTTCTCGCCGCCGCCTACATCGCCCGGCCGGAACGGTTCGTCCGGCAGATCCCCGTCCCGCCCGCGCTGCCCACGGCGGCGTGGGTCAATCCCCCCAAGCTCCTCGGCTCCGGCCAGGACGGCGGCTCAGTAAACTTGGTCCCCCTCGTGTCTCAAAATCCTTGACAGGTTCCGCCCGAAGCTCCATGCCGGCGACTACCTGGCCACTGGTTCTGCTGAGGTTGGCGACCGAATCATGATCACATACAGCGCAAGGGCTAGAATCATCGGTACAACATAGGGCAGCAAACGCGCCCCAGATCCGCCCCACGAGAACAGGACTGCCAGGGGAATCACCGGAGCGCAGACGAACGCCGCGAGTCTGCGGCGTGTTCGAGACCAATCTCGCGGAAAAAGCAACCAAAGCAGCTGATGAACCAGTCCACCCGCAAGGACGGGCACTACGTTAGCAACGTAGTACACACCGCCAGTCTCGATCGCGTAACCAACATCGGCAGCCCCAGCAACCTGCCTGACGAAGGCCTGCAACCAAACCATCGCGAAGAACACGGGCAGGGCGAGTGCGATGAGCAACGTCATATTCTTCGCGGCCACAACCAGAGCCATTCGGTTCATTGCGGCCACCGATCGTTCGGGAAGACTGGGAGGAGGTTGAACGGACTCCGCTCCCTCCGCTGGAACAATGTTGTCGGCTTGCCGCCCCGCCAGAGATATGCTTCTGCGGACGGAAACGCATCCCGATTGCCAGTGGTATTGAATCCGCCTCGACCATCTGGGGAGAACGTGAACGACGCGTTAATCGCAGGTCCCGGGAGGACGGAGTTCTTCGCGTCAATCGACACCGTGAACCCACCACCCTCGCCAAATGCGACGCCTATTTGATTCGTGGAGAGCGGATCTGCACAGCTTCCGCCTGTCGTGCACGTAGGATTCGCCGTGGCGCTGAACGACTGATTCCCCACGTCGATATGGACGTACACTCGCGATTGCGAAGGATCAGAGTTCGAAGAGAATCCCCGAGAGTCGCCCTTCAGGCCCATTGCGGACTTTCCTCTAATGAACAGCGAAATACAGACAGTCCCATCTTTCTTCTCGGGTGCCGGACAGAGTCCAAATGGATCTGCGAAGTTGATCGGATCGCCCTGGGCATACCCGTAGAGGTTGAGCCCCCCGGCGAGCCCGATCGGATCTTCTTGGGTAAACCGTCCCGTTTCCGGATCGTACACCCGGGCCCGCCGGTAATCCAGCCCGGACCGATCCCGCTTCCCTTCCAGCAGACTCCCGTGCCAACTCCGCCAGGTGATCTTCCCCCGG
>JANPEL010000146.1:0-5115 GCA_031431925.1 Gemmatimonadota bacterium | reverse complement strand
CACAATTCGTGACCGCTGATTTTGGCCCGGTTGTGAGGGACAATATCCCTATACAGTTATGTGGAATTCGGTGGTTCTCCACATCGGGGTGTTTGGGGTGTTGGACTGGGCGCGGGTCAACCCGTTTGCTGGCAACGGGATCGGGCTGGTTGGGCCAATCCACAGAAACGGGGTTCTTTTGACCGGCGCTCCACAATCCGTGCACATAACGACGTTATGTGGACAACGGGGCCGGGCTTGACTTTTTCCCGTTCTTGAAATGCTACCGAGTCGTTGCATGGCGTGGGGAGCGGGCCCCATCAAACAGGCCGGGCTTACCAGGCTCGGTGTAGCAGGCTAAATTGTTGAGCAGACAACTACTTACGGACCTCGACATGACCCTCGAGCAGCGGCAACAGGCGGCGGCAGGCTACGGAACTGCCGTCCGGGTAACGGCAACTGGCGTCACCGTAACGGATGCGGCCGCCTTGCGGTCGCCGGCTACCGACCAAGTCGTGTGGCAGGCTGTGTTTGGTACGGCGGCGGACCAGGAAGCGGCTCGCTGGCTGCTGTGGGAGATTGGTCAGGCGGTCGGCGTGATGCCGGCTTCGATTCAGGACCTCTATACGGCCCGGGGTCGCGGCGAGTGCGGCGGGTTTACGGTGCCGGCGATCAACGTGCGGATGCTGGCCTACGATACGGCACGGGCGGTGTTCCGGGCGGCGATCAAAGCCAATGGCGGTGCCATTCTGCTCGAGATTGCCCGATCGGAGATCGCCTACACCGAGCAGCGGCCGGCGGAGTATGTCGCGGTGATGATCGGCGCGGCGCTTCGGGAAGGCTACCAGCTCCCGATCTTCATCCAAGGTGACCACTGCCAGGTCAACGCCAAGAAATATCAATCCGATCCGGAGGGCGAGGTCGGCGAGGTCAAGAAGCTGATTGCCGAAGAAGTCGGCGCCGGCTTCTTCAACATCGACGTCGACACCTCGACGCTGGTCGATCTGTCGCGGCCAACGCTCGACGAACAACAGCGCGATAACTACCAGCGGGCGGTCGAGATCACGGCGTTCATTCGCGGGCTCGAGCCGAAGGGCGTGACGGTCTCGATCGGGGCGGAAATCGGCGAAGTCGGGCATAAGAACAGCACCGTCGAAGAGTTGCATGCGTTCATGCAGGGGTATAACCGGGCATTGGCCTCCCGGGGCAAGGGGTTGACCGGCATCAGCAAGATCTCGGTGCAAACCGGGACGTCGCACGGTGGGGTCGTGCTGCCGGACGGCTTGATGGCCGATGTGAAGCTCGACTTGGTCGCCCTGGAGGCCCTCTCGACCGCGGCCCGGGAGTACGGGATGGCGGGTGCGGTGCAGCACGGCGCCAGCACGTTGCCCCAGGACGCCTTCGGGAATTTTCCGCGAATCGAAACCGCCGAGATCCACTTGGCCACCAACTTCCAAAGCATGGTCTTCGATCATCCCGCGCTCCCGGGCGACCTGCGGCAACGGGCCTACGCCTGGCTCGACCAGTATGCCACGAGCGAGAAGAAAGCGGACGATACGCCTGAGCAGTTCTACTATCGGGCGCGGAAGCGCGCGATCGGACCGTTCAAGAAGGAATGCTGGTCGTTGCCCGAGACCGTCCGCTCGGCGATTGCGGCCGACCTGGAGAAGATGTTCAGCTTCCTGTTTACCCAACTTGGGGTGACCGGGACGGCCGATGTGGTTCGGAAGTACGTCCAGCCGGTTCGGTTGGGTCATGCCGACTTGACCAAGCCGGCGGTGCGAGCGGTAGACGACGCCGACGCGGGGGAATGACGATGGGCCGAGATGAGCGGGATGTGATCGTGGTGGAACGGGACGGCTCCGGCGGGCTCAAGTGGCTGGTGCTGGGTGCGGCGTTAGGCGCCGGCCTCGCCCTGTTGTTCGCGCCCAAGACCGGGAAAGAACTCCGCCGGGAAATCGGCAAGGGCATCCGGGGGGTCCGGGACCTGGCCGATGAGACCCTCGACGAGCTGAAGCTGGAGTTCGGGGCCGAGGATACCGAGCGGCGCTCGATGGCCGATGACGGCGGCGTGCATGAGGACGCCGATGACTCGGAGCCGGCCCGGCCGGCCCGGCCGCGGATGGTCGGGGCGCGGGAGGAACTGGAGCGGCGGCTCGAGGCCGCCCGCGCCCGGCGACGCGGGACGGACGCCGACACCGAGGAGCCGGTCGCCTGATCGAAGCTCGCTTGGGCGGGTGGTACCGCTCGTTCGGCGGATTTCTCCGCCGAACGCTCCAGGCCGCCGACGAGAACAAGATCCCGTTCCTGGCGAGCGCGTTGACGTTCGACGCGCTGCTGGCCGCCATTCCGCTCTTCCTGCTGGTGTTGGCGGGCGTGTCCTGGCTGGTCGATTGGGCCGGCGCCTTGCCGGTCAACGCCGCCGACTTCGTCGAGCGGTTTTTTCCTCCTCACGATACCACCCCGGGTCAGGACCCGTTTGCCTCAGTCGAGGACTTCCTGGGCCGACTGGTGGTGGCGGCCCGGGGGGTCTCGACGGTGGCGATTCCGGCGTTTCTCTGGTTCAGTACCCGGCTGTTTGCCTCCGCCCGGACCTCGCTCAACGAAATTTACGACGTCCATGTCCGGCCCACCCGGCGCAATTTCGTGGTGGCATACCTCCTTGGGAAGGTCCGGGACTTGGGGATGGTCGGGCTGGTGCTGCTGCTCTTCTTGGCCAACACCGCGTTGACCACCGGACTGGCGTTGCTCCAGGCCCGGGGGGCCGCCCTGGCGCCCGGCTTCGAATTTCTGCTCTCGACGGCGAGCCGGCTGGTGGGTGAGCTGCTGGCGTTTGCTTTCTTAGTGAGTTTGTTCTTTGCCGTCTACCACTTCGCCTCGATCCGCCGGCCGCCGTGGCGCGCTGCGTTGGTGGCCTCGCTGTTTTCGGCGGTCCTGTTTGAAGCAGCCAAGCGCCTGTTCGGCCTCTATATCCGAAACCGGCTCTACCAGAGCGTGACGGTCGATGTGGATGTCGGGTCGGCGATCTTGTTCGTGCTCTGGATGTATTACTCGTCGCTGGTCTTTCTGCTTGGGGGGGTGGTGGCCGAGACCTGGGAGCTCCGGGAGATGCAGCGCTCGGTGCTCGGCCCTCGGCGCTCGGCCCTCGGCACTCGGTCCTAGGGGCGCTTGGCGGGTAAGGGGGGACGGGGGTATTTTCAGGGGCCTCCAGGTCCGAAGGATGCTGGCGCGCGAACCGCGTCAGGACCTTGCCGGTAGCAGCGCTAAGCGATGTCCAGTATTGCTTCGGGGTGCCTGGGGGCACTTTTTCTCGGCACTCGGCACTCGGCACTCGGCACTCGGGGGTTAGGGTGGGGGGATGGCGTGGAGGAGCCGGTTGAGGGAGCGGCCGGTGTGGTCGATGGTTTCTAGGAGGGTTTGGGCTTCTCGGTCGGATAGTAATTTCATCATCGCGGCCAGGCGGAGTTGGGTGTCCATCTCGGCTACTGATCCCATCGCGATTCGGAGATAACGGAGGTACTCCTTGGTGCCCCCGCGGCCGTAGCCCTCGGCGATGTTCGAGGGGATCGAGATCGAGGTCCGCCGAAGTTCCCGGCCGAGCACCTCGGTTGCCGGCCAGCTTGCCGTGGCTGCGTGCACCCCCCGCGCCAACTCCATACTCAGCTGCCAAGTTCTCAAGTCCCGATAACTCCGAATCGCCACCCGTCCCCTCCCATTTTCCTAGTTCCCCGTCAATCCTACCCCCACCCCATCAACCCAACATCAACGCCGAGTGCCGAGTGCCGAGCGCCGAGTGCCGAGATTATCTTCCCGCCATGATCGCCCTCGCCCGGAAGTACCGTCCCCGCCGCTTTGCCGACCTCCTCGTGCAGGATCATGTGGCGGCGGCTCTGCGGGGGGCGATCGCCAAAGGCCGGGTCGGCCACGGATACCTGTTGACGGGTCCGCGGGGGGTTGGCAAGACGACGGCGGCCCGGATCTTGGCGATGGCGCTCAATTGCGAGCGGCAGGATGTGAAGGCCCGGACCGGTGAACCGTGCGGCGAATGTGACACCTGCCAGCGGATCTGGAGTGGGTCGGCCAATCTCGATGTGATCGAGATCGACGCGGCGAGCCATCGGAGCGTCGACGACGCCCGGGACCTTCGGGAGCGGGCCATGTATGCGGCGTCCCAGGAGGATCGCTACAAGGTTTACATCGTCGATGAAGCGCACATGCTGACCCGGGAGGCCTGGAACGCGCTCCTCAAGATCCTCGAGGAGCCGCCGCCGCGGGTCGTCTTCGTTTTTGCGACGACGGAGCCGCAGAAAATCGCCAACAACGCGGCGCCGGTGTTGTCGCGATTGCAGCGGTTCGATTTCAAGCGGATTGGCGCCGGGGCCATTCGGGACCGGGTCAAGGAGGTCCTCGCGGCCGAAGGTCTCCGGGCCGATGACGACGCTGTGGCGGTCATTGCCCGCTACGCGGACGGCGGGATGCGCGATGCCTTGTCGGTTCTCGATCAAGCGTTGAGCCTGTCCGACGGAACCCTCACGGCGGAGCGGGTCCGGCAGGCGTTAGGCTTGATCGGAGACGATGTCTACGCGGAGGTGCTGGCGGCGGTGGCCCGGAAGGACCCGGCCGCGATCTTCCCGGTGGTCGACCGGCTCCTGGCCTCGGGAGCCGACCTGGTCGAGTTCGCCAACGGGATGGGCGAATTGCTCCGGGCGGTCTTGATGGTGGCCACCGGGGCGGTGCCGGAAGGTCTGACCGCCGCCCAGCGGGAGGTCGTCAACCTGGCAGCCGCCGAACTCGCAGCCGGCGATGTGTTGCGGATGCTGAGCTTGCTGAGTCAGGCCGAACAGTCGGTCCGGCGGAGCGCCAATCCGCGGCTGGCGGTTGAAACCCTGCTGATTCGGTGGGCGGTCATGGATCGCACGGTTGATCTGGAGGCGGTCCTCGCGGGTGCGGGGCCGGCCACGCCGCGGTCCCGTCCGGCCGCCGCGCCGGCCCAGCCGTCGCCGAGCGCCGCCGGCCCGGCCGAACCGCCGAGTCCTCCGGCGCCGGTTCGACCACTGATCACCGGGGCGCTCTCGATCGAGTCGATTGCCGATGCCTGGAAGGGCATCGTTGGCCAAGCGAAGGACAAGAGCCCGC
>JANPEL010000145.1:0-6430 GCA_031431925.1 Gemmatimonadota bacterium | reverse complement strand
GACCGGCGCCGGCTCGAGGACCGATCGTCCGTCCTTGGTGAACACCAGCATCGAGTTGTAGAGGGTACCACCCCCGATCTGACCAAAGGTTCGCGGTTCCGCAAACATGCCCTGCAACGGGTCCTCGGCCACCAATCCGCGAGTGAAGTTGCCCCGGGTGGCCGGGTCCTCGAGCTTCGGTGGGGTGGGCGGGTTGTTGGTTTCGAACCACGCCAGTAAGTGCGCGCCGCCGAGCTTGGGCCACAATGAGCCGTCCGGACGCACTTTGACGTCCTTCGGGGCCGACCAATAGACGGTCACTCGTTCGCGGACCGCGCCATCCCAGACCGTCGGCCAGGCGGTTGCCAGCGTGGCGTGTTTAGCCGGTTGGCTGAAGCCTGGCGCGGCCTTCAGAAGATCATAGACCCGTTCGGCGCGCGACCGTGCCGCCTTGAGCTCCGCCGGGGTCAACTGGCGTTGGGTCGGCGGCCGGACGTCGGGGTCGGGGTCCCAGGTCACGATCGGGCTCATGTGTGGCGGAGACCCCGAGGTGGACTGGGCCGAGGCCGGGCTGAAACCGAGCGCGATGCCGAAGGCCAAGAGATGCAGGCGCATGGCGACTCAAGCCGCCGGCTTCGGATACTGCTTAAACCAGCTCATCATGTAGAGCATGGTCCGCATCCAGTTGGAGGGCACCGACTCGGTGCCATGCCATTCGTTCTCGAACCGGAGCAGTTTGGTCGGAACACCCCGGACCTTGAGCGCGGCGTAGAAGTCCTCGGTCTGCGGCATCGGGGTCCGCATGTCGAGCACCCCGGTCATCAACAACGTCGGGGTGGTGACGTTGCCCACGTACGCAAGACTCGACTGCTTCCACCACGCCATCGGGTCTTCCCAGAACGGCTTGTCGAAAAAGGCGTAGGCGAAATAGGGCACGTCGGCGTTCCCGGCCATGCCGATCCAATTGGTCACCGGGCAGCGGACCGCGGCCGCCGCGAACCGGTTGGTGTGGCCGATCATCCAACTCGAGAGCGCCCCGCCGCCGCTGCACCCCGAGACGTACAACTGCTTCGGATCGACATAGCCGCGGCCCAGCACCGTATCGACGCCAGCCATCAGGTCGTCGTAGTCGGGACCCGGATACGACTTCTCAATCGTCCGGACAAAGGCGTCTCCATAGCCGGTGGAGCCCCGCGGATTCAGGTAGAGCACCACGTACCCGTTGGCCGCGAACGTCTGCCACATCATGTCGAAACCGACGCCGTACATGCCCTGGGGACCGCCATGGATCTCGAGCAGCATCGGGTATTTCTTGGCCGGGTCGAAGAACGGGGGCTTGACGATCCACCCCTGAATCTTGGCCCCGCCGGTCGACGGGTACCAAAGCTCCTCGGCGGTCGCGAGTTTCTTGCCCTGGAGCAGGTCGTCGTTCACCTGAGTCAACTGGGTGATCTGGACGCCGGCCTTCTTGTCGGTCGTGATCCGGACCACGTCGCCGGGTTGCTGGAAGCTCGACCGGATCCCGACCATTTCGCCGGTCCGGGCGATGCTCGATACCGAGAGCGAGTGATTGCCGGTCGTGAGATATCGCGGCGCCCCGATCAGCGGAACGAAGAGGATGTTCTCGGTGCCTCGATCGCCGGGGGAGACATAGAGGCCGGTGCCGTCAGGTGCCCACAAGGCGTTGGCTCCGCCAAAGGCACCCATTTCCCGGTCGATGGCCCGGGTCAGATCCCGGCTGCCGGAGCCATCGATGTTCATCACGTAGAGGTCGGCGGTCTGCCACACGACCGGCAACAGCTCCCGGCCCGCGAAGGCCACCCTCTTGCCGTCGGGCGAAACCTTGGGCGCCATCCACGAGCCCTTAACGGCCGTGAGCTTCTTCATCGCACCGGAGGCGAGCTCGACCGAGTAGATGTTCGATTCGCGGAAATTTCGGTCGGAATTCGGCTCGGCGAATCCGTCGAAGAGAATCGATTTGCCGTCAGGGGTCCAGCTGTGGCTTCCACCGACGACCATCCCGTCGAAGGCCGCCCCGACGCTCCAGTCGCCCCGGGTGACCTGGCGCGGCGACCCACCGTCGGCCGGCACCACGAACAAGTGGACGAACCCGGGATCGGTGTAGCCCCGGTGATCAGCCCGGAAATGAAGCCGGTCGGCCACCCGCGGCGCCGGGGTCCACTTGGCGTTCGGCGGCGGGGCCGGCATCTCGATAGCCCACTCGGATGACTTCGCGACAGAGCTCGTGAACGAGATCCATTTCCCGTCCGGCGACCAGGCAATGTTGCCGGGCGACTCGGTCAGGCGCGTAATCTGGGTCGTGGCGCCTTCCGCATCCATGTACCGGACGAAGATCTGGGCCCCCTTCGGATTCTCCGAAGCCGCCACATACGCGATCCGGGTGCCGTCCGGCGACCAGACGGCGCCGCCACCCGTCACCAGAAATCGATTCCTGGTGCCATCGGCGTTCATCTGCCAGATGGCGCCGCCCCAGGTGTCGTTGACCTTGTCGACGAAGCCCCGGGAATAAAGGACGGTTTTTCCGTCCGGAGAGATCTCTGGACTCCCGACCCGCTCCAAGTCGAGATAGTCCGCCACGGTGAGGGTTGGGCCGGCCGGTTGGGCCCTGGCCGTCCCCCGGAACCCCGGGGCGGCCGCAAGAGTAAGCAG
This sequence comes from Gemmatimonadota bacterium, assembly GCA_031431925.1. GTDB lineage: Bacteria > Gemmatimonadota > Gemmatimonadetes > Gemmatimonadales > GWC2-71-9 > SHZU01. The sequence continues at coordinate 3,781 of JANPEL010000145.1, read as the reverse complement.
GATACCGGTCCGAATCATCCGCATCATGGCTCCGTTGCTGGGGGTGGGTCACCCAATGTACGACGCCGATGGCCGGTCAGGCTACCGGGCTCGGTCGCGGAAACGGCGGCTTCGTCGTATCGTTGATCTCCAGCCGACAACCGCTACCGAGACCTCCCGAGAGTACCGATGGAATCGAACTGCCGAACGATGTTCCGGATCGGATGCGTCGCCGCCGCGACGCTCACCGGGTGCCAACAGGCGGCGACCCCCGTCGCACCGCCGGTTGATCATCAAGCCAATGTCCTGGCGGGGCTTCGCGCCCCGGTACTCGTCAAAGGCCGGTCGCCGGTGACCTGGACGCTCGCCGAGCGGATGGCGCACTACAAACTCCCGGGCATTTCAATCGCGGTGGTCGATAGCGGACGGATCGTCTGGGCCCGCGGCGTCGGCCTCAAGGTGGCCGGAGAGCCCGATTCGATTACCCCGACCACGCTGTTCGAGGCGGGGTCGATCAGCAAGCCGGTGGCCCAGACGGCAATGCTCCGGCTGGTCGAGCAGGGCCGGCTGTCGCTCGACTCGAGCGTCAACGTCTATCTCACGAGTTGGAAGCTTCCCGACAACAAGTTCACCGCCAAAGAGAAGGTGACCCTGCGACGGATCGCGAGTCACAATGCCGGCCTGACGGTGCACGGATTCCCCGGCTATGCCGCCACCGACTCGCTCCCGACCGTCCCCGAGATCCTCGACGGGAAGAAGCCTCGGGTCAACACTCCCGCCGTGCGGGTCGACACCTTTCCCGGCGCCATCTGGCGGTACTCGGGCGGCGGCACCACGATCATGCAGTTGGTCCTCACCGACGTGACCGGGAAGTCGTTTCCGACCCTCCTCAAGGAACTCGTCCTCGATCCGGCCGGGATGACCAACAGCACCTACGAACAACCGATCCCCGCCGCCCGGATTGCGGAAACATCCGGGGCCCATAACGCCGAGGGCAAGCTGATCCCCGGACGCTGGCACGTGTATCCCGAAATGGCGGCGGCCGGCCTCTGGACGACGCCGACCGATCTCCTCAAATGGGCGATGGCGATTGCGGCCGCCCGGGCCGGCGAATCGGACCGGCTGCTCTCCAAGTCGATGGCGACCCAGATGCTGACGGTTCACAAGGCGCCAACCGGACTCGGTCCGTTTCTCGACGGCAGCGGGCGCGGCTTTCGGTTCGGGCACGGCGGGGCGGACGAAGGGTTCTACGCCGACCTGTTGTATTTCCCGGAGACCGGACAAGGCGCCGCCGTGATGATCAACGGCGATGGCGGGCCTCCGATCCTGGCCGAGGTGATGCAGGCCATCGGGGCGGAGTACGGGTGGCCTGAGTATCGGCCGAAAGAAATCGTCCCGGTCGCCATGGACTCAACGGCGTTCGACCAATTGGCCGGCACCTACCGAACGACGACGCCCTTCCCGCTCGAGGTCCAGGTGACCCGGGACGGTTCGACCTTCTACCTGGAGGCGCCGGGCCGGGCCGCGAAGACAGAGATCGTACCGACCGGCCCGGCGACGTTCGCGACGGTGACGGACGGGCAGCCCTTCAGCTTCACGGTCGGCGCCAAAGGCCGGGCGACCGCGGTCGTGCTCGGTGGCGGATCCCTCACCGTGCCGCGGGTCAAATGAGGGCCGCCATCGGACCGCTCAGTGCGGCAGCTGGCCCCAGGCGGCCTCGGTGATGGCGTCGAGCTGGCGCTCCATCATGATTTGCCACCGGCCGTTGGTCTTGACGAGCAGGGCCTCCATCCCGCGATAACTCGGCGTCTGCTTGCCGGCCCGGTCCGTGGTCGTGTACTTGAACGCCCCGACCTCGAACGCCGTCGTGGCATCGTCTTGCCGCGTGTCGAAGCGGAGTTCGACGGTGGCCCGAACCCCGTCTTTCTTGGCCGTGACCATATCCTTGCCCCAGTCCGCCAGCGTCGTGGCGATCGGCTTGGTGCCGGTGGTGCTGACCAAGACCGCCGCCGGATGATAGGTCCGACCCATGGCGACGATGTCGCCGGCCACGACGGATGCCCGCACGGCCGCCCACACTTGGGTGTCAATTTCGGCGGTGGTGGGGCTGGGCCGAGCCGCCCGCGGGAACGGGACGCCGGACAGGTTGAGCGCCAGCAGGGAAACCGCGGCGAGGCGGAGCATCAGAGGCCTTTCAGTCGAGGGTTGGTCAGGGCAGCCGCCCCAGTTCTTTGGACAGTGGATCAGCCGATTCTCGAATGACGAACCGGGCCGGCGACCCAATCGGAACCCAGACCCTCCCGCCGGTCTGGAGGACCGCATCCGGCATCGGATGCAGGAACCGCCCCGACAGGTCGAGGGTATCGAGTGCGACCGTCCCGTCGAGATCCCCGATTTCCCGCACTCGCCCACCGACCCGAGCCACCGAATCGTCAAAATTGATCGCCACATCCGCTCGGAGCGCCCCCGCACCCGGCACGACCAGCGAGCCACCCATCACCAAGAGATCGGAGGCCCCGCCCTGGTTGAACGGAAGTGACTCGTACGCCGCCGGGTCGGCCCGCTCGTAACTCCGGTCGGCAATCGCTTCCAGCACGCCGAGAATCGCCGCGGCGTAGAAGGTCCGAAGCCGCTGCTTCTCAGGATCACCGGCGAGGGCGCCGCTCTCGATCAGCACCGTGCTGGTGCCCCACGCCTGCATCAGGTCGCCAAACGCCCGGGGATTGAAGGTGTCGTCATACCGCGCGATCCGGCCGCCGAGCGCGCGGCCGAAATCAGTGGCCAGCCAGGCGGCCACTTTCCGGGCCCGGCTCCGGACCGGACCATAGCTTCGCGCCTGATCCGCCGGTGGCGGCAGCAACGCGATGGCCGCCTGTTGGCCTTGGCCCACCCGGGTGCGGGCATTTTGATCGTGGAGATTGAACCCGAAATCCGGCTCGATCCGGTCGCGGACCGTTTTGAGCACCCGCGCTTCAGGGCTACTGAGCCGGCGGACATCGCGGTTGATGTCGATCCCCGCCGCATTCTCCCGCTGGAACACCTCGGCGCCGTCGGGATTGAGCATCGGGAGAAAGGTGACCGTGAGCTCGCGGGCCACCCGGTCGCGAAGCCGGCTTGATTCCGTCGAAGCGAGAAACGCCAAAACATCCGCGAGGGCCATGGTCGCGGTGGCCTCGTCTCCGTGCATTTGCGACCAGAGAAACACCTTGACCGGCCCGGAACCGAAGGCCACCGTCCGGAGTTCCCGTCCCTGCATCGAGCGGCCCACCTCGGTAACGACGAACCGGTCCGCCGCGAGCGAGGGCGCCACCGCGCGCCAGAACTGGTCGTGCGTGAACCGGCGCTGGCCGATGGCGCCGACCCGAAACCGCTCCGCGAGGGCGACCCGATCGGCCCAGGCCGTCTGCCCAACCGCCGGTACCGGCGCTCCGACCGCCGCCAGCGCCGCGACGACGGCGGCCGCACTCCAGGTCTGGTTCATCCCTCATCGTACGGGACCCGGAGCAGTCCGCGCAAGGGACCCACCGTCGAGCCGGCGTCGTCAGTAGCCGGCCGCCAGCCCAGAGCCTCGCGGCTCGGTCACGCCGCGCCAGGTCTTGCCGTCGCGGTGGATGCCCTGGACGTTCGCGAGGCTCCCCCATGGCGACACTTTGACTCCGTGGCCAAGTGGCGCCATGAAGGCCCGGGCGGAATCGGCCCACGGGATATTCTCCACCACGAGCGAGTCCGGATTGTCCTGGTGGTGGAACTGCGGGGCCGCCATCGCGGCGCCGATCGACTGGCGATAGTCGATCACGCTCAC
>JANPEL010000144.1:0-4329 GCA_031431925.1 Gemmatimonadota bacterium | reverse complement strand
GGACCGGCCGCCCTGGGCGAGTGGCGAGCCGGTAGCCGACCAGGGCGACCAGAACCAGCGCGGCTCCGGCGATCAGAGCCCAGCGAGCGGTGGACCGGGTGGAAGGGACCGGCTCGGCGAGGAGCGCCGCGGACAGCGCGCGGGCAAATTCGCTGGTGCCGGCAAACCGGTCCGCGGGAATCATCGCGAGCGACCGGCCCACCGCCGCATCGACGGCCTCGGGCACGGCTCTCCGGGTGGTCCGGAGCGATGGCGGCGGCTGCGAGAGCCGGCGCGCGATCACGGCCTGGGCGGTTGGCCCGGTGAACGGCGGTTCGCCCGCGAGCATCTCGTAGCAGACGGAACCGAGGGCATAGAGATCGCTCCGGGCATCGAGCTCCTGGTCGCCGCTCGATTGCTCGGGGCTCATGTAGCCGGGGGTCCCGAGTGCAATCCCGGTGCCAGTGATCCGCTCCCCTGGGTCGCCGCCGATCGCCCGGGCGATCCCGAAGTCGGCGACCAGCGCGTGTCCGTCGGAGAGCAGAATGTTGTCGGGCTTGATGTCGCGGTGAAGGATGCCCTTCCCGTGGGCGTAGCTCAGCGCCTCGGCGATTTCCCGGGTCAACCGGATTGCCTCGTCCACCGGGAGCTGCTTTTCACGGTCGAGGCGGGCGCGGAGTGATTCCCCATCGATGAAAGGCATGGTGTACCAGAGCCGTCCATCCGCTTCGCCGGAGTCGAGCAACGGGAGAATGTGGGGGTGGACCAGCCGCGCGGCCAGCCGGATTTCTCGGTGAAACCGCTCACCGCCGGCCACGGCACCCAACTCGGGCCGGAGGACCTTGAGCGCAACCTGGCGGTCGTGCTGGAGATCGCGGGCGAGGTAGACCACCGCCATCCCGCCGGCACCGAGTTCGCGTTCGAGGTCGTAGCGACCGCGGAGTCCGGCTTGGAGGGATGGCCAGGATCCGGTGGTGTTCATCGGCAGTTAGGGAAGCCCGTGGCCCGCGATCACCCCGGCCCGAGTGGCGGAGATCTCCAACAGCGGCACGGTCCGGGCTTGGGCCACCTCGGCCGCGGTGAACGGCGCGATCCGCCGGGCCACTGCCCGGCCCCCGAACTCCCGGAGGGTGTAGTTCAACACCTCGGCCGTCCGCTCCGGCTCGAGGCTCGTCTGGGTGACACCGGGCACCCGGAGGATGTAGGCCCGCCCCCCGGGCAGCGCCGCGAGCCGGGCCAGGCCGGTTCGGAGGTCAGGGACCTGGCCCTCGAGGCCGGCCCCGGTTTCCCCGTGGCACCCCATACAGTGGATGACGTAGTTCTGCGCGGCCACCGTGAGTTCGCCGCTCGGCGCGGGGTGAGCGCAGGCCGTGACCAGCCACCCGAGGACCGCCGGCCAGGCGCGTCGCCTCACTTGGGCGCCACTCCCACGATCCGGGACACGGTGCAGTGATACGACACCCCGACCTTGCTCCCGACGCACCAGTTGTAGTCGTTGGCCAGGCTCGGCTGGTAGAGCGGTCGGTCGCCCTCGTTGCGGTTGCAGAGACACCGCCCGCACGAGCTCTTGCCGCAGCAATCGTTGTACGACACGATGTAGCTCCGGCCGTCCGAGGCGTTCCGGCAGGAACCGACCCAGGTCAGCACCGCCGCTTCGGTTCCCGGCGGGCAGGCCGTGGCGGAGCCCCCGCAGCAGGCGCAGAGGAAGCCGTCGATGGCGCAATAGCGCCAGTAGTCGCACGAGGCTTCGTCCGGGGCCGCGGCCTCGCCGGTCGGTCGGGCGCCCCGCGCGATCGGGAGCAGCGGCACCGCCGCCGCGCCGACCAAGAATCCGCCTAACGACCGGAGTACGCTCCGGCGGGAGACCGTCTGGGCCAGGTGCCGGGTGAGCCGTTCGACCACGTCGTCGTATCGCGCCATGTCCAACCTCTCTTTCGTCAAGCGACGTCCCGCCGCGCCGACCGCTCCAGGAACTCCTGGAGCGAGGCGACGCCTCGGTCCTTGGCCTCGAACAGACTGTCGAGGTGCTCCCGCGAGTTGACCAGGCCGGTGGCCCGGACGGTGCCTAACGGGTCGAGCAGCACGGCGTGCGGCAGGCGTCCCGCCCCGTACGCGAGGCCGAGTCGCTCGGACAGCACGTACGGAAACTCCTCCAGCGATTCCGCGGCGACGAACGCCTCGTGCTCGGCCCGCGGTCCGTCGCTCGCCAGCACCACCTCGACCGGCGGCGTTTCCCGGCGCCGGATGGCCCGGAGGGCGGGGAGGAGCGACTTGCAGATCGGGCAGGTGGGCGAGACGAACATCACCAGGGTGTCGGCCCCGCGGCGGTGCCGCCCGCCGATCCGAAGCGGGGGGCCCGCGAGGGTGTCGGTCGTGATGTCGGGCGCCGGCTCTCCGGCTTGGAGGCCCTTTTGCAACGCCAGCGCGCCGACCGGCTGGAGCCGCTCGTGGAGCACCCCGATCTGACGGGCCAACGCCAGCACGGTGAGCGCGAGGGCGATCACCACGAGCCAGAGGGCTCCGATCGCGATCCAGCCGGCCGGACTCACGCGGCTCCTCGAAGCGATGGGAGCGCCAGCAGCCGGCTGGCCGCGCTGAAGAGCAGGGCCATCACCGCCGCCGTTCCGCCGACCGTTACCCAATCGAGGGCTTCGAGGGGCCGCGCCCCGGCCGGGAGCCGAGTCGCCAGCGCCACGACGCCCAAGCCGGCGTTCCGGCCCACCATCCACCAGGCAATCCGCTCGCTCGCGCCGAAGCCGAGGCAGCCGCAGTCGATCCGGGTCCGGCCGCGGAGCAGGTTGATCGCGATGGCGCCGCCGTATCCGGCGAGCAGCGCCGCCGCCAGGGCGCCGCCGAGCGACCGCTCCGCGGGAAGCAGGATCAGCCCGGCGGCCGCGAGTTCGGTGCCGATGACCACGATGCCGGCTACGCCGAGGGCGCCTTGTGGCAGGAGCCGATAGCCGGCGAGGGCCGCGCGGAACCGCGCCGGGTCGCGGAGCTTGTGGAGTGCGGCCAGGCCGAGCAGAAGCCCGAGCGAGAGCGCGCCGATCCAGCCGATGGCGGGGTCGAGGGCCATTTCCATTTCAGCGGGTAACCAGGGTACTCGGCGTGAACCCGACCTCGGCCACGGTGCGGAGGAGTTTCCCGCTGATCGCGTCGAACACCCGGAGTTCCGGCATCCCGATGTGGATCCCGAAGAGGAGCGGCTTGGCGTCGCTGGTCACGGCGATCGAGGTCAGCGGTTTTTCGAGCGGGATTCGCTGGATCTTCTTGCCGCCGGCCGCCAGATCGTGGACCCAGATTTCGACGCCCGGGTCCTTGTGGGTGTCGGGGCCGCCCTGGTGCATCAGGCTGTAGAGCCGGCGGCCCTTGGCGTGGATCGCGAGGTGCTGCATGCCCCCGGGCTTCCAGTTTTGTTGCCGTTCGGCCGCGGTGGTCAAGGGCCAGCGAGTCAGGGCCTTGAGGCCCGAGGCCGTTGCCTCGACCGGCACGACGTCGCCGGCGAAGGTGGCGAAGAGCCAGGTGTTGCCGTCGCGGATTGCCTTCTCGGTGACCGGATCCTTCAGCGCGTCGAAGAACTTGGCCGAGCGGCTTCGGGCGGCGGGCTTGCCGGTGTCGTCGAGGGTGACCTGGAAGGCGGTGCCGTCTCCGCACAACGAGAAGAAGCTCCGCGGGCCGGTCGGGTAGACCTCGGCGCAACCCGGGATGTCCACTTCGGCCACGAACTTCCGGGACTTGAGATCGACGACCGAGACCGTCTGGGCGGGGGTGAAGTTATAGACCAGGAGGAACCGGCCGTCGTCGGTGATGCCGCTGGCGGAGGTCATCGGGAGGTGGCCGGCCCGCTTGGCCGGGATCCCGATCTCGCCGAGTTGGTTCAGCGTCTTGGCGTCGTAGAGCGTTACCACGTCGGTCCGGGTGCCGCGGGTGCCCCGGGAGAAGTAGGTCTCCGGCGAGACGATGGCCGAGCCGTCGGGGAGGAGCTTGAGCCCGGTGAAGCCGAACCCGGTGCTCAGCATGCCGAGCATCTTCCCGGCATCGCCGTCGATCAGGAAGGCTTTGCCGTCCGCCATGTGGTGGAAGACGATGTCGTTGACCCAGACCCAGTGCGGGCTCGCGGCCGGCAAGGTGGCGGTGGTGAGTGGCTCAGGCTTGAGCTGGGCCGCGGCCGGTCCGGCGGTCAGGGCGGCGGCCAGGAGTCCGGCAAAAGGCCAACGGGTGGCCGGCAACGGAGACATTCCCATGGGGATACCTGACTGCGAGCCAAGGAACGGGACGATTCGGGACGTAAGGTTACCGGGGTTTGGAACGGGCCCGCAAGGCGCGATGCCGGCGCGAGGCTACTCCGCG
>JANPEL010000143.1:0-8122 GCA_031431925.1 Gemmatimonadota bacterium | reverse complement strand
CGCTACTACCTCGAAGACACCCGACATCAGACCGACTCCGCCAAGGACCCAGGCAATATCGGAAAACGGGCTGGGAGAACAAGTTGGGAAAAAACCTTGCCCGCCGTATGTTCCGGCTCTACCCCGACCCTCCCTTTATCGGAGCATTCGATGAACAGCCCCCGATCTCCCGGTCGTTTCACCCGGCACTCCGTGACTGTCCTGTTGGGCCTGGTGGCCGCCCAGACGGCCAGCGCGCAAACCGCCGATCCCCGGGTGGGGCTCAAGGCCGGCTGGAAAGACGCCGGCATCGCGGCGAATGGCATGGCCCTGATCGGGCATCACGACAAACCGGCCGGCTTCTTCGATCCCGCCGCACCGTATGGCGGCGGCGCTCACGGCAACTCCGATTTGGCGTTCCGGGGCAACTTGGTATTCCAGGGGAACTACTCCGGCTTTCAAATCTGGGATGTGGCCAATCCGCGACGCCCGACGCTCCGGACTTCGGTCACCTGCCCCGGCAACCAAGGCGACCCGTCGGTGTTCGGGAATCTCCTCTTCATCTCGATCCAGGCCACCAGCGGCCGGCTCGACTGCGGCCCCCAAGGTATCGCGGACACGGTGAGCACGGAGCGGTTCCGCGGGGTCCGGATCTACGACATCAGTGATCTCGACCGCCCCAGGGTGGTGGCCGCGGTCCAAACCTGCCGCGGATCCCACACCCACACGTTGGTGACCGACCCGAACGACACCGCGAATATCTACGTCTATGTCTCGGGCACCAGCGTGGTACGCTCGGCTAAAGAGCTGGCGGGGTGTTCCGGTCTGCCGCCGGACCAAGACCCGAACACCTCGCTGTTCCAGATCGAGGTCATTCGGGTGCCGCTGGCAGCTCCGCAGGATGCCAAGGTCGTGGCAACACCGCGGCTCTTCGCCGATGCGAAGGGGGCCATTGCCGGCCTCGCCAAGGCGGGGAACAGCGGCGCCGGCACCCAAGAGACTTCCGAAACGAACCAGTGTCACGACATCACGGCCTATCCGGAGCTCGGCATCGCGGCCGGCGCCTGTTCGGGCAACGGGATTCTGCTCGACATTCGGGACCCGGCCCATCCCAAGCGGATCACCGAGGTCAGCGATCCCAACTTTGCCTACTGGCACTCGGCCACGTTCAACAACGACGGCACCACGCTGCTGTTCACCGACGAATGGGGCGGCGGCAGCGCTCCGCGGTGCCGCTCGACCGACCGGCCTGAGTGGGGCGCCAACGCCATCTACTCCCACGCCAACGGCAAGCTGACCCAGGCCAGCTTCTTCAAGTTGCCGGCCGCGCAAACCGAGCAAGAGAACTGTGTGGCGCACAACGGCTCGCTGATCCCGGTGCCGGGCCGCGATTTGTTCGTCCAGTCGTGGTACCAAGGCGGGATCTCGATCATGGACTTTACCGACCCGAGGCATCCGTTCGAGGTCGGGTACTTCGACCGGGGACCGGTCGACGCGGCCAAGGCGGTCCAAGCCGGGCAGTGGTCGAGCTACTGGTACAATGGTTTGATCTACGGATCGGAAATCGCTCGGGGACTCGACATTCTCGAGCTGAAGCCAAACCGGCACCTCTCGCAAAACGAGATCGACGCGGCCAAGCTGGTGCGATTCGACCAGTTCAACGCTCAACTGCAGCCCAGGTTCGTCTGGCCGGCGGCCTTTGTGGTGGCCCGGGCCTACCTCGACCAGCTGGTGCGGAACGACGGGCTCCGACGAAACTGGGCGGCCCCCGTGAGCCGGAGTTTGGCTCAGGCCGAGCAGATGACCGGCGGCGCCCGGCGGGCCGCGCTGACCGCCTTGGCCACCCAACTGGACTGGGACACCACGGGGGCCGGTGACACGGAGCGAGTCCGGAAGCTGGCCGCGGTGGTGCGGGAACTCGCCGCTAAGTAGGCGGCATCCCGCAACGCAAACGGCCCGCCAGTCGAAACTGGCGGGCCGTGTGATTTGAGGTCAGACCCCTTAGCAGCCGGGGCCGGCCAACGCCGTGTTCCCGCTCTGACGGCGAGAATCGCACTCTCCCGAGGGAACCGGAAGCGAGGTTGCCACTGAGTACGCCGACGGCTCGGACACCCCGGCCGGATACTGCAGCCGGAGGTTGTTGAGCGCGACGTTGCCGAGCAGCCGGCGATTGTCGACCCACCGATGGCCCTCGAACAGCAGGGACAGCCGGCGCTGCGCCAACAGTTCGGTCCGGAAATCGGCGGCATCGGTGAAGGCGCCCCGGGCCGTCAAGCCACCCGACAACGTCCGCACCGCGTTGATGGCATCGAGCGCCTGCGTGGTGGCGCCGGTGAAGTAGCTCGCCTCGGCATACAGGAGGATGAGTTCCTCGTTCCGGATCAGCGGCACCGGCGTCGTGATATTGGCATACACCTTGGGTTCGATGTCGCTGGTGAACCCTTCGACGTTGCCGACCAGCGGCGCGGGCTGGACCTTTTCGATGTATCGGAGGTCGGCCGTGACGCCCGGGACGGTCTTGAGCGACGTGTTCATGTAGTTGAACTGGCCGCCGCCCGGGAAGAGCAGATTGGCCACGTCGTTGGTCGACGCCGAGAAGACGTGATACACGCCCAACCCCCGGTTGGCCCTGGTATACCCCGCCACGCCGGTAAAGAACGAACCCTGGAGCGCGGCCAGCGCGGCCGTGTAGCACGGAACCCCGCAGCCGATCGAGCCGCGGTAGGCTTCCACCCGGGCCTTGAGCGCCCGGTTGAGCTTGACGAAGCCGGCCGGGGTCGACGCATCGAAGCCAACGCTACCCCCGGCGAATCCGGCGCCCGGGCTTCCCACAAACCCGGGGGCCAAGGTGAACGGGAACGCGGCCCCGCCGCCTTGCAAGGCCGCCAGGCCGGAGTCCAGAATGGCCGTGGTGAACCGGTAGCCGGAGTCGCGGGAGACGAACGGCTTGATGTCGGTTGGGTCGCCGGTGACTTGAGTGACCGTCCCGAGTGTATCACGCCCCAGCAGCAAGAACAGCTGCTCGAGTCCCTGGATGGTGTACAACACCCCGCGGGTTCCGGACTTCTCGGCCGCGGTCAGGCTCGCGCTCGCCGTATCGAGGATTTCTTTGGCCACCGTAATGTTGCGGAGGTCACGGAAGAATCCGCCCCAGAGGCCGCCGCCGTTCAGCGAGTTGACCTTCCAGTCTCGGTAGGGTCCGCTGATCGTGCCGCCGAACTGCGGCTGCATCAACCAGTATTCCCGGCCGTAGTTCCCGGAACTGGTGATGAAGTTCGAGGTGTTGGCCCGCACCGTACTGAGGACGCCTTGGACGGCCAAGTTGATGGCGGCCCGGCTGTTCTGGGTGCCGCCCAAGTTCGGGGCATTCTTGTTGGGAACAATGAGGCTATCCGCCGAGCAGGCCGTCGCCAGCACGAGGGCCCCGGGAACGATCGCACGGAGCGAGCGGTTGATGAAATCGGAGTATCGCATCGGTCAGAACCCCAGGTCGATGGAGAAGTAGAACTGGCGGGAGCCGGGGAACGAGGCCAAGTCTTGGGCCTGCCGGATGTTCTGGCTGCCGCGCCGGACGTTTTCGGGATCGAACGCCGTGTACTTGGTGAACATCAGCACGTTCCGGCCCTGCAGGCTGAACCGGAGTGATGAGGCCCGAATTGCCTGGGCCCATGCTCGCGGGGCGTCCAACCCAAGGGAAATGTCCCGAAGGCGGACGAACCCGCCGTCTTGGGTATAGACCCGGGCATCCCGCCCACCCTCCTCATAGGCCTTGCGCCGGAATTCGCCGAGCTTGGTGCCGGCGGGAACGGCATCGATGATGGCCTGGGTGGTGCCGCGCGGCGCGTTCTTGAGGGTCACGGCGTCGTCGTAGTCCTCCGACGTCCCACCTTCGTCGGTGATGTTCTGAGTGAAGTTGAAGACCCCGCCGCCCTTCCGCCAATCGAGGCTGAAGCCCAAGGTCAACCGCTTGTAGGTGACCGAGTTGTTGAAGAACATCTGGAACTTCGGGTTGGCATCGTCGATGATCGAGTCAAGCGCCGACACCGCCGTCGGGGCCGCCGGACTCCCGATCGACCGAAGGAAGGTGTACCCAACCGGCTGCCGAACGCCGTTGATGTAGGGAATCAGTCCCCAAATCTTCGTCGTGACTTGGCCGCTGATGATCCGGGGCCGGGTCGAGCCCGAATTGCCGCCGGACGGATTGAACGGCGGGATGAACGACGGGAGGTCGGTCACCACCTGATTGTTCTTCTGGAACGAGGTAATCGCGGTCCACTGGAGATCCCGGCGGTTGACCGGCACCACGGTCAAGCCGACTTCCGCGCCCTTGGTGGTGAGCCGGCCGGCGTTGACCACCACGTTGCCGAAGCCGCTGCTCGGCGCCACGGCCGGATTCAGCAACTGATCGCTGATCTTCCGCTGATAATAGGTGGCCTCGAGCTGGACCCGTTCGTTGAAGAACGTCAGATCGGCGCCCCCTTCGTACTCCGTCAGCGTTTCCGGCTTGATGGTCGCGTTGCCGACCGTCCCCGGAACGATGATGCCCTGCTGCCCGCCGACCAGCACGGGGGTGCCCAACAAGTCGCGGTCGCCGAACCGGGGCCGGTTGCCGCTCCGCCCGATGCCGCCACGGAGCTTGAACGACGAGAACGGACCGAACGCGCCGAAGTTGTAGGCCGCCGACCCGCGGGGAAACGCGTAGAACTTGCTCACGTCGCCGTTGCTGCTCGACCGGTCGGCCCGCACGCCGCCGCTCAGCGAGAGCTTGCCGTTGAGGGTCAAGATCTGCTCGTTCGCGAAGATCGCCTGGTCCCGGAACTCCTGGAACTGCTGGGTGACTGCGATCGGAGCCGAGCCCTGCTGCACATTGGTCTGGCCGGGCAGAAGGCCACGGGCCAAGATGTCGTAGAAGTTGGTGGCCTGCCGTTCGATCGAGCCGCCGACGGAGGTCGTGAAGGCCGTACCCTGAATGCCGGTGTAGGTCCAGACCGCGTTGGCCTGGGCGTTGTAGTTGAGCCCGTTGACCGTGGACTGCACCACCCGACCCCGGAACCCGTCAAAGCCCTCGAGCTGGAGGAACGCCGGCGAGAAGATGTAGGAGTCCTGCACGTAGTGGTCGATCCCACCCAGCACGGACACCGCCAGACGGCTCGTCTGGTTCTCGATCACGCTGTAGTTGATGTTCGTGCTGGCCAATTGACGAAAGATCGACTGGGTGTTCTTGATCGCGTCGAACTCTTGGAACCAGTTCGACGAGCCGATGCCGCCGCCGTTGAACACGTTGATCGGGTAGTTGCCGAGATCATCCGGCTGGCTCAGGTCGATGATGCCCGGCGTGTAGGCCATACAGTAGACTGGGCTGCTGCAGTTGTTTTCGTTGCCCGAGACACCCCGGTTGAGGATGTTCCGGGTGATATTCGCGCTCAGAGCGACAGAAAACTTGCTGCCGAGCTTCTGGTCGCCGTTGAACCGGAACGACTGAAGCTGGGCGCCGGTGTTCGGCATCAGCCCGGTTTCCTTCCGGTTTGTCGCACTGGCGAAGAACTGGAACTTGTCGCTTCCGCCCGTCATGCTGGCAATGGACTCGTACGACGGGTCGTCGGCCTTGAAGAACTGCTTGCCAAGGTCGATGTTGGCCGAGGCGGGAATGACGCCGGTCGGAAACTGGGCGTTCATCCAGGTCCTGCCGCTGTTGCCATTGCCGAAGGGAATATCAAGCACCTGCTGAACCGAGGAGAACTGACGGCTGCCCAAGAGCTTGAGCGGCGACTGGATGCCGATCCGTTGGGTCAGGTTGACCTTGGTGGCCCCGCCGGTGCCCCGCTTGGTCTTGATCACCACGACGCCGTTGGTGGCCCGGCTCCCGTAGATGGCCGTGGCGGCCGCCGACTTGATGATTTCGATCGACTCGATCTCGTTCGGATTGATGTCCGAAAGACGGTTCACGACGGCGTCCTGGCCGCTCGTGGTCACGCCCGACTGCCCGGTGGCAAACGAGAGGGCGTTCAACCCGCCCGAGAACCCGTCGTTACTAATGATCGCCCCGTCCAAGATGAAGAGCGGCTGGCTGTTGCCCAAGATCGAACTGGCGCCCCGAATCTGGATCTGGGCACCGCCACCGGGACCACCACCGTTCAAGAACACTTGGGCGCCAGGCACCTTGCCCTGGAGCGCCTGATCGAGTGACACCGCCGGTGCCCGAGTCAGATCGTCGGCCTCGACCGTCACGCTCGCGGTGGTCGCGTTGCGCTTGGAAATCGAGGTGGCCTGACCGGTCGTGACGATTTCCTCGAGCCGGAAGATGTCCTCGGCGAGGTCGATGTTCAGGGTGGTTTCCGTAGCCGACACCGCGATCGTCTTCCGGACGAACCCGATCGCCCGGACAGTCACCTGGAACTGCCCAGCCGGGGCCGCCAAGGTGAACTTCCCATCCGCGTTGGTCCGAGCCGCGGCGCCGCCGACCACGACGACCGAGGCTTCGGCCACGGGTCGCTTGCTTTGGGCTCCGACCACGGTACCCGTCAACTGCCGCTGCTGTGCGGCCAGCGGGGCGGTCGCCATGACTATGGCGATCACACCGCTTCCGACCACCCGATTGAACATAGAGGAACTCCTCGTCACTGAAGGGAAGGAATGGTCCTGCCAATACCCAAAAAATATTGGGGTATGCCCATCTATTTTTTTAGGGATTCAGGACCAAATAAGCAAAGAGCGGGCCGATCGAGACTCCGAGCTAAACGTCATTAAATCAGCGGGTTAACGAAGGAACGAGGATTACCGCCGCGTCAGTAGGAAACAAACTTGTTTCGTACTGACACGGGCACCGGCCGCCCTTGACGCACCACCAGGTGAGGCGTACAATCAAGAGCCGCCCCACCTGGTGTGGGGTCGTCGAAAACCGAAACCTGGACCCGCCCCATGGCCAAGAACCCGAGCGATCTCCTCCACGGCACCCTCGACGTCCTGGTTCTCAAATCGCTCGCCATCGGGCCGGCCCACGGCTACGCCGTCTCTCGGTGGATCGAAGACCGGACCGACGGGGTCTTCTCGGTCGAGGATGCGGCGCTCTATAAGGCGCTCCACCGCCTCGAGGCGGCCGGGGCGGTTGAGTCGGATTGGGGCGTGTCCGAGTCGAACCGGCGGGCCAAGTACTATCAGCTCACCAAACGGGGCCGGACCCTCCTCAAGGCGGAGGCCGAGGTGTGGCACCGCTACGCGGCGGCGGTGCTCTCAGTCCTCAAAGCCGCGGAGGCTTGACCATGTTCCGATTGCCTGAGTTCCGCCGAGTGTTCCGGTTCGGGGTTCGTCGTTCGGACGCCGTCCCCGGCGAGGTCGACGCCGAGGTCGAGTTCCACTTGAAGATGCGAGTCCAGGAGCTGATGGCCCGGGGCTTGGCCGAGCCTGAAGCTCGAGCCGAGGCGGCCCGGCGCTTCGGCGACGTCACCGCGGCCCGCGCCGAGCTGATCGCGGCCGACCTGACCGCCCGGAGCCGCGCCGCCCGAAGCGACTGGCTCGCGGACCTCGGCCGCGACCTTCGCTTCGCGGCGCGGGAACTCCGCCGCCACTGGTCCTTTGCCGCCGTCGCGGTGACGGTGTTGGGCCTCGGCATCGGATTGACCACCGCCATGGTCAGCCTGTTTGACCGATTGGCGCTCCATCCCCTGCCCTATCGCCATGCGGACCGACTCGCGGTGCCTTGGTTTACCAGCGGCACCCTCGAACACAGCATGCGGCTCAACCCCAATCGGGCCAGCCGGATTGCCATGGCCGCGACGCCTGGCATCGTCCGGGTCGACGCCCACCAACCGGTCCAATCGATGGTCGATCTCGACGGCACGCCGGAAATCGTGGCGACGCGCCTCGTCACGGTCGGGATGCCGGAGGGTCTCGGTGCCAAACTCGCCCTGGGCCGGACCTTTCTTCCCGAAGACAGCCTGGCCGCCTCGCCGCTGGTTGCCATCCTCTCGCACGCCGGCTGGACCCGGCGGTTCGGCCAACGAGCCGATGTCATTGGCCGGACCGTTCCGATCGACGGCCAAGCCGCCACCATCATCGGCGTGTTCCAGCCCGGCTTCGATCTGTCGTCGATCGACCGCGATTCCCGCGCCGAATTCTGGCTGCCCCTCCGGGCCAGCCTGACCGA
>JANPEL010000142.1:0-1810 GCA_031431925.1 Gemmatimonadota bacterium | reverse complement strand
AAGGTGCTGGTGCCGTTGGCGCTGCCGGAGATTTACGACTCGCTCCGGAACCTGTTCGGCCTGGCCTTCGGATACATCATGCTGGCCGAGCTGATCAACGCCAAGTACGGGCTCGGCTACCTGTTGAGCACCAGCCAGCGGCGGGGAATGACCGAGCACATCATCCTGATCCTGGTGGTGATCGGGTTGCTCGCCTATGGGATCGATCGGCTGCTCTACTGGTTCCAGCGCGGGTTGTTTCCGTATCGGCGGCCCGAGTGACGGCGCCCGCGTCCGATCCGGCTGCCCCGCCGCCGGTGGTCCAGTTCACCAACGTCTCCAAGACCTACGAGAACGGCCTCACCGCCATTCGCGACATCAACTTTGCGGTTGATGACCGCCCGGACCGGGGGGAGTTCATCGCCATCCTGGGCCCGAGCGGTTGCGGCAAGTCGACGATTCTCCGCCTGATCGCCGGGCTCCGGCCTCAGCATCCCGCCACCACCGGCACCGTGCTCGTCGGCGGGGCGCCGGTGACCGGGCCGGGATCCGACCGGGGCATGGTGTTCCAGGACTACACCGCGTTCGATCACCGGTCGGTGGTGGACAACGTGGCGTTCGGACTCGAGTGCCGGGGGGTGCCGAGCGCCGAGCGGCGGGAGCAGGCGCTCGAATGGGTCAAGCGGGTCGGGTTGAACGTCGACCGAGACGCCGACAAGTATCCCCATGAACTGTCGGGGGGGATGCGGCAACGGGTAGCCATTGCCCGGTCCCTGATTCTCAAGCCGAAGATCATCCTGATGGACGAGCCGTTCGGTGCCCTCGACCCGACGACTCGATACAACATGCAGGATCTGATCGTCAAACTCTGGCATGACCTTCACGCGACGGTGTTCTTCATTACTCATTCGATCGAAGAGGCCGTCTACCTGGGCGACCGGGTGTACGTGATGTCCCCCGCGCCGGGAACGATCCTGAAGCAGGTGCCGGTGCCGCCCCCTGATCGGCCGGCGAAAGAGATGCAGCGGGAGCCGGCGTTCATGGACCTGGTGGACGGGCTCCGGACCGCCCTCGACCAACTCGAGGTCGCTGCCACCGGCCGGCCTGGGGGAGGGGCCTGAACGATGCCTCCCTTTGGTCGTGGCGATCGCGATGGCGTGACCGGCCTCCGCCGGTACATCCGGAAGGCGGTTCGGATTCCCTGGAACCTGCTGGCGTTCTTCGGCGGACTCGCGGCCGCCGCCATGTCGCCGTGGCCCGACGCCATGATTCCGCTGGTGTTCGCGGCGGAGGTGAGCTTCGTGGCCGGGCTGGTGTCGATCAAGCGCTTCCGGGACGCGGTCGATGCCGGGGAGGCCGCCACTCGCCGGCAGCAGGGAACGCCGGGGCAGCTTCCGCCCTCCGCGCTGAATGACCTGCTGGGCAGCCTGCCGCAGGAAAGCCGGATGCGGTTTCACAAACTTCGGCTCCGCTGTCTCGAGATGCAGAAGCTCGCCTCCGGGGTTCGGGGCGACAGCCCGCAGAGCGCGGTGTCGGGCAACGACCTCCAGAAGGGGTCGCTCGACCGCCTGCTTTGGATCTTCCTTCGGCTGCTGGTGTCCCAGGAGTCGCTCCGCCGGTTTCTTCGGAGCACCTCCGAGCTGATGCTGACCGAAAAACTCAACGATCTCGGCGCCCAGCTCACCAAGGCCGAGGCCGATACCGATCCCCGGATGGTCACCTCGCTCAAGGACAGCGTTGCCTTGGCGAATCTTCGGCTCGACAACTACAAGAAGGCCGATAAGAACGCCCAATTCGTCATGGTGGAGCTCGACCGGATCGAAAGCAAGAT
>JANPEL010000141.1:0-3264 GCA_031431925.1 Gemmatimonadota bacterium | reverse complement strand
GGGGCCCTCAACTCACCCCGCGGCCCCCCCCCGGGCGGGGGGGGCCGCCGCCCCTGGGGGCCCGCCCCCCCACTTCCCCACGGTCCGCGGAGATAGCCCGGCGCCGTCGCCAGCAACAGTTCAGGTCGGTCGGCCGGTTCGAAGACCGGGTCAGTGGCGGTAAAGCAGATCACCGCCTCGGCGACCAAGGCCCGCATTTCGATCGGGATCTCCGCCCGGACCGGGCCCCTCCAATCGCGAGGATCCCGGACTCGGTCGAAGGCCTGGGCCAGTTGCTCGTGGCTGAACCCGGGTCGCCGGTGATCGGAGTTCGTTGTTTCAATCATCGGGTCCCCTTGATCCGCGCTGGTATGAGTGTATGAGTTCAGTTCGATAGCCTGTGGCAGCACCACGTCGACCGAAAATGAGGCTCCGTAGGTGGGTTCGACAATCACTCCTTGGAATGATTGCCGGGCTAGTTCCCTGATTCACCAGAAGAGGAGGCCCGGATATGCTGCGCCCTAGTGCTGTCGTTGTCATTGCCGCCATCGTTGGTGCCCCTTTGGCGGCCCAGGAGTTCACGGTCAAAGCCGGTGCCTCTTTTGGGGGAGTCTCGAACAACAACCTGCTGCCCGGCACCCTTGGCCATCGAAATGGGTTTGCGGCGGGGCTCGGATTGGCCTCTGGTGGCTTGGTGGGGTTTGGGGTCGAGGCGTTGATCGCCCAGCGCGGCGTGGTCAGCGACCAGGCCGCCGGCGAACGGAAGCTCGACTATGTCGACATTCCGGGGTATCTCCGGATCCGGCTTCCGCTCCCGGTCGTCAGGCCGTTTGTCTACGCCGGCCCCCAGGTGTCGATCGAACTCCGGTGCCGGTCGGGCGGGGTGGATTGTGCCGACGGAGCCCGGAGGAAGACGACCTATGCCGGAGTGATCGGCGCCGGGCTGCAAATAATGGCCCTCTCGCTGGAGGGCCGTTATGTCTACGGTGTGAGCGACCTCAAACTGGGAACCCTCACGAACGGTGCGAGCTACCAGACTCGGTCATTCATGATTCTGGCAGGCCTGCGCCTGTAACGGTTCAGGGCGAGGCTGACTTCGCCAGGCTCGCCCGGTACGCCTTGCTGGCGTAGATCGCCACTTCCACCCGGCGGTTGGCTTGGCGGCCCGCTTCGGTATCATTGCCGGCCTTCGGCTCGGTTTCGCCGAGTCCGCGGGTGATCAACCGAGCGCCGCTGACCCCTTGCGCCATGAGATAGCTCGCGGCGGCGGTTGCCCGCCGTTCCGACAATCCGAGATTGTAGTCCGCCGAACCGGTTTGGTCGGTATGGCCGAGGATGACCACGTCGGTGTCGGGGTACTTGTCGAGGCTGGCCGCCAACTCGCGCAGGTTGGTTTTGGCCGCGTCTCGAACTACCGCCGCATCGAAGTCGAACAGCAGCCCGGAGGCGAAGGTGATTTGAATGCCTTCTCCAACCCGTTCCACCGTTGCCCCGTTGACGTTCTGCTCGATTTCCTTGGCCTGCTTGTCCATCCGGGCCCCGATGATCGCGCCGGCCGCTCCACCGACGACCGCTCCGATGATGGCTCCCTTGGCCGTGGAGCCGGCCACCTTGCCGATGACGCCGCCGACCACCGCGCCACCGGCTGTGCCGATGACGGCTCCGGTTTGTCCCTTGGTAGCACACGATGTGAGCCCCATCGAGGCGATGATGGTGGGGAAGAGGGCTCGGCCGACGAATCGCTGAACGGTTGACATGCAACCTCCGGGAAAGGGTCGAAGAAGACGCGCCGGCTCCACAGACGCACTGACTGGAATGCTAGGCCGTTCCCCCGGGGGATGCTATCGATCGTTGGGGGTAGGAAGGATTACTCCGCCGAGCGATCGGTATGGAGGGACAACTCGGTGGCGTTCAGACCCCAGGTTTGCCAGGTCAAGTGGCAGCGGTCCACGAAGTACTTGGGTGGATGGCCTCCCTGGTCGATCAGCGCGTGCAGCATCTCATGACGGATCACCATTTCCTCGGCGATGTAACGGCCGGCCACCACGATCTGGGTGCCGGTCGCTCCGCGGGACCATCGACCAACCTTGGGCCCCTCCGGGGTCATGAAGGTGGACACGCCCGGCACGATGAACCAAGCAATGGTCTCGAGGTTTCGCTGCCGGCCGGCGCAGGACTCCGTCAGGGCCCACCACGCCTTGAACTTGGCCGGAGCGGCAAACGCAATGGCGTCGTCCGGGAGCGGTGCGGTGGGTCCCACCGCATCGCAGGCAGCGACCATCGCAAGCCCGGCCATCGTTAGGGCTCGGGCCAACAGCGCAACCGCTTTGATCGACGGCATAGTACCAGCGCCTCCCCCCATTTCACCTGCACCGATGAATCTGCCGGGGCGGGCAAAGGACGACAATCGACCATTGGAGTGAGTACTCCCGCCGGCCGGCCCGGGGGGCCGCAGACTGCGGAGACCCTTGCAGGAGGGCGGTGCTCGTTCGCCCGGGCCCGCCTGGCGGTGCCATTGGGGTGGCTGGCTCGCGGCTTGCATTTGGAACCACCGGGGACTAGGGCAAAGTCCAGAGCCAATCGGCGCGGTTACCCGGGAGCATTGGAAAGATGAGGGGGAGGTCGACTCGAAAGCGGACACCGGTGGCGGCCCTTATGATCGGCGTTTTCGCCATGATCGGGTCGATCCCGGCCTGCGCGCCGCTCCAAACCTTGGAGGCCGGACTCGAACCGCCTCCCGGTTTGGTCGACCCGTCGCAGGATGGAGTCGGACATCCGCTGGTCGGAATCAAACCGCCCTTGGCGGGACTCGACCCGCCGCCCGAGGTTCCCGAGCCTCCGCCGGTGGTTCCCGAACCGGCTCGGGCGGTCCCCGTCTATCCTGGCGATAACATCCAGTCCAAGGTGGATTCGGCGCCGGCGGGTACCAGCTTCCTGATCAAGGCCGGCCTCCATCGGGGCCAGAGGATTCGGCCCAAATCCGGCAATACGTTCGTTGGCGAGCCGGGAGCGATCCTCGACGGCGGGAATGCGGTGCGCTACGCCTTTGATGGGTGACGGCTGGGCCGCCATTTCCGGCCGACGTGACGATCCGCGGGCTCGTGATCCGGGGGTACCGAGGGCCCCTGCAGTCGGCCGCCATTCTCGCGGGGCACATGTGGGAAGCCGGGGCTGTCACCACCGGCTGGCTCATCGAGGACAACGAGGTCACCGCCAATGCCGCCGGTGGGATTCGAATCGGGTCCCACACCCGGGTGCTCCGCAACAACGTCCATCACAACGGCC
>JANPEL010000140.1:0-3041 GCA_031431925.1 Gemmatimonadota bacterium | reverse complement strand
GTTGCAGCCCCTGGCGTTGGTTGAGAGGTAGAACACGTTGCCGTAGCCGCCGGTGGCCAGGATTACCGCATCTGCCAAATGGGACTCGATGGCCCCGGTCACCAAGTCCCGGGTCACGATGCCGGTGGCACGCCCGTCGGTGACGATCAGGTCGAGCATTTCGGTCCGGGGCACCATGGTGACCGATCCGGCGGCAATCTGCCGTTCGAGCGCACTGTAGGCGCCTAACAGGAGCTGCTGGCCGGTCTGGCCTCGGGCGTAGAACGTCCGGGACACCTGGGCACCGCCGAACGACCGGTTCGATAGCAGGCCCCCGTACTCCCGCGCGAACGGGACGCCCTGGGCCACGCACTGGTCGATGATATCGGTCGACACCTGGGCCAGCCGGTAGACGTTGGCTTCGCGGGCCCGGAAGTCCCCGCCCTTGATGGTGTCGTAGAACAGCCGGTAGACGCTGTCGCCATCGTTCTGGTAATTCTTGGCGGCGTTGATCCCGCCCTGCGCCGCGATGCTGTGGGCCCGGCGCGGCGTATCCTGGAAGCAGAAGCAGCGGACCTGGTAGCCCAATTCGCCGAGCGAGGCGGCCGCCGAGGCGCCGGCCAACCCGGAACCGACGACGATGACGCTGTATTTCCGCTTGTTGGCCGGGCTGACCAGCTTCAAGTCGAACTTGTGGCGGTCCCACTTCTGCTCCAGCGGACCGGCCGGAATCCGGGCGTTGAGTTCCATGAGTTACCGAACCAATCCGAAGAGCACACCCAGCGGAATCGACACGAAGCCGAGGGGAATGAAGACCGAGATGAACCAGGCTAGCCGGAGCCGGACGCCGTTGACGTTCGGGTGATTGGCACCGAGGGTTTGGAACATGCTCCAGATCCCGTGGTGGAGATGCAGAGCCAGCGCCGCCATGGACACGAGGTAGAACAGGGCCACCCAGACCACCGAAAAGCTCCGAACCACGTTCTCGTAGGGTTCGCCCTTGACGAACAAAGACGGGAGAATGGTGCCGGTCGTGAAATGGAGGATATGGAAGACGACGAACGTGGCCAGCAGCAGCCCTCCGATCCGCATTAGGCGGGCCGCGAGGGTCGAGACCTGGGGCCTGAGCTTTGCGTACCGCTCCGGCCGGGCCGCTCTGGCCCGACGGGAAAGCGTCAGGGCGGCGTGGACGTGGAACACCAACGCCACCAGGACCACGGCCCGAGTGCCCCAGACCAGCGCCGGATAGCTCTGGAGCAGCGCGGCATACCCGTTCATGGCGGCCGCACCGCGATGCACCAGCAAGTTCCCGATCATGTGGATCGTGATGAAGCCGACCAGCACGATGCCGGTAGCCGCCATGACGACCTTCCGTCCAATGGTCGAGGCGTAGAACCGGACCAGCCAGCTGCCAGCCGGTCCCGCCGCCGGGACCGAGGGGGCCGACATCAGGCCCCGACCGCCGCCTGCATCGAACGAACCCCCTCGGCGGAGGTGTGCAGATCCTTCTTCTCTTGGTCCGTCAGGGTGACCTCAATGATCTGTTCGAGGCCGTTCTTCCCAAGCTTGCACGGGACGCCGCAGAAGACGTCCTTGAGGCCGTATTCCCCGGTGAGCCAGACCGCGCACGGGAGGATCCGCTTCTTATCGAGCACGATGGCTTCGACCATCTGGACGGCCGCCGCGCTCGGGGCATAGTACGCCGAACCGGTCTTCAGGTGCGCCACGATCTCGGCCCCCCCGTTCCGGGTCCGGGTCACGATCGCGGCCAACTTGTCCTCGGCCAGGAGCTGCCGAACCGGGATGCCGGAAACCGTAGTATACGACACCAGCGGAACCATCGTGTCGCCGTGGCCGCCCAAGACCATGGCTTGGATGTCTTCGACGGACACGTCCATGGCCTCGGCCAGGAACATCCGGTAGCGAGCGGTGTCCAGTACACCGGCCATCCCGATGACTCGTTCGCGGGGAAACCCGCTGGCTTTCATGGCCACGTAGCACATCACGTCGAGGGGATTGGAGACCACGATGATGATCGAATTCGGAGCGACCCGGGCAATTTCCTTGGACACGGTGGAGACGATGCCGGCGTTGGTCTTGACCAAGTCATCCCGGCTCATGCCGGGCTTCCGCGCGATGCCGGCGGTGACGACGAAGATCTCGGAGCCGGCCGCGAGGTCGTAGCTGTTGGTGCCGACGATCCGGGTGTCGTAGCCCTCGATCGGCCCAGACTGCCATTGATCGAGACCCTTGCCCTGGGGAACGCCCTCGACGACGTCGACCATGACGATGGTGCGGGCCAGGTTCTTTTCGGCGAGGCGCTGGGCGGCCGTTGCGCCGACATTGCCGGCCCCGACGACGGTGATCTTGTTGAGCATAGGAGGGCTATCGGTCCAAAGGGTCAGGGTTGAGATGAGAAATTGCCCGTGCGGATGAACGATCCGGACGGGCAAAAATGTAGCGAGGCCAGCCGGTTAGGCCAAGCTAGTGGCGATCGGCCTCGGCGGTGGCATCGAGGTTGAAACGGGGGACTTGGGCCAGGAACCTGGTGCCGTCGTCCCGGAGGAACTCATAGTGCCCCTCCATGAATCCTGAAGGACTCTTGAGGATGCAGTAACTCTGGTATTCGTGGGTCCGGCCCGGCTCGATCCGGGGCTGCTCGCCGACGACCCCGTCGCCTTTGACCTCGTGATCTTCGCCGAGTCCGACGGAGTCGTGAATCCGCCAGAGCCGGGTGAGCAGCTTGGCGGGGGCGGCGCCGACATTCTCAATCCGGATCGAATAGGCGAAGACGAAATGGCCCAGCGACGGGCGGGACTGCCCGGGCAGGAACGTGGGTCGCACGGTGATGCGAATCCCGTCGGTCAGGCGGTAGTAGAACGGGGGCATGGTCGCTTTGGCGGAGTCCGGTGGCCGATCATGACAAACGTAACGTACGCCGATCCAGGTCGATTCACCAACCCCCTGCCCCGTCTGATCGAACTGCTCGCGGGCGCGGGAGCCGTGCAATGATCGCGCGCGAATGTGGGTTCGCGAGCGCCGGGCGGCCGGCGACCGGTGAG
>JANPEL010000139.1:0-2592 GCA_031431925.1 Gemmatimonadota bacterium | reverse complement strand
CGGGCCCTCGAATCGTTTCAGCGGGGTTGGGCCACCGAGTCCGCTCATGGCTGGAGACTCCTCCGTTCGTTTGCTTGGAACTCGGCCTAATTCGGTTACGCGGTTGGACACCGCCGGGCCCAAGTTGGCGGGATGTCGCCGAGTTGCGCAACCACCTCCGCCGAGCGTACCGTATGGTTATGCCGGATTTTGCCAGGACCTGGACCCGAGACGACGTGCTGGCCCTCCCGGACGACGGCAACCGTTACGAGTTGGTCGACGGCGAGTTGCTGGTGAGTCCGAGCCCGCGCGGTCTGCATCAGCGAGCGGTGGCGTCCTTGTTCCGGTCCGTCGATCCCTTTGTCCGCGCCCACTGCCTTGGGGCCGTCTGCTTCGCTCCCGCAGACTTGGATCTCCGCTCGGGACAATTGGTGCAGCCCGATCTATTCGTCGGCGGGTTGATCGACGGGCGGGAGCCGATCGACTGGGCTGAGTTCAGCATCCCGATCCTGGTGGCCGAAGTGTTGTCGCCCTCGACCGCACGCTACGACCGGGTCACCAAACGGCGGCGATACCAACGGTCGGGCATCCCGACCTATTGGATCATCGACCTCGATGCTCGGGTGGTGGAGGTGTGGTCTCCCAGCGACCAGAAGCCGGCCATCGCCGATGCGACGTTGCGCTGGGCCCCTCCAGGCACGGACACCGCCCTGGCGATTGATCTGCCAACCTACTTCAGGGAAGTGTGCGGCGGGTAGCGGGCTCGGCGCTCGGCACTCGGCACTCGGCACTCGATGATGATGGCGTCATCCAATCGATCCCGATGTCGCAGACGGGGGACAGTCCTGTGCCGTGATCTGCCGGCTGGTCTACCGAGGTCGGCCTCGGAGGCCGACCGTCCGGAGGATTTGTTCGAACCGTGGATCACCTCGTAGGGGTGCGAGCCACGGGTGGACGAGACTGAACACCGCAAACCCGGACCGCCGCCGCACTCCCTCCTCCAGCCACCGGAGCGCGCGATCGCGCTCCCCGAATTGCGCCCAGGCCGAATCACTGGGTTACCTGGCATACCACGTGGCCACCGCTGACGCGACCGACGAAGCGGTCGCGCTGAGCGACGAGGCGGCCACTCGCTCCCCCCACGACGACGTCCTGTTGTACCTCCGGGTGATGGTCCTCCAGTGGACCGGCCGCACCGACGCCGCGGTGATCGCGGCCCACGAGCTCGGCCGGTTGGACTGGGGGCTTGGTCGATATCAGGCCGGCGTTGTCCTGATCGGCTGCGGGCGCGCGCGCGAGGCCGTGCCCTACCTGAAGGACCCCAAGGTGGGAGAGGGCGCCCCGATGTACCGGGAGATGGCCAACCTCTGGATCCAGGCGCTGGAGGGGCCCCCGCGGCAGGCGCCTCAGTTGAGTACCGAGCTGGCGGACTGGATGAACAATTCCGACGACCGGGCGGCGTGGGTGGCCGACCTGTACGCCCACGGGAATGATCGGGACCAGGCCCACCACTGGATGGGGATCGCGATCGACCGCGGCTCACCAACGATCGCTGGTGGGCCGAGTGGGACCCGTTCATGGTCCGGTACCGCGAAGACCCCGAGTTTCGGGCGTTGGTCGCCAAGGCCCGCGAGATCCGGGTGTCCGAGCCGGTCTAGACCCCGCGGCCGGTGCCGCGGTCCCCGGGCAATTGATGACGTATCGTGAAACACACGCTTGTAATTCACGATCTATCGTGGTAAACTCTGATCATGCGCCGCTACCTCCAGACCCAGATCGCCGCCGACCTCCGGGAAAAAATGGTCTTCCTCGGCGGGCCGCGTCAGGTCGGCAAGACCACGCTCGCCAAAGCACTCTTTCCCACCCCTGAGGGCTACCTCAACTGGGACGTGCCGGCCCAGCGGGAGCGAATCCTCCGCCGGGAGTTGCCCGATACCCGATTCTGGGTTTTCGACGAACTCCACAAGAATCGCCGCTGGCGGAACTTTCTCAAGGGACTCTACGACGAGTTCGGCGCGGAGCGGCAAATCCTGGTGACCGGAAGCGCCCGGCTCGATCTCTACCGGTTTGGCGGTGATTCACTCCAGGGCCGCTATCACTACCTCCGGCTTCACCCGCTGTCGTGGGCCGAGCTCCGGACCACCGCACCAGGAGACCTGACCGCCTTGTTCACCCTCGGCGGATTCCCCGAGCCCTTTCTCGGGGGCTCGGCGGCCCGGGCCCGGCGGTGGTCCATCGAGTACCGCAGCCGCTTGGTGCGGGAGGAAGTCACCTCCCTCGAGTCAGTCCGCGACCTCGGCGCATTGGAACGGCTGGCATTGGCCCTGCCTGACCGCGTCGGCAGCCCCCTCTCGCGGAACGCCCTTCGCGAGGATCTCGAGCTCAACCATCAGACGGTCACCCGGTGGCTCGACATCTTCGAACGGCTCTATGCCATCTACCGCCTGCCTCCCTTCGGCGCGCCGCGACTGCGCGCCGTCAAACAGGAGCAGAAACACTATCACTACGACTGGAGCATCGTCCCCGAGGAAGGACCCCGCTTCGAGAACCTGGTGGGGTCGCACCTGCTCAAGTGGATTCACTTCCAGCTCGACACTGAGGGACGGGAGCTGG
>JANPEL010000138.1:0-2617 GCA_031431925.1 Gemmatimonadota bacterium | reverse complement strand
GAATCCGTAGAGCGGGATCGGCCCGGTCAGATTCCCGGTATTCCAATCGGCCTCGCCTCCGGTGATCGGGACCGTGCCGGGCGGCGTGTTGCGCGGGATGTCGGACCGTTTGTAGGGACCAACCGCCGGGGATTTGATCATGTGATCGAACCACGGGACCAATTTCATGAGGTCGTCGGGAGACGGCAACGTATTGTAGTACCAGTTGCACCCCGAGAGGCTCCCGACCACCAGGAGCGTGAGCCAGGATTTACGAGCCATGTTCGGTGACCTCCTCCGGCCCGGTTCCCTCGAGGAACGTGCGAACGGCGCCGCGTTGCTCCGGCGGGCAGGGGACGAACAGCCCGATGGTGTCATCACTGAACTCGGGTTTATAGGCCCGCCCCTTCAGAGATTTCATCGCCGAGAGAATAATGACCCCCGCGACGGTGGAGAGCGCGCCGTACAGGATCGTGAGTTCGAACCCCAGCACGACGAACGGCGGAATGGCGACGATTGGCTTGCCGCCGACTAGGAGCGGCCAGTCCGCGGCCATCCAAATCGACATCCCGAAACCGGCGGCGCAGCCGGTCAGCGCGCCGATCAGGGTAAAGGCCCGAACCCAACTGACGGGTTGATCGAGGGCCTCTTCGATGTGGTGATTCGGCGCGGCCGAGTACACCGTGAGGTCCTTGAAGCCTTTGGCCTTCAAGCCCTTGATCGCATCGACGGCGGAGTCTTCATATTTGAACGAGGCCAGCACGCCCGAAACGGCTTTGGCCATCAGTGTGCTCCCCCCTTTCGACGCGGCATCGGAATCATCTCCTTGATCTCCTGAATCGCGACGACCGGGAAGGTCCGCGCGAAGAGCAGGAAGTACATCCCAAACCAGCCGAACGAGCCGACCAGGATGCCCCAGTCAGCCCAGGTCGGGTTCATCTGGCCCCAAGCAAAGGGAAGGAAGTCGTTGGAAAGCGACGAGGTAATAATGACGTAGCGCTCGAACCACATCCCGATGTTGATGAAGATCGAGATGATGAACAACGAGGTCAGGCTTCGCCGAATCTTCCGGAACCAGAGCAACTGCGACACGAAGGCGTTGCAGATGATCATCGTCCACCCCGACCACCACTGGGGGCCGAACGCCCGGCGCCAGAAGGTTTCCTGCTCGAACGTGTTCCCGCTATACCAGGCCACGAAGTATTCCATGCCATAGGCGTAGAACAGAATCGTCCCGGTGAGCAGGGTCAGCTTGGCCAGGTTGTCGAAGTGATACTCGGTAATCAGGTGCTCGATCTTGAGCACCCGCCGGAGCGGAATGACCAGAGTGAGCACCATGCCGATGCCGGAGTAAATGGCGCCGGCCACGAAATAGGGGGCGAAGATCGTCCCGTGCCAGCCCGGGATGACCGACATCGCGAAGTCCCAGGAGACGACCGAGTGAACCGAGAGCACCAGCGGAGTGGCCAGGGCGGCGAGGTAGAGATACCCGCGGCTGTAGTGGCGCCACTGGGAATCGGCCCCGGTCCAGCCGATCGACAGGGCCCCGTAGAGCTTCTTCCGCCAGCCGGTCATCTTGTCGCGAACCGCGGCGATGTCCGGGACCAGGCCGACAACCAGGAACGTCGTCGACACCGTGAGGTACGTCGAAATCGCGAAGACGTCCCAAATCAGCGGTGACTTGAAGTTCGGCCAGAGCCAGCGCTGGTTCGGGTACGGCAAGAGCCAGTAGAAGATCCACTGGCGTCCGATGTGGATGATCGGAAAGAGACCAGCCGTCATGACGGCAAACACCGTCATGGCCTCGGTGGACCGGTAGACGGCCGTTCGCCACGGAGACCGGAACAGGAACAGGATGGCCGAAATCAGGGTGCCGGCATGACCGATACCGACCCAGAAGACAAACGTCGTGATATAGACGGACCAGAAGACCGGCGGATTGTAGCCGGCCAAGCCGAGGCCCTCTTTCAGCAACGCCACGAAGGTGGCGGCACCGATCAAGAACATGCCGATGGCCGCGAACAGGGCCATGTAGTAGCCCCGGCTTGGCGTCTGGAGGGTATTGACGACGTCGCGGGTGACCTCCGCGTGCGTCATGGCGGGCCGGGAAGGATCGTGAATCGTGGCGGTCATCGCGTCAGGCCTCCGATCCGGGAACGACCTTGGCGAGGTAGGTCACGGCCGGTCGTACGTTGACTTCTTCGAGCACGTGATAGCCTCGGTGGTTCTTGGCCGCCTTGACGACCCGGCTGTCCGGGTTCGTCATGTCGCCGAAGGTGATGGCGCCGGACGGGCATGCTTGAGCGCAGGCCGTAATCACGTCGCCATCGCGGAGTCCCCGATCTTCGAGCCGCGCCTGGTGCTGCGCGCCCCGGATCCGCTGGACGCAGAAGGTGCACTTCTCCATGACGCCCCGGGCCCGGACCGTGACATCGGGATTGAGCTGGAGGTTGAGCGGCTCGGGGAAGGCCTTCTTGGCGTAGGCGTACCAGTTGAAGTACCGCACTTTGTAAGGGCAGTTGTTGGCACAATAGCGGGTCCCGACGCAGCGGTTGTACACCTGGCCGTTGAGCCCGTCGGGCGTATGGTAGGCGGCGTACACCGGACAGACCGGCTCGCAGGGCGCATTGTCGCAATG
>JANPEL010000137.1:0-1937 GCA_031431925.1 Gemmatimonadota bacterium | reverse complement strand
TGTTGCCTTCACCGATTGCTTCCAGCGCACCGCCGGTCTGCCGGCCCGCAATCGCCGGGCTGGTGGCCGTGCCGTTGTTGATGGAGGCGTTGCCGTTGATGTAAAAGCCGCCCCAGCAGCCGTTGGTCGGCACACCGGAGCACGTGAAGGTGATCGGCTCAGCCAGCGTCCCGACGGCTTGAATCTGCGCGTTCCGGTTGATGACCAAGGTCCGGGTCGAGCCGAGCTCGATCCGGGTACCCGCCTGCACGGTCAAGACGGTGTTGGCTCCGCTGCCATCGTTGGTACCGACGTTGCAGACGTCGGTCGCGCTGGCGCCGTTCGGAATCACATAGACGGAGTCACGGAAGAACGTCCGGCTCGCCAGGATCGGGCAGCTGACCGTCGAGGTCGGGCGACCGAACTGCGACGCTTCCCGGCCCGGGATGACCGACCGGACGACCGGGGTCGGATCGGGCAAACCGCCGAGGAAGGCGGCAACGTCGTTGGCGATATCGAGGGCATCGAACACGTTGATCGAACGCGTGTCGATGTTGCTCGAACTGCCGCTGACGCCGGGCGGAACGGCGTCCCCGGCCTCACCGAGGCCGGGGAGGTTGGCCGGGGCCACATTGCCGGCGATGACGAAGTCACGATCCGGCGCCGCCGTGCCAACGATCGGCTCGAGCAGGTTGGCCGCCACCTGGGAAATGAACAGCACGTCGAAGGCGTTGATGTTGCCGTCGAGGCTGGTGTCGCCATAGAGCAAGCCGGACTGGAGCTCGCCCGGGACGCCGAAGATCTTGCCGTTCCGGCCGTCCACCCACTCGGGCATGACCGCGGAGGCCCAATCCTGCAACGTCATGATCTTGGCGGCATCGCTCGGCGCCAAGTCAGTGGCCGGCACGGCGCCGATGAAGTCGGCCCGTTCGTACTGGGTGTCGTTCTTCGGGTTGGCCGCGGCGGACAGTTCGTACCCGAGGGTCGAGGCGTAGTTGCCGCCGAGCACTTCGAAATGCAGCACCGCGGTCCGGCGAGCCAGCGGCTTGGCCGCCAGGTTCACCGTGACGACCGCAAGGGTGCCACGGGTCGCCGCGCCGGCATTGACCAGCGACGCAACCTGCGCGTCGGAGTCCTGGCCGACGTAGCGCAGCATGGTGGGATTGAAACGCAGGGTGCCTTGGATGGCGCCGAGGGCGCCGAACTTCGGCATGCCGGCAATGGCGACGGCAATCCGCTGGCCCGGGGCCGCGTCGAAACGCGACACCTCGAGGGCGATTTGGAGCTTGGACTCGGGCTTGACGACCGGGCCGCTCAGATCCTCATCGCGCGAGCAGGCGGAGAGCAGCGTCGCGGCCGCGAGGGCCGTGAGGCCCAGGGGATGCGCCAGCTTCTTCCAACTAGAACGCGTCATGTCATGTACTCCAAGAAAAGTGAGTTCGAAGTTGGAGCCGGGTTCGTTGGAACCCGGCTCCCCCCTTCAACCAATCCGTTACGGGATCGGGTTCGTGATGATGCTGACCAAGCTGGTGAAGTCGTAGCCGGTCTGGTCGCCGGCCAAGTGACTGCCCGCGGCGGCCGACAACGTGGTCGTCCCGGCGCCGTAGGTGAACGTACAGGTGTAGAGGGTGACGTTACCCGCCGCACCGGTCGTGTTCGTCAACACCGCGGTGATGGCACCCGCGCCAGCCGTGTTCACAACACCCGAGAAGCCTGCGGCCGAGTTGGCCGAGCAGACCGGGGCCGAAACCCGGGTTCCGTAGTTGATCGTGCCCTGGAAGGCGCCAATCCGGTCGGCGGCCGCGCCGTTGTTCAGCGGGTCATTCCGGACCGTAAGGTCGATGCCGACGGTGAGGGTGATGCTGCCGGCCGCCGGAGCGCTCCAGGCGTAGGTCAGCGGATAGTTCGGCAACGGGCAGGTGATGGAAACCGCCGCCGCCGCCACCGAGCCACCCGTG
>JANPEL010000136.1:0-3499 GCA_031431925.1 Gemmatimonadota bacterium | reverse complement strand
GTTCGGGATGAGCCCAACGGCCTTGTTTGCCGCCGCGGCCGCGAAATACGGAAGCAGCGTACTGGCGCCCGGTAAATTGGTGGCCAACCCCCTCGATGCCATTTCGTTAGGCATGGCCTTGATGTTCGGCACGGCGGGCCTGCCGCATATCCTGATGCGCTTCTTCACCGTGCCGGACGCCAAGGCGGCCCGGAAGTCGGTGTTCTATGCCACCGGCCTGATCGGCGGGTTCTACCTGCTGACGTTCATTCTCGGGTTTGGGGCCATGGTGCTCGTCGGTCCGGACGCGATTCGGGCGGTCGACAAAGGCGGCAACATGGCCGCCCCGCTTCTGGCGGAGGTGCTTGGAGGCACGCCCTTCCTGGGCTTCATCGCCGCCGTGGCCTTCGCCACGATTCTCGCCGTGGTGGCCGGGCTGACGCTGTCGGGGGCCGCCGCGTTGTCGCACGACCTCTGGGTCAACGTGTTTCGAGGCGGGCATGCCGGGGCGGACGAGCAACTCCGGATTGCCCGGGGCGCTACGGTGGTCCTCGGCGTCGTGGCGATCGGGCTCGGCATCACGTTCAAGGGCCAGAACGTGGCGTTCATGGTGTCGCTGGCGTTCGCGATCGCGGCCAGCGGCAACTTCCCGGCGCTTTGCCTGGGGGTGTTCTGGCGGCGGGCCACCACCATGGGCCTCCTGGCCAGTATGGTGGTCGGGACGCTAACGACGTTGGTCCTGATTTATCTCTCCCCCACGATCCAGATCGATATCCTGAAGCACGAGACGGCGTGGTTTCCGCTCAAGAATCCGGCCCTGGTCACGATTCCGTTGTCGTTCGTGGTCGGGATGGCGGTGTCGCTCCTGACGGCGCGGCGGGGGGCGGCCGAGATCGCGTCGTTCGAGGACCGGGAGCGCCAGATGCTCTGGGGCGACAAGCGGGCCTAGCGGCTCCGCGGTCGCCGTCGCACCCGTACCGGACCCGCGTGGTGACCGGAGGACCGTGTCACCCTCGAGGAGCCGGACCCGCTTGATGGTCACCGCGCCGATGCTGATGAAGCGGAGCCGGTGCGTCGTGCCGGCGACGAGTTCGATCGGCGCTGGTCGTTGGCGATGGCGGCGTCGCGGACTGGGCGCGGAGCCTCTGCGCCGAGCGCCGCCAGGACCACCGGCACGGCAAGGACGAGTGCGAACGGCTGAAACGGGAGCTTGGCCGCCATCCCTCGCCGGTCAGCGATCAACGATGACCGTGAACCCGCCCATCAGCATCGACTTGACATCGAAGGGCATCGACTTCGGGTCAAAATTGTTCATCCGTGGGTCCTTCATCACTTTCGCGTTCACCCGGTCGCGATGGGCCCGCGACTTGTAGACGATCCACGAGAAGACGATGGTCTCGGTCGGTTTGAGCTTGAACTTCCCCGGGAACGACGTGAGCATCCCCTTGATCTTCAGATCGTCCCCGACGCATTCCCGGTACTCGAGCGCGCCGTACTCCCGCCACACTTTGGCCCCCACCTTGGCCATTTTCAGGTAGGCGGCCAGGTTCTTCTTCGGGATCGGAATCACGAATCCATCGACGTACTTCATCGCGCGCTCCTTCGGTAGCACAAAGGTGGTCATTCCGGCCTCCGCGAGGACTCCGGGAAACTAGCCGGCCGGGCGGCCATCGTAAATCAAGGGAGTTCGAGGCGGCATAGCGAAACTGGGTTCTGCTGCGCGGCGACCGCACCACAAGTCGTCCTGATCACAATACCTCGGTCGCCGCGTACAGCAGCAACCCAAGTTAGGCGCCGTTCCATGGGGTGGTCGACGATCAATGGCGCGCGTTGCGGCATGAACTTCTGACGGCCTCCTGTCGGCGCACGCAGGTTCTCGCCGAACGACGTGGTCACGACATTCACGTGCACGACCCGGGCACGATCGCAGGAGTCATTCGATCGCTGATGACACCCGGACCCGTCCACGCGTCGCAGGCGCAGGTAGTCCGCGCGTTCGACGGCGACGTTATCCGTCGTCACTGAGGTGGTGGCCCCATCGGCGGAAGGCGGCGCATCCACTCCTCACAGGTCGGCGCCGGCTCGCGCCGCAGAAACGTCGGAAGCTGCTTCAACTCAGCGGGCTCCCCGAACCCGAAGAACTGCACCATGTCGAAGAAACACGAGAAGGGAACGGTGGGCATCATCACCAGCTGATAACCCTCAGCGCGCCGCTGCTGCCCGGGAATGTTTGCCAGGGTATTGAACGCGTCGAACAAACGCGCGAAACGCACTGGCCCCGCGTCCCACGGATCGATGCCAAGGTCGAACTGGAGGTTCGCCACCGTCTCTCGCGCCTTTGGATCGTTGCCGGCGACGAACACGGTGGCCCGCGTCTTCGTGAGCAGCGGATCCATGAAGTAGACGATGTTCGGCAGATTGATCCTGACCACGCGCATGGTCGCGTGCCGTGCTTGGATGCGCTCCGCCCGCGCGCTGTCGGACGTGAGTTCCTGGTAGCCATCTGGCGCCACCTTCTTATCGCCGCCGCTGACGTCGATGACGACCTTGCCGCCCAGGTCACCCAGGGTGCCCGCGACCTCAACGACCACTTCACCGGGGACCGCGAGCACGACCACTGGCGCCTGCGACGCGGCCTCGGACTGACTGACCGCCGACGCGTTAGGCCCGGACCGCTGCACCAGCGCGCGCACCGCATCACGACCGGGGTCGCGGCTGCCGTAGATCACTCGATAACCCTGCGCACCCAACGCGGGTCCAAGGGCTCCGGCGAGCGTGCCGGTACCAATGATCGCGACGGCCCCCTTCTCCGCTGCGGGCGCAGAAGGTTTGTCGGCGGGAGCCTTCTGGGCAGGAGGGGTTCCGCAGGCTGAGGTGATCGCCAGTGCGACGAGGACGATGTGGTGAGCGTGACGCCGTTGAAACATGGACTTGCCCCGATTCTACGGACAATTGGTGAGGCCGCATGCGCCTGCCCGAGAAGGGATTCCTCGTAGGCCACTGGGCTGAGATAGCCGAGCGTCGAGTGCAGCCGTTGCCGATTGCACCACACCTCAATGAAGTCAAACAGGTCCCGCTGGGCGGCCGCCAGCCTGCAGTCGGTGGTAGGGTTGCGGCATAACGGATCATGTTTCAGCGGCGGGCGCCACTCGGAATCGAGCGGCCGCGCCGTCCATCGATCAACATCGGGGCGCGGCCGCGACTTGTCAAACCGGCCCTGTTCGCGCCCGTCCGTCTGCAAACATTTGTATGTCTCCGCCGTGCTAATCTCTCTCCTGCAGGGCCCGACCGATAGCCCGGGCAAACTCAGGTCCTGACGACGCCGTGCTGGCACTGACCGTGCAGTTGGCGGAGTACGATCGGCTTGCCGCCGCCGTCTATGCCGGTCGCGAGGCGCACACCGGCGCCCGCGGGGAACTCGGCGCTCTCGCCTCGGCGCTGATGGGGATGGTGAAGCAGATCGAGGGCATGCTGGTGATGCGCTTCCCCGACGATCCGAACCTCGAGGCGAGTTGGCGGT
>JANPEL010000135.1:0-2510 GCA_031431925.1 Gemmatimonadota bacterium | reverse complement strand
CCGCAGGGCCTCGTTCACCACCTGTTTGAACGATTTGCCGGAGCGATGCGCCGCGTGCTTGAGCGCCTTGGCGATCTGGTCGTCCAGTGTAATCGTCGTCCGCATCCTGGACGCTAGCATCATGGACGCTTCTTTGCAAGCATCAAAGCATCACCGCCGGTGGCCCCAGTCGTGGCTCGCGGATCTCGTGGATGCGTGGTATTCTCGAACGATCGTCGGGACCGCCGCTGTCTCCCAAAGCAGAAAAGCGCATGACTGCCAAACCCGCCAAAACGGTTGCTGCCAACGACCACAAAGCCTTGGCGTGGTGGGCCGCCGACTGCGCTGAGCACGTCCTCCAGCACTTCGAAGCCCAGCGCCCCGAGGACGACCGCCCCCGCCAGGCCCTCGAATCGGCTCGGGCCTGGGCCCGCGGCGAAATCCGGTGTGGCGCTGCCCGCGCTGCTGCGGTCGCCGCCCATGCCGCTGCCCGCGATGCCGACGAAGGCCCAGCCCGGGCTGCCGCCCGCGCCGCCGGTCACGCGGCTGGAACCGCCCACATGGCCGCCCACGCCCGGCACGCGGCCGCCTACGCAGCGACTGCCGCTCCGGTCCCCCAGGCCGAACGCGAATGGCAGTCCCGACGCCTGCCGGACCACCTTCGGCCGGTCGCGATGGAGTGACGGGGGGCGTTCGGTGCGAACTGACTAGATTCCCCCAATGAAGTCATTCCTCATTTTGGTGGCGCTGGCAGGCCTGGGCGTCGGCTGCACCGACCGGTCAAACTCCCTACCCGGGCTGATGCGCCTCGTCGTCGAGCCGGTTGGCCAGGCATTCGACTTGGTGCTCTATCCCGCCACCGGCGCCCGAATCAACTCAAGGCTCAAACCGACCATCGAACTCGAGGGCGGCGGCCGCCTGACCCTCGATTCTCCCTCGATGACCCCGGACAGTGCTTACTTTGTCGCCCCGCCTAGAGTCCGCCTGGCCCGAGGCCAAGGCCGGATCGAGGGCACCCTGAGGGTGGGAGTGTGCCCTCCGGGCCTCAATGCCTGCCAGGCGATCGCCGTCCCGGTGTCCGAGCCGGTGCCCGCCACATGAAGGTGGTCGCGGCAAAAGATCTCGCGAAGACCTATTCGATCAACGGCCGCCCGGTCTCCGCCCTACGGGGCGTGTCCCTCGATATCGACGAGGGCGAGTACCTGGCCATCACCGGGCCCTCCGGCAGCGGCAAATCAACCCTGCTCCAACTCCTCGGCGGACTCGATCAGCCCACCAGCGGGTCGCTCGAACTGATGGGCACCGCCGTCGAGCAGCTCTCCGATTCGGAGCTCACCACGCTTCGGCTCACCAAAGTCGGGTTCATTTTTCAGCGCTTCCACCTGATGCCGGTCCTCACCGCCCGCGAAAACGTCGAACTCCCCATGGCGGAGGCCGGCGCGTCGCGAGCCGACCGCTCCGCTCGGGCTCGCGAACTCCTCGCCTACGTCGGTCTCTCCGACCGGATCGACCATCGGGCCACCCAACTCTCCGGCGGCGAAATGCAGCGGGTTGCCATTGCCCGGGCCCTCGCCAACCGCCCCGCCCTCATTCTGGCCGACGAACCCACCGGCGAACTCGATGCCGTGACGGGTGACCAGATTCTCGGCCTGTTCGACCAGCTTCATCATGACGGCGTGACCGTGGTCGTCGTGACCCACGACGAACGGTTGGCCGGCCGGGCCGCCCGCCGGGTTTCGCTGCTCGATGGGCGAGTCAACAAGGACGAGCGTGCCCCGGGCTGATTTTCGGACGGTCCTGACGCTGGCGTTCCGTCATCTCTTCGTGAAGCCGGGCCGGGCAATGGTGTTGTGGTTCGGATTCGCGGTCGGCGCCGGCGTGATGATGGTGCTCCTCTCGGTCGGCGAAGCGATGCTGATCCAATCGCGCGACGTGAACCTGGTCGGCGGCGGGCAGGTGACCGTGCTGCCCGAAGGCATCGACCTCGAGGGACTCCGCACTGGCTCGATGGGCGGGCTCTTCTTCGGAATCGACCGGGCCCGGTTTCTGGAGCGGCAGTTGGTCGGCGGCAAACGGCTCGACGACGTCATCCGCGCCACGTCGCCGGTCATCGAACACAAACTGGTCTACCTCGAGCGGGGCGGCCAACTGCTGACTCTTCGTGCCGGCGGCGAACTGCCTTCGGGCGCACGGGCCGTCGGCGCCGGCCTCAACGTAGTGGCCGGATCGTGGGACGATAGCCCGGACGACCGCCGCTTTGCCCGGCCCACGCCCGAACAACTGTACCACGAACTCGACCGGTTCCACGTCCCGGTCGCTGATTCGACTTGGGCCGAGTGGCACTACTTCAACGTGGCCCCGAGCCCCGACGAGTGGTGGTACATCACCTATATGGTCGGGGGTGCCGGCCAGCTCTTGGTGACCCGGCATCGCGCCGGCCGCCCCCCGGCCCGCTTCGAATCGGCCGTTCCGCTCGGGGCGGTTCGCTACGACACCGCGTCCGCCGACCTCTCGATCGGTCGCCACACGGT
>JANPEL010000134.1:0-4706 GCA_031431925.1 Gemmatimonadota bacterium | reverse complement strand
GGTCACGTTCCGGGTGATGGGCCGGGACTACGACGCCGCCGTGATGGCGGCCGGGCACTGCGGCTTCGGACTCGGCGCCACCCCCAACGCGGTCGCCAACATGCGAAGCGTGGTCGAACGGTTTGGGCCGGCACCGCGGGCGTTTCTCGTGGTACCAATGGTCGGGGCGTTCTTCATCGACTTCAGCAATGCGTTGATCATTACCGGGTTCATCAACTGGGTGAAGCCCTGAGCGACTTCGGCGCGCCGGACGGGAGTTGAGCGTCACCCCCGTCCAACGCGCCGGTTAGCCCCTCACCGGTCGTTCCCCGACGCCGCGGGACGGCTTGCCTTCCCGGCGTCGAGGTCGTTCCAGTTGAGGATGGCATTGAACCCCAAGAAGTAGGTCCCCTGGGTCTGCCACCGCCAAAACGGCCGGATCGCAAAGCTCACCACATGGCCCTTGCCTAACGGCGCATCGACCAGCTGCGCGCGCCCGGACAGGTATTGCCCGCCGGCCAAGGTACCCGATAGCAACATGTCATTGGGGTTGACCGGGAATTGCATCACCACCCGGGGCCGGGCTTCGTCGCCGCCGAGCCCGAAGGCCCGGGCGACTTCGCGGAACTGGGCCATTTGGTCGGCCTCGCCCCCGCCGCGCGCCGGCCGGGGGTCCGACGCCGAGCTATCCGCGTCCCACGGCGAGAGCGTGAGGCGGCTCGCCATGGGGGTGGTGTTCTGGCCGACCCCGGGAATCTGATTGCCACCGCCGAAAAACGCCGCGAATTCGGCGGGAATGCCGCTGCCACCGGCATTCAGGACCGGATCCTGGTTGAAGTACACCGGGAGGTTGCCGCCGTCGAACCCGTACACCAGGGGGCTCTTCTTGTCGGCGATGACCCCTCGCATGACTGACCCGCGGACGAACAACTGCGCCGGGCTCTCGACCGTCACGCCCGGGGTGAGGCCGTACGACGGGAAGATCGTTGCGGTCGATCCCTCGACGATCAGCGTGCCACCTGCCTGGACGAATTTGGCGAGCTCGAGCAATCCCTCCATCCCCATACCCCCCCGGATGTCATCGCTCTGGTCGAGGACACCGAGATTCGGCGTGGCAGCCGACTTCTGGTATGGAAGGGGCGCGGCACCGGTCTTGGCGATGCCGTTCACTTGGGCCGTGGCGCTGCCGCCGACATGCGGAAAGATGATGACGTCGTACTTGGACCGGAGATTGCCTTGCGCGAGTTTCTGATCGGCAAAGTACTGGTAGGGAACCCCATAGGTGTCGAGCGCGGCCCGGACCCAGCCTTCGTCCTGGGTCCGCTGCCAGCTGTGGACGTACCCGATCCGGGGCACGTCGAGGTCGTGGCTCTTGACGCCGGGCGCGGCCGCCACCGCGTGACCCGAGAGGCCGAGTTCGATCAGGGTCGGTTCGAGCTTCGCGCGATCGGCGTTGGCGATGATGAAGGCACCGGCTCGGAACGAACGACCGGCCACCTGGAAGTCCTCCTCGGCTGCCTGCATCGAAACGCCGACATGCCGGTACCGAAGCGCCATCAGGTTGTTGTCGCTGGTATGGTCGACGATCACCACCGGACCGGTGCCGTCGATCCCTCCGGCGGCCCGGACATCGGCCGTGATCATCGTCATCGGCTGATCCAGAATCGTTTTCTCGGCCACGGTGGTGATCGTCAGATTCCGCATCAGACCGAACGTCCACCCGGTGTCGTCGTACGGGCGCGGGTTGGCCGGGGCGTAGTTCTGGATCGAGAAGTACATCTCGGCCAGCGTGCGATACGGCTGGTCGGCCCGGACCACGTAGTCACCCGCCTGGACCTGGACCTTGCCGGCGGTGAACGATCCGGTGGCCCGGTGAATCTCGAGGCCCTGGCGGCGGAGATCGTTGACGGCTTGAGCAGCGTCGGCCTTCCGTCGTTGGCCCGCCGGAATCACCCAGGCGTAGGGCGCGCCGGTCTTGCCCTTGTCGACCGCTCGCTTGTTCTTGAGCCAATAGTTTTCGAGGTAGAGCTCCCGGTTCTTGGCCACGTGGTTCAGCACAATCAGCAACGCCGATTGCTGGATGTTGGTGTTATTCCGAGGGCCCCACGCGATCGAGGCGAGCGGCGGGTTCGGACGGAACCATTCGCGGCTGGTGGTCGTCGCGGGCGGACGGATCGTCGTGGTATCCGGCCCGTAACTCTGGACCTCGTAAAACCGACCCACGGCGTTGTGGGTGTGGGCAATGAAGAACATGTAGTTTGGTACCCAGCCGTCGTAGAACCCGTAGGTCCACACCCCGGGCACGCCCCGCTTCGTCATCTCCATGACCTCAGTCTTGGCCAGGAGCCACCACTCATCCACCGTAATCGGGTCGAGGGACTCGTTGTACGGGCCGGTCCCGGTCGAGGCGTAGAGATAGGTGACTGACTCGTGGAGGTCGTGCATGATGGTCGGGGTCCACTCCACAAACAGCTTGGTGACATTCTTGGTGAGGGCCAGGAACTGTCCCATCCCGTCCCGATTGTTGTCATGGGCCACGTACTTGCCCCAGTACATCAGCGGCAATCGTTGGGCGCCGGCGGGCTGCTTCTTGTTGTAGTAGTAGGTATCGACGTGTTTCTCGCGGCCGTCGACTTCGATGACCGGGGTAATGAAGGTGATCACGTTCTTCCGGATCGCCTGGATGTAGGGCGTCTCTTCAACCGCGAGCCGGTAGCCCAACTCCATCAGCATCTCGGGCCCCCCGGTCTCCGGCGAGTGCATCCCGCTCGTGAGCCAGTAGATCGGCTTGGCCGTCCCGATGATCCGGCGGGCTTCGGCCTCGGTGGTTCTCCGCGGGTCGGTCAGCGAGGCCAGCATGCCCCGGTACTGCTTGAGTTTCCGAATCGTCTCCGCGTCGGCGATGGCCGTGACGATCATCTCGCGGCCTTCTTCGGTGGTCCCGATGCTCCAGGTCAGCACCCGGTCCGAGGCCTTGTCGAGCGCCTCGAAATAGCGATGGATGTCTTTCGCATAGGTCAGTTCGCCGGGGGTGCCCACGATCCGGCCCAGGAACTTGAGCGGAGTCGGGACGGTGGCCGAGGCGGGAAGATGATCGACGAGTTCGGTCGAGATCCGGGGATCGCGGAGGTATTCCTTAATCTTCTTGGTGTACTCCTGGTCCACCGCTTGTCCACTCTGAGCCGACATCGCCCCAGGCCGAGCGGTGCTGACGGCAACCAACAACGCGGTGAGCCGGGCAATCGACGCGCCGAGCGCCGCCCGTTTCGAGTGTCGCATCCGGTCTTCCTCTCTGGCTTTGAATCCTGACGCCGCGAATGCGGCTTCCCCAACAATACTCGGACGTCCGGGGTTTTGCCGCCGGTTACCGCCCCCGCCGGTTGGGAGTCGGTGACCGAACGGGGTGTTTGGGCGGACCGAGAGGGCCGCGGCGCGGAGGTTTGGGCGAACGGCGCGGCCGGTCGGATGGCCGAATTGGCGGATCGGGCATCGGGCGCCCAGGGATCTTACGGGGTGACATTCTGCCCCGGTCGTTGCCGGACGACCACCACCGTCACGTTGTCGCTCCCGCCGGCCGCCAAGGCGGCGGCGACGAGATCCTCGCACACCTGGCGGGCCGAGGTCATCGCCTGGAGCCGGTCGCGAATCTGGTCGTCGGACAAGTGTTTCGTGAGCCCGTCGGAACAGAGGAGAACCACGTCACCAGGCTCCAACCCCACCCGATCGACCAGTGGCTCGGTCTCGCCCCCGATGGCGCTCGACAACACGTGCGCCAGCGGGCTCCGGTGGGCCGCCGATTTCCGCATCACGCCTTGGTCGACGAGACCCTGGGCTATGGTCTGATCCTTGGTGAGTTGCTGGAGCACTCCGCCTCGGAGCAGATAGGCCCGGCTGTCGCCAACTTGGAGGAGGAACAGGGAGGGCCAGACCCCGATGGCCAAGGTCAGAGTGGTCGCCATCCCGCGAAGCTCCGGCTCGGCCACGGCTCGGTCGATAACCGCCCGGTTGGCTTCGAACGCGACTTCGCGCAACGCCTCGACGAACTCCTCCGCTTCATGCGGATCGGCGGTGTAGTAGCACCGCATCGTGGTGGTCACATAGCCGGCGATCGTCTCAATTGCGGCTCGGCTCGCGGCTTCGCCGGCCGTCGAGCCGCCGACGCCGTCGGCCACGATCGCCAAGAAGGCGAGCCGGTGGCCGAGCGCTTCCAACTCGGCCGAAGTCGGCAGACTGGTCCCGTGGACCCGCATCGACTTGTGGAGCGACGAGAGTAGGAAGTGGTCTTGGTTGTCCTCCCGGACCAAGCCCCGATCGGTGAGCCCGAAGGCGTCGAGCTCCCGGTCGACGGCTCGGACGGCGGCAACGCCGGACATGCTATCGTCCGCCCGGGGAGGAAGGCGCCGCCGATTCGGCCGGCGTTCTCCGCACGGCGCGGAAGGTCACCTCCGGCGGACGCGGGGCGGCGTCACTCAGCAGTTCTGACGGCTGACCTCGGAGGTATTGGTCGAAGAACGCCAGGGTATAGGTCCGGATCAGTTCATGGCCCCGCTTGGGATCGAGCCGGGCTTTGTCTCGGGGATAGAACAGCGCCAAGTCTGAAAAATCACCGTGATCGGTGCCGGAGAAAGTCCGGTCGCGGCCAGTTCCAGCTGGATTTTCGCCCAGAACGGAAGATGCTTCTTCGTGCCGTCCGGTCGGCCCGCGGTCTCATTCGCCGCATCCACCGT
>JANPEL010000133.1:0-8416 GCA_031431925.1 Gemmatimonadota bacterium | reverse complement strand
ATCCCAGGTCGATGTTGGCCAGCCGCCCCTAACTCGCGATCCGCCCGCCGGTGGGCGAGAGCAGCAGGACCGACCTCGCGGTTTGATCCCCCCCGAACAACGAACGGCCGGTTCGCCTGCCGCCGGGCCGATGGCCGGGGCCGCCTTTCAACGCGTCGGCCGGGTCGACGGCGCTCGACCGGTAGGCGGGCAGCGCCCCGAAACCGAGGCCGACCAGCATCGTAACCACGAGGGAGACCAGCAGGACCCGGAGGTCGAGGTGGATTTCCGTTTGGCGAGGCAGGTCGGCGGGCGCGGCCCGGAGCAGTGCCCCCAGGCCCCAAGTGGCGAGCAACACGCCCCCGATGCCGCCGGCAACGGCAAGGAGCAGGCTTTCCGTCAGGGTTTGGCGCACCAGGCGGCCCCGCGCCGCCCCCACCGCGACCCGGACCGCCCACTCGCGCCCCCGGGCCAGGTTCCGGGCCAAGAGCAGGTGCGCCAAGTTAATTGCGACGATCAGCAGGACGACGGCGACGGCGCCTAACAGAAGGAGCAGCGGCTTGCCGGCGCTCCCGACTACCTGATGCTGGAGACGGGAGACCGTCGCCTTGAAGGTGAGTTGACCGCCCGCGGTGCGGGTCAGTTCCCGGGCGATGCCCGCGAGTTCCGACTCGGCCCGCGCCATCGTCATGCCGGGAGCCAGTCGCCCGATGACGCTGTAGCTGAATTCGCCGGGTGTGGTGGCCTCCCGGTCCCTGAGTGCCAACGGTCGGAAGAGGTCGGCGTTCGGGCCGACCGGCTCGCCGAGCGCCCGGGTATTCGGAAATCTGAAGTTGCGCCCCAGCACGCCAACCACGAGCCACGGGGCGCCATCGAGCGTGAGCGTTTTGCCTACGATCCCGGGGTCGGCACCGAGCCGGCGCCACAACCCGTCGCCTAACACCACCACCCGGTCCCCGGCGCCAGTGCGGTCCTCGTCCGCGAGGAACAAACGCCCCAGGGCGGCCCGGGCCCCGAGCATCGGCAGCAGGTTCGCGGACACTCGGACCAACCGCAGCTGTTCCGGGTCGCCGGCGCCGGTCAGGGTGACGGGGACGTGGCGGAAGGCGCCCAATTCCCCACAGGAGGCGCAGCGGCGTTGCCACTCCAGGAAATGCCCGGCGTTGGCGGGGAGAACGGGATACTTGTCGGTGAACTCTTCGATGATCTCGCGGATGACCACCAACCGGCCGGCGTCAGGGTAGGGAAGCGCCCGGATCACAACATGGTCGGCGACGGAAAAGAACACGGTCGCCGAGCCGATCCCGAGGGCGAGGGTCGCGATGGCAACCACGGTGAACCGCGGGGTCCGGAGCAGGGTTCGAACCCCGTAACGGATATCCTGCGCCACGTCTTCGATCGGGCGGCTTCGGGCTTCGTCCAGCGCCTCCGCGCGGAAACCGGCTCGGCCGCCGAACCGAACTCGCGCGGTGCGATCGGCCTCCGCGGCGTCCAGGCCCGACCGGCGGAGGTGATCCGCCTCCATCGCGATGTGGGACTCGAACTCTTCGGTGAGGCGCTGACTGGTGGCCCGGCGGCGGAACAGACCGAAGAAGCGCTTCATACCGACATCCGAAGCACCAACTCCACCGCCCGGGACATCCGCTGCCACGCCTCCCGCTCCGCGGTGAGCCGCTGCTTGCCCTTGGCGGTCAGGCTGTAGTACCGGGCCCGCCGGTTGTTGTCGCTGGTCTGCCAATCGGATCGAACCAGCCCCTGCCGCTCCAACCGGTAGAGCGCCGGATAGAGGGAGCCTTGGCCGATCTGGAGTACCTCCTCGGATCCGGAGCGGAGCCGGTCGGCGATCCCCCACCCGTGCATCGGGCCGAGGTGAAGGATCTTCAGGACGAGGAGATCGAGGGTGCCCTGGAGCACGTCGAGCCGGGATTCAGCAGCCATCGGGCTTCCTGTCGGCGGTCGAAACAAGGATACCATTGCTGGTGTCGACCGTCAACAGAAGGTAGGCGTATCGTCCCGATCAGCCGCCTCCCACGCCGCGCTCGATTTGTCGCTGATACTCCACGGCGTCGAAACTCCCCTCCGACTCGGCCACCAAACCATCGGCCCCGATCCGCCAGCGTTCAACTCCGCTGATCCGGACTCGGTGCCCGGTGCCGCCCGGCCCGGTGTTGGTGCCGGTGAGGGTCCAGTGGTAGCGGAGCCGATCGCCGTCTTCGATCAGGTCGTCCATCGTCACGACCAGGTCGGGGAAGGCGGTCATGAAATCTTGGGCGGAGGCCGTGATGGCCGCCCGTCCAACGGCGGGGGCGGCGCCATTGATGGCGAGCGAGCCCGTGGGCGAGAAGAAGTCGGCGACGCTGGCGGCGTGCTGGCTGCACCACGCGGTGGTGTATCGGGCGGCGAAGTCGCGGAGCTCTGGGGTCACCGGGTGGCCTTTCATCAGGACAGGTTGCGATCTTGGTCGGCCAAAAGATATCCACTGCGGAGGTAGATTCCGAAGCCCTCACTGGAGCCCATCATGACCACTCGTCGCCAATTCATTGCCAATGCGCCGCTCCTGCTCGGCGCCGCCGCGGCCTGCCGCGCCCAGGA
This sequence comes from Gemmatimonadota bacterium, assembly GCA_031431925.1. GTDB lineage: Bacteria > Gemmatimonadota > Gemmatimonadetes > Gemmatimonadales > GWC2-71-9 > SHZU01. The sequence continues at coordinate 5,845 of JANPEL010000133.1, read as the reverse complement.
ACCGGCCACCACCGGAACCCCCGCTCCCGGAGCGCCGCCGGCCTTCGCCACCGCGCCGCCGGTTGGCCCGGAGGTGACCCCGGCCACGTTCGCCGAGGCCGGGAAGCTGTTGCAGATCGAAATGCGGGAGGCCGATCGGACCATGGCGGCAGCCAGTTGGCGGCGGGCCATGGCGCCCTATCTCGAGCGCCGCACCGGCCCTCGACGGTTGGCGCTGGAGCCGGAGCTGGCGCCGGCGAGCCAATGGCATCCCGCGGCCATCGCCGGTTCATCCGGCCCCGCGCGGGACCGGTTCGTCCGGAGCCCCGACACCGCCGGCCCGCTCCCGGCGTCGGATGAAGACATCGCCCACGCGCCGGTCACCAAGCTGTCCCGCTGGATCGAGCGGCGGGTCCTCACGTCGGAACGGCTGACGACGATCTACCTCGACCGGATTGCCCGGCTCGATCCAAAGATCCGCTCGGTCATTACGGTGACGCGAGAGTTGGCCCTGACCCAAGCGAAAGCGGCCGACCGCGAGATCGCCGCGGGCCGGTACCGGGGAGCGCTCCACGGGATTCCGTGGGGCGGGAAGGATTTGGTCGACACCGCCGGGATTCCGACCACCTACGGCGCCGAGCCGTATCGGAACCGGATCCCGGCGGCGGATGCCGCCGTTGTTAGGCGGCTCCATGAAGCCGGGGCGGTGTTGATCGCCAAGTTGAGTCTCGGCGCGTTGGCGCTCAACGACATCTGGTTCGGCGGGCAGACGATGAATCCGTGGGTGCTCGAGGAAGGTGCCTCGGGGTCGAGCGCCGGGCCCGGCGCGGCGACGGCGGCCGGTTTGGTCGGGTTCTCGATCGGGAGCGAAACCGGCGGCAGCATCATCAGCCCGAGCATGCGGTGCGGGGTCACCGGGCTCCGGCCGACCTACGGGCGGGTGCCTCGCACCGGCGCGATGACGCTCTGCTGGTCGCTCGACAAACTGGGGCCCATGACCCGGAGCGTCGAAGACGCGATGCTGGTGCTCCAGGCGATTACCGGGCCCGATGCCGGCGACGTGGCCTCGGTGCCGAGCCGGCTCGATTTCGACGCGGGCCAGTCAGTGGCCGGCCTCAAGGTGGGTTACCTCCCCGGCTGGATGAAGGAAGCGCCGGCCACCGACGTGGACCGGGCCGCGCTGGCGGCCGTCACGACGTTAGGCATGACGCCGGTCGAGGTCCGGCTCCCGGATTGGCCGTACAGTTCGCTCAACGTCATCCTCTTCGGCGAGGGTGCCGCGGCCTTCGAGGAGTTGGTGCTGAGCGGCCAGGCCGAGACGCTCACGGCCCAAGTGCCCGATGCCTGGCCCAACCTGTTCCGGCAGGCCCGGTTTCTCTCGGCGGTTGATTTCGTGCAGGCCGACCGGCTCCGGCGGAAGGTGGCCGCCGAGATGGCGCGGATCTTCGCCGAGGTGGATGTCTTGTTGGTGCCGTCACTCCGGGATGAGATGTTGACGATCGGGAACTTCACCGGGCATCCGTCGCTCACGCTCCGGACGGGGTTCGTCGAGATTGCGGAGGCCCGGAGTGACTGGGCGCCCGATCCGGCCCGTCCGCTCCCGACGTTCGCGCCGCCTCGCCGGGTGCCCCATGGGGTGACGGTGCTGGGCCGGTTATTCGACGAGGGCCTGGTGGCGCGGGTGGGCCTGGCGCTGGAGCGGCAGTTCGGGGTAACGGGGGAGCGGCCGAGCGGATTTTAGGTGGGGAGTTGGCGAATCCTCCTCGAACTTCGCTGGGGCGATCAGGCGGCCCGAGTTCGGCGCGCGCGCCCAGCGGTTGGCGTGGTGCGCCGTTCCCGCTTACCGCGGGCGACTTCGGTGGCCAGGGCGTCGAGGTGCCGATCCCAGTCGGGCCGGAATCGGTCGAGCCAGGTGTTGATTGCCTTGAGTGGCGCCATCTCGAGCGAATAGAGCCGGCGGGGGCCATCCACACGCGCCGTGGCCAGTCCGCCATCGCGGAGGACCCGGAGATGCTGCGACACCGCCGACTGGGTGATCCCGAATTCTCGGCGGATCACCGTCACGAGCGCACCGGAGGTCCGTTCGCCGGAGCCGAGGACCTCGACAATCCGGCGGCGGACCGGATCGCCGAGGATCACGAAGGGGTGGGTCATCCGGCGGTCGGATCGGGTTCGCCCAGGTAGAACGCCGTGGTGCGCGCGGCCGCTGCATGGGCCTGGGCGGGATCGTCCCCCGCGAGAATGGCGGCCTGACTCCAGCCGTCACTGCTCGTCCGAATGAAGGCGTTCCCCTCGGCCGACGCCGTCCACGCCATGACGGCGGCGGGATCCACCGCCCCACCGCCTGAGGCGAGGTGACGGGTCAGTCCCATCAGGCCCAGGTCCCAGCCGATTCCGACGGCGCCCGGCCCGAACTGCCCCCATCGCGGATCGACGTGGGCCAGGTGTTCGAGCCGGAGCCGGGTGCCACTCCCCAGAGCGGTCAAAGTCACCTCGAGCCAGGTAACGCCGCCGCCGAACTCCCACGTGACGGCCACCCGTCGAGGCGGCTCGCAGGCGGTGATCGTGCCGCCGGCATTGCCCTGAAACTGATAGCGACCGCCGAGGCGAAGGTCCCCGCTGATCGGGAGGAACCAGCGGGGCAGCCGCTCAGGGTTGGTGAGCGCGTCCCAGAGGTCGGCGGGATCGGTGGGGTAGGTCCGGGTGGCGATGACGGCGCGGGCCTCGTGGCCGTCGTGAGTGCGGGTAGCGACTTCGCGCTCTGCGGCGCCGATCAGGTCGGCAGGGTCGGTGGTCATCGGTGCACCGGTACGGGTTGGGTCGGAGCAAACTGGTTCGGTGAGGGATATTATATTAGCCATGACTAATATGCAATGGTGCGGGGTAAGGAGCGTGGGATCTTGCGGGGGGGCTGGTGGTGGGTAGCTTGCCAGTGCCGTTCACTGCTCGTTAGCCGGCCCTCCTATTGGTATCACTGGCGATCACAAGTTGGGGAGAACCCATGAAAACGCTGATCACCGAATTCATCAGCCTCGACGGCGTCGTCCAAGCCCCCGGGGGGGCGAACGAGGACACCGACGGCGGGTTTCGTCACGGCGGATGGTCGATGAAGTATTTCGACCCGGTCGCTATGGGCGGTATGTATGCCGAGCTCGCGGCGCAGAGCGACGCGCTTCTCCAAGGACGCCGGACCTATCAGGTCTCAGCAGCAGCATGGCCCAGCCGCTCCGGCGATCCATTCACCGATTGGATCAACCGCGTGCCGAAGTACGTGGTGTCGAATACGATGACTGAGAAGGACGCGACCTGGACACCCACCACAATCATTCGTGGTGACGATTTCATCGGGACCGTTTCCGCCCTACGCGCGCGGCCGGGGGGCTACATCTACGTGTACGGCAGCGCGACGATGGTCCAGTCGTTGCTTGTGGCGGACTTGGTCGACGAACTGTTGCTCACCATCGAGCCGATCATCCTCGGTGGGGGGAAAACAATCTTTGCTGGTAACGGCAAGGCACTCCCGTTTACGCTCGAGTCAACCGTCAAGGCCAGCACCGGCGCGCAGGTGTGCCGATATGTTCGGGCGCGGTAGCCACGTCTCCAGGCGGCCGGATAGCGACCGGTCCCGACGAACGGTCCACTCCGCGGCCCGCCGCTGAACCGGTTAGGCCCCACGCGATGATCAATCATGGCTCGGACGTGCCCCCGATGGACCCGCTCGCAGAGGAGTTTTTGGTCGCGTGTGAGGTGCATTCCGTGGCGCGGCTACGCGCCGTACTGGACGCGGGCTTCGACGTACACGCGCCGGTCAATGGCGTTCGTCCCGTCACGGCGCTGGTCGAGATGTACTCTCGGTCGGACGCCTTCCCCGCCTGCCTCGCCGTCCTCCTCGAGGCCGGCGGCACGCTCGAGGATCCGCGACTGGCGCCGGTGCTCCTGAACGACCCGGACGGCCTCCGCGACGCCCTGGCGGCCGATCGCGGCTTGGTGCACCATCGCACCTCGCTCCGGTGCGCGTTTACGCCGCTCGAAGGCGTCACGCTTTTGCACGTGGCCGCCGAGTACGGCCATCGCGCGGTGGCGGAGGTGCTCGTGGGGCACGGCGCTGACGTGGAGGCCCGCGCCGGCGTCGACCGTGACGGATTGAACGGACACACGCCGCTCTTTCACACCGTCAATTCGAACGGGAACCGCGCGGCCCCCGTGATGGCACTGCTCCTGGCCCATGGTGCGCGCACCGACGTGATGCTTCGCGGCGTGACGTGGGGGCGGGGCTTTCCCTGGGCGACCACCTGCTTCGATGTCACCCCGATCGGGTATGCGCAACTGGGCGCGCTGCCGCAGTTCCAGCGCGATGAGGCCGACCTGGCCGCCAACGTGCGGGCAATGCTTACCGCCGTCGGGCGCCCAATCCCGACGGAGCTGAACGTCCCGAACCAGTACCTGCGCGGCGGGTTACCATCTGCGACGAAGGAGGATCTCCGATGACCAAGGTGACACCGTTCCTGATGTTCGACGATCAGCTCGAGGCGGCCATGGAGTTCTACACCGCCACCTTCCCGGACTCCGAAATCAGGAACGTCGCCCGCACCGGCACGGACGGGCCGATCACCTCCGCCACGTTCCTCGTTGGCGGTCAAGTCTTCATGGGCTACAACGGGGGCCCGTACTTTACGTTCACGGAAGGGTTCTCGCTCTACGTTGACTGCGAGGATCAGGCCGAAGTCGACGAGTATTGGGACAAACTGGTCAAGGCCGGGGCGAAGCCTACCCAGTGCGGCTGGATCAAAGATCCCTTCGGCCTCTCGTGGCAGATTGTCCCGCGGCGATTCATCGAGCTGATCCGCGACCAGGATGCCAGGAAAGTGAAGGCCGTCATGGAGGCCATGATGACGATGGTGAAGCTCGATGTCGCGGCCCTGGAGCGGGCCTACCATCAGGCGTAGCGGCGCCACAGGCTACGATTGGAGTGCGGCCCCAAGGTGTGCACCCGACGGCGCTGCGTGTCGCCGGTCAGGTCGGCTGGGTCGGTGGTCATCGGTGCCCCCGAGCGGATTCTAGGGTCGCACCCGAGCGCCCGATTCGCTTCGTCGACCGTATCACAGCCAGATCGCGGTCGCGCCCGCCCCGCAGAGCCTCCCATTGCATGCCGTTATTCGTGTTGCTATACTGAACCATATGGTGCAGTATGCTCAAAAGCTCTTCGATGCCTCGTTCGGCGCGCTCTCGGACCCCACCCGACGCGGCGTTCTGGAGCAACTCGGGCGGGCGGACGCTTCGATTACCGCCCTTGCCGAGCGGTTCCACATGACCCTGACGGGCATGAGGAAGCATGTCGGCGTCTTGGAGCAAGCGGGGCTCGTCCGCACGGAGAAGGTTGGGCGGGTGCGGACCTGCAAGCTCGGGCTGCGGGGATTGGAAGCAGAGGCGGCATGGATCGAGCGGTACCGCCAGCTCTGGGGCGCCCGCTTCGACGAGTTGGACCACGTGGTCGAGGAATTAACCCGGAAGGAGCGAGTCGATGAACGAAAGAAGCGAAAGTGACGCCACCCCCGCGAAGAACCCCACCACGGTGGAACGGAAGTCCGAGCGCGAACTCGTCGTTACCCGAACCGTAAACGGTCCGGCGCGCCTGGTGTTTGAGGCGTGGACCAAGGCAGACCTATTCAGGAGGTGGTGGGTACCACAGTCGTTTGGGCTGACCCTGCTGTCCTGCGACATGGATGTTCGCGTTGGGGGGCAATATCGCTTGGTGTTTCGCCACGAAGATTCGACGATGGCATTTTTCGGCACCTATCTCGAAGTTACACCGCACTCCCGCCTCGTGTGGACAAATTAGTAAGGCGACGGCGGAAATACAGTCACC
>JANPEL010000132.1:0-4408 GCA_031431925.1 Gemmatimonadota bacterium | reverse complement strand
CCCTGCTTCCGATAGCGTGCGAACGTGGCGGCGATGTCGTGGTCGCCGAAGCCGTCGATGCCGAGGATGACCGTCGTGACTCCCTGGGTCACGAAGGGTCGGCCCCACCGACCCGGCTCGCGGCCGGCTTCCTCGTGGGAGTGGACGTCCCAGAGTCCGGGCGTGACCAGAAGTCCCTTGACCGACACGGTGTCCCGCGCTCGGACCCGGGCGCTGGCCGCGTGCCCGACGAAGGTGATCTTGGCTCCCGTGATCCCAATGTCGGCGGAGACCCAGTCGCCGCCGGCTCCGTCGAGCAGCCGGCCGCCAAGGAGCAGGAGGTCCACTCGAATCGGGGCCGGGACAGTCTGCGCCGAGGCCCCTCCAGCCAAGAAAGCGACTAGGCCGAGCGACAGGATCGATATGCGAGGGTTCGTCATGCAAGGTCTCCGAACGGCGGGGATCGATACCGGAGTACGCCGTACGGCGGCTTCCGTACCAACGCGGCATGTCGCCATCGCATCAGGCTCCGGCCACTTCACGAACGCAATCCACCAACGACATCACCTCGATCCGCTTGCCAAGCGGATATCGCTTCCGGCCGGGATACACCACCATCAGCCGGTCGAGCTTGAGGTCGTCGAGGGCAGCCATCATCCCGGGGGTCCGGGTGGGACCATCGGCCCGCTTGACCTCGATCCCCACCCGACGCCCGTTGAGATTGAGGAGCAGGTCGAGTTCCGCCCCGGCTTGGGTCCGCCAGTAGTAGGGGCGAACCTGCGGTAGCCGGCTCAGGATCTGCTCCAACACGAACCCCTCCCAGGACGCCCCGACCTTGGGGTGCCCCTCGAGCTGGCGGGCGTCACCAATGCCGAGGAGCGCATGGAGAAGGCCGGTGTCGCGGACGTACACCTTGGGGGCCTTGACCTGCCGCTTGGACAGGTTCTCGAACCACGGCTCGAGCACCCGGACGACCAACGCCCCAGCCAGGGTATCGAGGTGTCGGCGGACGGTGGTGTGGGCCTCCCCGAGGGACCGCCCGATCTCGGAACCGTTCCAGATCCCGCCCGAGTAGTGGGCCACCATGCTCCAGAACCGTCGCATCGTGGCGGCCGGCACCCGAACGCCCAGCTGAGCCAGGTCGCGCTCGAGGAAGGTGCGGATGAAATCCTCCCGCCAGGCCAGGCTGGCGGGTCCCGAACGGGCCAGGTAGGCGCGGGGGAACCCGCCTCGGAGCCAGAGCCGTTGCTCCTCGCGGGCGCCGACCTCGTCGAGGGTGAACCCGCCCATCTCGACGAACGCGAGCCGGCCGGCCAGCGTCTCCGATCCCTGGCGAAGCAGTTCCGGCGAGGCGCTGCCAAGGAGCAGGAATCTGGCCCGGGTGGGCTTCCGGTCGAGCAACACCCGGAGGACCGAAAAGAGGTCGGGTCGGCGTTGCACCTCGTCGATCACCACGAGCCCGCGGAGCGGCTCGAGCGCGGTCATTGGCTGGTCGAGGCGGGCGAGGTCGGCGGGGTGCTCGAGATCGAAGTAGGTCCCCGGCACCTCCGCGGCGAGGCGGCGGGCCACGGTTGTCTTGCCGCACTGGCGGGGCCCCACCAGGGCGACGGCGGGGTTCGACCGGAGCCGGGTGCGGACCAACTCGACCATCGCGGACCGTTTGATCATGCCTTGTAAATTGAGCATCTATCGATCAATATGCAATGACCGTGACGAGCCATCGTCGGGATAGCGCGCCCACCGCTGGCGCGGTAGGTTTGCCACGAGCAAAGGACATTCCGATTCCGGATTCCTCAGAACACCCGCTCACCGCGGCCGTCTCGAACCCAAGTCCGCTGCCCCGGGTGCTCGGGGCCGGCCGGTTCGCCCTGATCACCGTCGGCCTGACGATCGGCACGGCGATCTTCCGGGTGCCGTCGCTCGTCGCGGCCAACGGGGGCTCCCCGGAAATGACCGCGCTGATCTGGATCATCGGGGCCCTGTTTGCGGTGGCGGGCGGACTCTGTGCCGCCGAGCTTGCCGTTCGGGTGCCGGGGGCTGGGGGCGAGTACGCCCTCGCCAAGACGATCTATGGCAACCGGGCCGCGTTCGTCTTCGGGGTGACGTACCTGATGCTGGTCTCGCCGGCCTCGATCGCGGCCGTCGCCAGGACCTTTGCCGACTACGCCGCTGTTTTCACCCCCTTGTCGGAGTCCGCCCGCCGCGGGATCACGGCGCTGGTCATCCTCCTGCATACCGGGCTCGCGATGGCCTCGACGACGATCGCGTCCCGCTTCATCGGGGTGGCCACCATCGCCAAACTGGTCGCCATGGGACTCGTGGTGGCGGCAGCGTTCGCCATCTCGACGGCCGAACCGGTGGGGACCGCGCCGCCGGTCACTGGCGGGAGCCCGGGCGCGTTGATCGCCGCGGTGGTCGCCGTCATCTGGGCGTTCGACGGCAGTTGCGGGATCACCCTGGCCGGCGACGTCGAGAATCCGTCCCGCAATATTCCGCGGGGGCTGTTCCTCGCGGCCACGATCATCGTCGTCATCTACTTTTTGCTCAACGCCGCCTACGGGAGAACGTTGGGCTTCGAAGGTCTCGCCGGTTCGGCCGCCGTGGCCGCGGACACGATGGATGCGTTGGTGGGCCGGACCGGCGCCCTGCTGGTCGCCGGCATGGTGTTGCTGTCGTCCTATTCGTGCGGGATGGCGCAGCTGGTGAGTCACCCGCGGATCACATTCGGGCTCGCCAACGACCGACTCTTCTTCGCCCGGTTCGCCACGCTGTCCCACGGGGCGGGAACCCCATGGATGGCCATCCTGCTCCACGGCGCCCTGGCCATGGTGTTGAGTGTCCTCGGTGGCTACGAATTCCTGATCCGCCTCGTGGTGTTCTCATTCTACCCGATGCTCGGCGCCCTGTTCTTCGGCGCCGTCGTTCTTCGCCGCCGACACGGACCACCGGCCGGGTTCCGCATGCCACTCTATCCGCTTCCGGTAGCGACCTTCGTCCTTCTGCTCGGCATCGTACTCGGCGTCAGTCTGGTCGACGATCCGGTGGCCCTGATCTATTCGGCCGGCATCGTTGGCTTGGCCTGGCTTGCCGCCGCTTGGCTTGGCATCGGCCGGCAAGGAAACCTCTAGGGTCCATCCCAATCGGCACCCTCAAGAGCATCGAGCGCCAGAGCGGGGTCACTCTGATTCAAAGGAAGAACCTTGACAGTAACAACTCATAAGTTGTATCGTTGGCCTCGACTCCAACGAGGGGCCCTGATGCTCTACCCAGCAACCGTGACCACCGTCGGGAAATTCACCCTGGCCGAGTTTCCGGATTGCCCAGGGTGCCAGACTTTCGTGGAGGGGCGGGAGTCGGTCGAGACCAACGCCGCCGAGGCACTGGAGGGATGGCTCGAGACCAGCCTGGAGTTCGGCGATGCGCCCATGCGGCCATCGAAGCGAGCCGTCCCTCCGAAAGGGGGCGCCGTGCTGTGGGTCCGGGTACCGCCGACACTGGCGGCCGCCCTCGAGGTCCGCTGGGCTCGGCACGCGGCCAAGCTGTCCCAGCAGGAACTCGGCCACCTAGTCGGAGTAACCCAGCAGCAGATCGCGAAGCTCGAACGAGCCACCGGCAACGTCTCACTCGAAACCCTGGAGCGAGTTGCCCGCGCGCTCGGGAAAACGGTCCGGGTCGAGCTGGTCTCACTCGAGCGGTGAATTGAATCGGTGTCCGAAGTTGATTTCAGGGTCGGGAGGCCGAGTCGGGCTCCATCAAGCAATCGCGGAGGGTTGTAACCTTTTCTGCTGTCCGTCGTCATGTCTCCGAGCGGAGGCCATTCGCCTTACCAGCGGTGTATTATTTGGAGACAGCCTACCGGTCCCCGGGAGGCTCAAGGAGACCGTCGCGTGACCCATAGCCTGTTCAGCCGGGGGGTCGGGTTGGCCCTGTTTGGCGCCGCCGTCATGGGCTGCGCCGGCCAGCCGGCACCAACGACCACCCCTGCCCCCAGCCCGGGCGCCGAGGTCGCCGCCAGCCTCGAGCGGGGAATCGCCAAGGCCCAGGCCGACAGCGCCCGCTACGCCTACACCGAAGCCGACATCCGGTTCATGTCGGGCATGATCAGCCACCACGCCCAGGCCATTACGATGGCCCGTTTGGCCCAGTCGAATGGGGCCCGCCCCGCCGTGGTGACCCTCGCCGGCCGGGTCATCAACGCCCAGCAGGACGAAATCGCTCTGATGCAGAACTGGCTCCGCGAGCGGCGCCAACCCGTGCCGGAACCCAACCCCGCCGGCATGAAGATGATGATGAACGGCGTTGAACACGACATGCTGATGCCCGGGATGCTCACCCCCGAGCAGATGCGACAACTCACCGCCGCTCGGGGCCCCGAGTTCGACCAACTCTTCCTGAAGCTCATGATCCAGCACCACAACGGCGCCACCGC
>JANPEL010000131.1:0-9927 GCA_031431925.1 Gemmatimonadota bacterium | reverse complement strand
CCCGCCAACTTGGGGCCGGTGGTGCCGCACCACATAACCGAATTAGGCCGAGTTCCAACCAATCGAACGGCGGAGCCTCCAGCAATGAGCGGACTCGGTGGTCCATCGCCCCTGAAACGGTTCGTGGGCCCGGAATCCTGGGACGCCATCGTCATCGGCTCGGGCATCGGCGGACTCACGGCCGCCTCCCTCTTAGCCCAAGACGGCGGTAAACGCGTCTTGGTGCTCGAACGCCACTACACCCCCGGGGGATTCACCCACGCGTTCCACCGGCCCGGATACGAATGGGACGTCGGGGTCCACTATATCGGCAACGTTGAACCCGGATCGATGGTCCGCCAACTGTTCGACCGGATTTCGGGCGGCCAACTCGAGTGGGCCGACATGGGCCAGGTCTACGACCGCGTCGTGATCGGCGGGAAGCAATACGAGTACCCGAAGGGCCGGGCCAACCTCGAGCGGATGTTGAAGACCGAGTTCCCCGCTGAGCAGGGCGCCATCGATCGCTACTTCGCGTTGATCAAGCGGACGGCCCGCGCCGCCGCCGGGTACTACGGCGAGAAGGCAGTCCCCGGTTGGATCGCCGCGATCGCCGGGGGGCTGATGCGACGGCCCTACCTCCGGTATGCCAGCCGCTCCACCCGATCGGTGCTCGACGAGCTGACCGGCAATCAACGATTGATCGCCGTGCTCACCGGCCAGTACGGCGACTACGGCCTCCCACCCGCCGAGAGCAGTTTTGCGATCCACGCGATGGTCACCGGCCACTACTTCGGCGGCGGTTTCTATCCCGTCGGCGGGGCCGGACGAATCGCCGAGACGGTCATTCCGACCATCACGGCGGCAGGCGGCGCCGTGGTGGTGAGCGCCCCGGTCGCGACGATCCTGCTCGAAGGCGGCCGCGCCATTGGAGTGGAGTTGGAGGAAGGCCGCCGATTCCTGGCCCCGGTGGTCGTGAGTGACGCCGGGGTCCGCAACACGGTCGAACGCCTACTCCCCGCCGACCTCGAGGCGGTGCGCCCGTTTCGTGATCGGCTCCGGACGCTACCACCGTCCTACGGCCACTTCTCGCTCTATCTCGGCGCCGAGGGAACCCCTGAGTCCCTCGGTCTTCCGAAGGCCAACTATTGGATCTATCCCCATGAGCGGTACGAGCAGGCCCTCGCTGATTTCTGCCGCGACCCGGGGGCCGCGCTGCCGCTGGTCTACATCTCATTTCCTGCGGCCAAAGACCCTGATTTCCAACGGCGCCACCCCGGTCATTCCACCATCGAGGCGATTACCCTGGCGCCCTGGAACTGGGTCGAGCGATGGTCCGACACCCGGTGGAAGAAGCGGGGTGCCGAGTACGACCAATTCAAAGCGGGCTTTGCCGACCGGCTCCAGCGAGTGGTCGAGGAGTTCGTGCCCGGGCTTCGGGGCCGGATCCGCCACGCCGAACTCTCGACCCCGCTTTCAACCGCGCACTTTGCCGGCTATGCCTCGGGCGAAATTTACGGCCTGAACCACACCCCGGCCCGATTCAAGGAGCGGTGGCTCAAGCCGCGGACCCCGATCAAGGGGCTCTACCTGACTGGGCAAGACATTTCGAGTTGTGGCGTGGCGGGCGCGATGGTCGGCGGAGTCCTGACGGCGTCGGTGGTGTTGGGCCGGAACTTGATGCGAACCAAGGCCTAAGGGCCAGCGCTGCTGCTGGCGCCACCGACCCTCAGCGGGCGACGCTCGAGAGGGCCAGGTCGGCCAAGGCGCGCACGATGGGATCGACTGGCGCCCGACCGTCGTCCCGGGCCTTGGCATTGGCGAGGACGAAGAGGGTGAGCTGTCGTTCCGGAAAGTGCCATAGGAAGGCCGAGTACCCTGTGATCCCGCCTCCGTGGCTGAGCAGGCGGTGGCCGCGGTAGCTGGAGATCCACCAGCCGAACCCGTAGCTGTCGTCGTTCGTGACGGCGCGACCGCGGACCGGGGACCCATCGTTCAGCCGAGCGGGCTCCCAGGCCGAGCGTTGATCAACGGGATCCAGCGCCAGACCCCGTTGGAGTCCCTGGCCGAATCGAGCGGCGTCCCGAGCCGACAACGCGATCCCTCCCGAGCCAAACCCTCCCGTGAGCCACGCGGTATCCCGGACCGAACGGTCGGCGGCCACCGCGTAGGGGCGGGCCCGCCACCCATTCGGCGGAGCCCGATAGGTGGCCGTCGTCATGCCGAGTGGCCGGAAAATCTCCTGGCTGAACAGCGAATCGAGGCCCCTGCCGGCCGCGGCCTCGAGAGCCCAGCCAAGGAGGGTGTAACCGGTGTTGCTGTACTCGAACCGGTCGCCAGCCGGGAACGACGGTTCGGCCCGCTCGACCCGCGCCCGATACTCCCGGACGTCGGGATCGTCGTCGTTGTGGCCGCGGATATCCCGAACCACCCCGGACGTGTGGGTGAGCAGTCGGCGGAGCTCGACCGCCCGGAACGCCTCGGGTACCCAAGGCAGCCAGCGGCCGAGGGGCGCGGCCAGATCGATCATTCTTCGACGGGCGAGCCGAATGGCCACGATGGCCGTGAACGGCTTGGTCACTGAGGCAATGTTGAACGGAGTGGTGTCGGTGGCCGGAAGACCGCGGGTCCGGTCGGCCACTCCATATCCGCGAGCCAGGATGATCTGCCCGTGCAGGACCACCGCGACGCCGATGGCGGGCACGCCACGAGCCAAGCCGTCGGCGACGACGATCGAGTCGGCGGCACGGACGAAGGTCCCGGTGGCGGTCGATTGCGCGGTCGCCCCGGCCCCGGGCACGGCCGCCAGGGCCATCACGAGCCCTATTCTCATTGGAGCCCCCCTCCCTTGGTGTTGATGATACACTTGTATCATCATGTGATACTAACGTATCATCCAGGATACGCAACCCTCACCCTGGAGCGACCATGCATGATCGACGGGCATTCTTGGCATTGACCGGTGGGGCCGCGGTCGGGGCCGGGGTTCGGATTCCATCAGACCCCCCGCCGGCCGGCTACGCGGCGTGGCCTCGGATGTTCCCAGCCCTGGGCCGGGCGTCAGGGGGGCAACCGCTGATCTACCTCGACTCGGCTGCCACGACTCGGCGCCCCGGCGCCGTGATCGATGCGGTGACCCGCTTTTACCGGCACGACAACGCCAATCCGACCCCGTTGCACGAGCTTGGGCGCCGGGCCGCCGCGGCGTATGACGAGGCCCGCGCGACGGTGGCCGCCTTCATCGGAGCGGCCGACCCACTCGAAGTGGTGTTTACCAGGGGCACCACCGAGGCCCTCAACCTGGTGGCATCGAGTTGGGGCGCCGCCAACCTCCGAGCCGGTGACGAAGTTCTCCTGAGCATCGCCGAGCACGCCTCGAACATGGTACCCTGGCAGTTGATCGCTCGCCGGACCGGCGCTCATGTGGTGGCGTTCGACCTGAACGACGACGGGACCTTCCGGCTCGAGGATTTCCAAGCCAAGCTCTCGCCCAGGACCCGGCTCGTCGCGGTGAGCCACGTCTCCAATGTGCTCGGAATCATCAACCCGGTCCCCGAGATCTGCCGACTGGCCCGGGTGGCCGGAGCGGTCTCGGTCATTGACGCCGCGCAGTCGGTGCCCCACTTCCCGGTCAATGTCCAGGCCCTGGGGTGCGACTTCCTGGCGTTCTCGAGCCACAAGATCACCGGACCGATGGGGGTTGGCGTGCTCTGGGCCAAGGCCGAGCATCTCGAGCGAATGCCGCCCTACCAAGGGGGCAGCAACATGGCGCATGCGGTCGGGCTCGAAGGCGTCGAGCTTTCCCCCGGGGCGCTCAAGTTCGGAGCGGGAACGCCGAACGTGGCCGACGCGGTCGGTCTGGCCGCCGCGATTCGATTCCTCACCGGCCTCGGGTGGCCGGCGCTCGAAGCGCACGGCCACCAGACTGCCGGGCGGCTCCTGGGTCAACTCCGCGAAGTTCCCGGCCTCACGATCCTGGGGGCGGACCATCCCGGCCACCGGATTCCGCTCGCCGCCTTTACCATCGCGGGGCATGAGGCCGTGGCCATTGCCCGGGAGTGCGACCGGAATGGACTCGCCGTCCGAGCCGGCGATCTGGCGTCCCTTCCACTGCTCCAACGGTTTGGAGTGAGCACCGCGGTGCGGGCCTCGTGCTATCTCTACACCACGCCGGGTGAGGTCGACCGGTTGGCGTCCGTCCTCCGGCGGCTGGTTCGCCGCCGAGCCGAGAATTCTCGGTAGAGTTCGTCCAGAAGGGCGGCCCCTCGCTTGAGGCGTGCTCCGTCGGTCCGGTGGGTCCGGACCACCCCATCGATGAGCGTTGCGACGCCTCCGGCTTCTGGACGGCCGTAGCGGTCGTCCTTGCAATCGATGTCGTGGACCACTTCGCCGATCGCCGCGAGGCCGCGGTTCCGCACCTCGCACCTCGCGAGCAGGGTCTCAAAAGTGCAGCGCTTGCCCTCGTGGCCGAATTCGCCCTCCAACATGTCGAACCGAAGTTCACCGGGCCGGGGGCGATACGGTTCGAGCACGAACTTGAACCGGGCTTTCGGGTCAATGAACCGTCCGATCAACCACCCGCTGGCGATCCGATCGATTCGAACGTCTCGACGAGTGACCCAGGTACGGCCTGGCGTGATCACGGCCGGGGCGACGGCCCGCGCCAGAACACCCTGATCAGCACCCCCCCGAAGGATCGAGGCGGCGCAAATGATCGCATCGCCCCCATCGGCAACGATGTCTCGCGCCAACCACTCGAAATCCTCGAGACTCGTTGGGGTGTTGGGAAGCCGGTAGACACTGTTCTTGAGCGGAATCGCGCCGAGTCGGCTGAGGCGTCGGCGCACCTTCACCCTGAGATAAGCGGGCGATGGCGGAAGCTGGTGAATCAGGAGCAGCCACGGGGCCGCTGACGCCGAGGCGGATGGTACTCGGGGAGACTTGCCCATCGGTCGAAGCTAGCGGCCGGAGCGAACGATGAGCCGCTGGCGCCACGACGGCTGGCGGCGGCCGAAGGCGGCGGTGAGCACCAATTCCCCCGGCTCGGGCGTGAGCTCGAAGTCCCAGGTCTCGCCCACGGCGACGGCCTGGATCGCCGGGCGAACCGTCCGGACCGCGGCCGGCAAATCGGCGCCATCCTTGGCGCGCGCCACCCACCGGACCACGGTGGTGTCCTGCCGGATCGCGTAACGGATGACGCTCGCGGGGCTCAAGTTGATGAAGCGGAACCGGTGGCGAACCCCCGCCGCCAGTTCGAGCGGCGCGGCCCCGGTACTATCCCCGTTGACCATCAGCTTCGGCCCGCATTCCGGCGATGATCGACCCCCGGTACATGGGGCCGAGGTGTCGTCACCAGGGCCGTTCCATCCGCCGAGGTAGACATGATCGCGGGTCGGATCAAAGATCTCGCCGGGTTCCAGTACCACCAGCGGGCCGATCGCGCCGGCGGTCACCTGCTCGATGTCGTTGATATGGGTGTGGTAGATGAAGGTGCCGGCCCGGGGCACCGTAAGCCGGGCGGTGAAGCTGTCGTCCGGAGCCACCGGCGGCGCCACCATCGTCCCCTGTCCACTCCAGCCGACAACACCGTCCGACCAGCTCTCGAGCTCCAACCCGTGCCAATGGATCCCGACTGGCTCGCCGGCCCGGTTATGGATCGTGATGTCGGCCGGTTCGTCCCGCGTCAGCACGATCAGCGAACCGGGGATCTGCACCGAGTCAGGGGCGGGCGCCACCGGCCCCCGCTGGAGGATGTAACTGAAAGTCCGGGGCATCCGGCCCCGCCGGGCACCCTCGTTGACGTAGAGATCGAGAAGTCGGGCGGTGCCGGTCCGTTCGTAGGACTCGCCCGGCCGCGGCGCGACGACGAGTCCCATCACCAGGCCGGCCATGTGCTTCATCGGGTCGATCGAGGTCGTTTCCCTGATCTCGACCTCGGCCCCGTGGCGGTGGCCAAGCCGGGCGTCCGGCACGACGTGAAAGGTGAGGTGGCAGTGGAAGAGCCAGTTGCCGGGGCGGTCGGGCGACCAGGTCAGGGTCCGGGTGGCCCAGGGAACCATGTTCTCGGTGACCGCGAGCGCCCGCTCGGCGGGGGCAACATCCTGACTCGTGATGCCATTGCCCTTGGCGTCGACTCGGAAGTAAAACCCGTGGAGATGCATCGGGTGGGAGCGGAGCGACCCGTTGATCACCCGCCACCGCGCCGTGTCGCCGACCACGGCGCTGATCCGCTCGGTGTGGGGCCAGGATTTCCCGTTGATCGCGAGCACGTCCCCGGAACCGGAGGAATCACCCTCCTGCGAAAAGATGTTCATCACGAGGACCCGGTCCGGGAGTGAGCCCTCCGGAGGATCGACCACGAACGCCCCCCCAGCCGTCTCCCGCTCCGGGAGGTTGCTGATGTCGGGGTGGTTCCCGAGGATCGCTCGGTAGTAATAGGTGCCCGGCACGCCCGCGCGGAACGCCACGTCGACGGTGGCACCGGGTGCCACATGCAGCGTCTCGCTCGGCGCAATCGGCTGGGTTGCGAATCCGATCACGTGAATCGTCGAGTCGGGGAGGGCGTTGTGGATCCGGGCCCGGACGGCAGTGCCGGTGCGAACCCGAATCAACGGCGCGGGGATCACCGGCACTTTGCCCTCTTCGCCGAAGGCCTCGACGGTCACATGCGGGCCGTCGGCGGCCTCCGGGTACCAATCCGCCCGCTGGACCACCAACCGGATTGCCACCGTATCACCCGCCGCGGAACCCGCGGAAGTGCGATTGTCGTTGGCGATGACTCTGGGATAGGCGGAGGGCAGAACTCGGGGGGTGCCAAAGGCCGCCAGGGTGACGAGGCCGACGAGAAGGAACCCAAAATATCGAGGTGTTGTCATTTTAGAGTACCTCGAACACCCCGGCCGCCCCCATGCCGCCCCCAATGCACATGGTGACGCAGACCCGCTTGGCCCCTCGGCGCTTCCCCTCGATCAAGGCGTGGCCGGTCAGCCGCTGGCCACTCATCCCGTACGGATGCCCCATCGCGATGGCCCCACCGTTGACGTTGAGCCGGTCCATCGGAATCCCGACGGTGTCGGCGCAATAGAGGACCTGCACCGCAAAGGCCTCATTCCACTCCCAGAGGTCGATATCGCTTACCGTCAGGCCCAAGCGCTTCAAGACCTTCGGAATCGCGAACACCGGCCCAATCCCCATCTCATCCGGCTCGCAGCCCGCCACCGCAAAGCCCAGAAAACGGCCTAACGGTTTGAGGCCGTTCTGCTCGGCGAACTTTTCACTGGTCACGACGCAAGCCCCAGCCCCGTCGCTGAACTGGCTCGCGTTGCCGGCGGTGACCACGCCACCCGGGACGGCGGTCCGAATATCCTTGATGCCGTCGTAGGTCGTGCCCGGCCGAAGTCCTTCGTCGACGCTCGACGTCACTTCTCTGGTCCGAAGGCCATTCACCGGATCGGCCACCCCGGCCGTCACCATAATCGGCGCGATCTCGTCCTTAAACTTGCCGGCGTCCTGGGCGGCACAGGCCTTCTGCTGGCTGGCGGCCCCAAACTCGTCCATTCGCTGCTTGGACATTGAGTACCGCTTGGCCACCGTCTCGGCCGTCTGGAGCATCGGCCAGTAGATCTCCGGCTTGTGCTCGGCAATCCAGCTGTCGGCAATCATATGAGTGTTCACTTCCTGCTGGACGCAGGAAATACTCTCCACCCCGCCGGCCACGTAGACATCCCCTTCGCCGGCCATGATCCGCTGTGAGGCCAAGGCAATAGTCTGAAGTCCGCTCGAGCAGAACCGATTGATGGACATCCCCGCCACCGACACCGGCAAGCCGGCCCGGATCGCACATTGGCGCGCGATGTTCACCCCGGTGGCCCCTTCCGGATTGGCGCACCCCATCAGCACGTCTTCGACCAGGGCCGGGTCGATCCCGGCCCGGTCGATAGCGGCCTTGACGACGTGGCCACCAAGAGTGGCCCCATGGGTCATGTTGAACGCGCCCTTCCAACTCTTGGTGAGCGGAGTACGGGCAGTCGAGACAATCACAGCGCGGCTCATAGTGTCATTCCTCTCAGGTAAAGCTCTTGCCGTCGGCCACCAGCTTCGCGAGCAGCGGCGCCGGTTGCCAGAAGGCGGCATCGTCGTTGGGGTTTTGGGCAAACCGCTTCATCGTCTCGGCCACATTGAAGAGGCCTTGGCTGTCGGCATAGCAGAGCGGTCCGCCCCGGTGAATCGGAAAGCCATAGCCGGTCAGGTACACGATATCGACATCGCTCGCCTTGTTGGCAATGCCTTCCTCGAGCAGCCGGGCTGCTTCGTTGACCAGCGCATAGACCAGCCGGTGCACGATCTCTTCATCGGAAATCTTCCGGGCAACAATCCCGCTCGACTTCCGGTAATCGGCAATGATCTGGTCGACCACCGGCGACGGGATCGCGTCCCGCTGGCCCGGCTTATAGTCGTACCAACCGGCCCCGGTCTTCTGGCCGAACCGGCCGACTTCGCAGACCAGATCCGCGATCTTGCTGTACTTCATCTTGGGATACTCGACGTAGCGCCGCTTTCGGATCGCCCAGCCGATGTCGTTGCCGGCCAAGTCACTCATCCGGAACACGCCCATCGCAAACCCGAACTTCTCGAGCGCCCGGTCGACCTGCGACGGCGTGGCGCCCTCATCCAGCAGGAACCCGGCCTGGC
Organism: Gemmatimonadota bacterium; assembly: GCA_031431925.1. Taxonomy (GTDB): domain Bacteria; phylum Gemmatimonadota; class Gemmatimonadetes; order Gemmatimonadales; family GWC2-71-9; genus SHZU01. The sequence goes on along the minus strand of JANPEL010000131.1, from coordinate 1,257 downwards.
GGAAGTAATGCTCCACCATTCGGTTGCCGATGAAGCCGTCGCAGACCCCCGCGACCACTGCGGTTTTCTTGATCGTCTTGGCCATGCCCATCACCGTGGCCAGCACGTCCTTGCCCGTGGCCGCGCCGCGCACCACCTCGAGCAACTTCATCACATTGGCCGGACTGAAGAAATGGAGGCCGAGCACGTCCGCGGGGCGCTTCGTGAACGAGGCGATCTTGTTGATGTCGAGCGTCGAGGTATTGCTGGCCAGGATGGCGCCCGGCTTGGCCACCTGGTCGAGTTTCTTAAAGACCGTTTCTTTGACGTCCATGTCCTCGAACACCGCTTCGATGATCAGATCGGCGTTCTTGAGATCGTCGTAGCTCAACGTCGGCGTGAGAAGACTCATCCGCTGCTCGTACTTGGCGGGATCGAGTTTACCCTTTTTGACTTGGCCCTCATAGTTCTTCCGAATGACGCCCAAGCCGCGGTCAAGCGCTTCCTGGCTGGTCTCGACGATGGTGACCGGAATGCCCGCATTCAGGAAATTCATCGAGATCCCGCCACCCATGGTGCCGGCGCCAATGACGCCGACCGAGGCGATGGTCCGGACCGGGGTGCCCTCGGGCACATCGGGAATCTTGCTCGCGGCCCGCTCGGCGAAGAAGCCGTGCCGGAGCGCCGCCGATTCCGGCGTCAGGTAGAGCGCCTGGAACAGTTCCCGCTCTCGCTGCATCCCCTCCTCGAACCGCAGCTTGACCGCACCTTCTACCGCGTCGACGCACTTGGCGGGGGCCGGATAGTTCTTGGCCATGGCCTTGACCGTGTTCCGGGCAAACTGGAAGTAGGCGTCAGGGTTCGGGTGCTTGGCCGGAAGGTCGCGCACCTTCGGGAGGGCGGCCCCGGCCGCATGCTTGGCCCCCATCTCGGCGGCAAAGGCCAGCGCGCCGGTCATCAGATCGCCGTCGATGATTCGGTCGAACAGCTTCTGCCCCGGCAACTTGGCCAGCAGCTCACTCTTCACCGGCTCGCCGCTCACGATCATGTTGAGCGCGGTTTCAACCCCCAACACTCGAGGCAGCCGCTGAGTCCCGCCCGCCCCGGGCAGAAGGCCGAGCTTGACCTCGGGGAGCGCGATGCTCGCCCCCGGTGCCGCCACCCGATAGTTGCAGGCCAACGCCAATTCGAGCCCCCCGCCCATGGCGACCGAGTGAATCGCCGCCACGACCGGCTTCCGGCACCCCTCCACCAACCGAAGCAAGCTGTTCAGATTCG
>JANPEL010000130.1:0-6905 GCA_031431925.1 Gemmatimonadota bacterium | reverse complement strand
CGCCCGGTATTTGGGGCGCCCCCACCCCTCCCCCAACCCACACCCCCGCGCCCCCCCCCCCCCTAACCCCCCCCCCCCCCCGCCCGACCTTGCTCCCCCTCCTGCACCGGCCTTGCGCCCCGCCCGCCTGGCCTCGATCTTCGCCCTCACCCACGCCATCTCCGGAGTCTGCCCATGGCCCGCCGTCACCTAGGCCTCGTCGTTTCGCTTGTCTGTGCCGCCGTCCCTGCACTCGCCCAGGCCCCCGACCCGCTCTGGGACGTCACCAAAGCGCGCGGAACCCCGAAACAAATCGACTTCACCACCAGCGAGGGGACCTGGATGTCCACCGACATCACCCCGGACGGCCGCTGGATCGTGTTCAACCTGCTCGGGCAGATCTACCGGGTCGCCGCCGCCGCCGGCGGGGCCGCGGAATGTCTGACCGAAACCACCGGGATCGCGGTGAACTATCACCCCCGGATCTCGCCCGACGGATCGACCATCGCATTCATCTCCGACCGGAACGGTCAGGCCAACCTCTGGCTGATGGACCTCGACGGCAAGAATCCGCGGGCGGTAACCCAGGAAATGGGCGGCCGGTTCCACGAACCCACCTGGGCGCCCGACGGGCGATTTCTGGTGGCGCGGCGGATCGACGCGGTGAACCTGTTCAGCTCGACCCTGGTGATGGTCCATAAGGACGGCGGCCAGGGCTCCACGCTGGTCAAGGTCGAGAACAACCTGGTGCCGGGAGGCCCCAAGATCTCTCCCGACGGCCGCTACCTCTACTACCAAGCGTCCCTCGGCCCGGTGAACGGCTACTTCAGCCGCAACGACGTCCTGATGGGCGACGTCCAGATTCGCCGGCTCGATCTCCGCACCGGCCGGACCGACCAGATCACGGCCGGGCACGCCCAACAACAGGACCACGGCTCGAGCGGCGGCGGGTACGCGGTCGAGCTCTCGCCCGACGGCCGCTACCTGGCGTTCGCCCGGAAAATGCCCGACGGGACCATCAGCTATAAAGGAAAGAAGTTCGGTCCGCGAACGGCCCTCTGGGTCCGCGACCTCGAGACCGGCGCCGAGCGGCTCGCGATGGACCCGGTCGAGGTGGACTTCACGGAAGGCTTAGGGCCGGTGGACCAGGTCCTCCCGGGCTATCGGTGGACCGGCGACAACCGGATCGTGATCTCCCAAGGCGGGAAGATCCGCCGCCTCGACTTAGCCACCGGCGCGGTCACCACCATCCCGTTCACCGCCCGGGTCAAACGGCTCGCGTCCGAGCGAGTGGTCCCGTCCCACCGCCTGAGCGACGGCCCGGTCGAGATCAAGTTCCCCCGCTGGCACACCGTGAGCCCCGACGGCCGGATGCTCGCGTTCCAAGCCGTCGGCCGGATCTGGCTGATGGACCTCCCCACCGGAACGCCTCGGCGCCTAACGCCCAGTTCATTCGGGCCCTATGAGTACATGCCGGCCTGGTCGCCGGACGGCCGAAGCCTCGCGTTCGCGTCCTGGGACGATCGCGAGCGGGGCGGACTCTGGCGGGTCGCGGCTTCCGGCGGCGAGCCGGTCCGGATCACTCGCGAGCCGGGGGAATGGCTCGAGCCGGCCTGGGCGCCCGACGGCCAGACCATCGTGGCGGCGAAGGGCGCCGGTGCCACCGCGCGGGGCCAGGGCCTCGCCCGGAGCCAGTACTGGGACGTGACCGCGCTCCCCGTAGCCGGCGGTGCGGGCACGACGTTAGGCAGGACCGACGATGCCGACCGGGTGTCGTTCGCGAACGGACGGATCTTCTACACCGAGAGCGCCCCGGGCGGCCGGCTCCTGGTGTCGGTTCGCCCCGACGGGCTCGACCGGCTCGAGCACCAGCGGCTCCAGAACGCCGGGGAGGTGGCGGTCTCGCCGGACGGGCAATGGGTCGCCTTCATGATGGGCGGCAATACCTACCTCACCCCTCTCGCGCCGACCAGTTATGCGGCCGCGGTTCCGGCGGTCGGGAAGACGGGCGGGGCGCTGCCGGCCACCCGGCTCTCCACCATGGGCGGCCTGTTCCCCAGATGGCGTGCCGCCGGGACGCTGACATTCGGCAACGGCGCCTCGCTCGTCTCCTACGACCTCGCCACGCGCCGGGCCGATACGGTCGCGGTCAAGCTCTCGGTGCCCCGCGACCTTCCCACCGGATCGATCGCGGTCACCAACGCCAAGATTCTCACCATGGCCAACCGGCAGGTGATTCCTCGAGGCACCGTGGTGATCAAGGCGGGACGAATCAGCTGTGTGGGGAGCTGCTCCGTTGCCGGAGTCGACCGGGTGCTCGACGCCAAAGGAAAGACGGTGATGCCGGGCTGGGTCGACATGCACGCCCATCACCATTCCGAAATGGCGGGCGTCGAGTCGGTCCATGACTTCCAGAACGCGATCTACCTGGCGTACGGGGTCACCACCACCCACGACCCCGCCACGCCCTCGATGGGGGCCTTCCCGCAGGCCGAACTGGTCGAGGCGGGCGGGATGATCGGCCCCCGGATCTTCGGGACCGCCGAGAACATCGTGGCCGGCGAGAACGCCTTCAACAATGTCTTCGCCAACGCCGAGGAGGCGTACCAGGATGCGGCCCGGCGGGTCGGCTGGGGCGCGATCTCGCTCAAGGAATATCTCCAGCCCGATCGCCGGCGCCGCCAGTGGGTGGTCGAGGCCGGCCGGCGACTCGGCGTCATGGTGACGTCTGAGGGGAGCATCGACATCGACCATAAGGTCAGCATGGCGCTCGATGGGCACACCGGGTTCGAGCATCCCACCGCGCAAGCCCCGCTCTATAGTGACTTCACCACCTTCCTGGGCAAACTCGGCTCCGTCTACTCCCCGACCATCGTCGTGGGCGGGTCGGGCGCCTGGGAAGAGGAGTACTGGTGGCAGGAGAGCGAGGTCTGGAAGGACGCCAAGCTCCGGCGCTTCACCCCGTGGCGGCAGTTGATTCCCCACACCCGCCGGCGGATCCTTCGGCCCCCGACGGACTACGGCTTTGCGATCAAAGCGCAGGGCGCGGCCGACATCGTGGCGGCCGGGGGGCTCGCCCCGATCGGGTCGCACGGCCAGCAGCACGGAATCGGGAGCCACTGGGACGTCTGGATGTTCGCCGAGGCGATGGGCGCCATGGGGGCGCTCGAGTCGGCCACGCTCCACGGGTCGAAGTTCATGGGCCTCGAACGCGACCTGGGCTCGCTCGAGGTCGGCAAGCTGGGCGACTTGGTCGTGTTCGGGAGCGATCCCTTAGTGAACATCCGGAACACGGCGACGATCCAGTACGTGATGAAGGGCGGTGTCCTCTACGACGCCAACTCGCTCGACGAGTTGTGGCCCAGGGCGCGGAGGTTTGGTGACTATCTCTGGGTGGTGCCTGACATGTATCGGGCCGATGACCGGCCGGTCGACTGGTTCGACAGCACCCGTTCGCGATCGCCGTCGTCCCGCTGATGGTTCGGGCCATGATAGTGGCGACATCCGACCCTTGGCCCCCCGGGTCGGCCGGAATGCCGGGAAGCCCACCGCGCTGAGTCTGGATCTAACCGGGTCGCCTCGTCGGTCAGTACCCGGTGAAGAGGAGCCGATTCGGGGAACCGGTGCCCGGCGAGCCGACGACTCCCGCCGTTGCGGCCGTGGTCAGAGCGCTGGCGACTGTGGCAGGAGCGGCGCCCTGGTTGCCTTGCAGGTACAGCGCCGCCACGCCGGCCATGTGGGGCGAGGCCATGGAGGTTCCGCTGATGGTGTTGGTTGCCGTCGTCGACGTATACCAAGCCGACGTGATGCTGCTTCCCGGCGCGAAGATGTCGAGGCAGGTTCCAAAGTTGGAATACGACGCACGGGCGTCGGTGCTGGTCGTGGCTCCCACCGTGAGGGCCGTCGGCACCCGCGCCGGCGAGTAGTTGCAGGCGTTGGCATTCGAGTTCCCGGCCGCGATGGCGAAGGTCACGCCGTCGGCAATCGCGTTGGCCACGGCGGCATCTACGCTGGAACTGACTCCTCCGCCCAGTGACATATTGGCGACCGCCGGGTTGGTGCCGGTATGGTGGTTCTTCACCCAGTCGATACCGGCAATGACGCCCGACCAGTTGCCGCTCCCTCGACAGTTGAGCACCCGAACCGCAATCAGTGCCACGCCCTTGGCAACACCGTACCTCGAACCGCCCACGGTGCCCGCGACGTGGGTCCCATGGCCGTTGCAGTCGGATGAGGCCCCCCGGCCACCCACGGCGTCATAACCGTACACCGCCCGGCCGCCGAACTCGGTGTGGCCGAGGAGGATGCCGGTGTCGATGATGTACGCCGTGACCCCGGCGCCCGTGTTGGTGTAGGAATAGGTGGCCGATAGCGGGAGGTTTCGCTGGTCGATTCGATCGAGCCCCCACGTGGCTCCGGTCTGGGTGGTCGTCAGCGTGACTTCCTGATCCTGCTCGACGTACGCCACGTTCGGGTTGCGGCCCAAGGCGGCGGCGGCCTGAGCGTTCAGGTTGACCGAGAAGCCTTTGATCGCATCCTGGTAGACGAAGCCCACCCGGCCACCCTGCGCTCCGGCCAACCGCCGGGCCGTACCCTCGACATCGCCGACGTCGTCCTTGAACACGACGATGTACTGATCGGGAATCGGCCGGCCGGCCTGGGCCGGGGCGAGGTTGAGGGCCGGTTCGAGTTCCGGACCGGTCGGTTGAGAGCCCTCCGAGCAGGCGGTAACCAGTGCCAATGCTCCGGTACCGATCAGTGACCATCGGTTGCGAATTGCCATGCGTCTACTCCTTCGAGGCTGGTGATGTCGAATGAGAACTCAGGATTCTCGCGATCAGTCGGGGTCGCCGTCCCGATCGTCATCCTCGAAGGCATGGAACGACTTCCGGATGTTCTGTTCGATCTGCGACCGGACCTGCTGCGAAGGCGCCAGCGGGCTGAGGAGCGCTCCCCCCGGTCCGGCGAACCATGAGGCCAGGTCGATCTGGAGCGTCATGGCGGCCGGTTGGCCCGCGGTCACTTCGATCGGCGAGTCGAGTTCGATTTCGACTTCGGCGGTGACGGCACTCGTAAAGGTGAAGTTGGTGCCGTTGTAGGTGCCCACGACCCGGACGCTGATGTCGGCAAAGGTCGGGTTGGCCGCCAGGAACGCGGCGGCATCAGCTTCGCCACCGGTCGGCTTGTGGACTTGCATCTTGAGTTCCTCATAGACGCCCTCGGGCAGATCGACGTTGAATACCGCGATCGCGTCGGCGCCGACCGGTGGGCTGAGGATCCGGGGAGCCAGCCAGACGTTGGGGCAGTCCTCATCGTCGTCACTGCCATCGATGTTGCTTGGCGTGCCGGTGGCGGCCGTTGCGATCGGGCAGGTGCCATCGACTCGCTCGAGCCGGATCTTCCGGGCTACGATCTCGACGCTGGTGAGCGTCAGGACATCAGCGCCGGCCGCGAAGGTAGGCCCTGCGGCGGCGGCCCCACTGGGGCCGGCCAGCTGAAACGTGAGGCGACCGGTTCCCGCCGGGCCGCACGATTAGCAGGCCAAGATTAGCAGCGACGCGGTGCCGATGACTACCGCTGACGGGATGCGCATAACGTCGACCTCGAGGATGGGAGACTTGCCCTGTCGTCACCGCAAAAGGGACGCCAGGTCGAAGGACGTCTTTCGCTGCCCTGATCGCCCCCACCGAAGCGAGGATGTTGATCGAATTCGTGTCAGAAATTGCACTCCAGTCTCTCTGGCGGGTTGCCCGGGCCGCATCCTGCGGGATTCAATGCCAGGCCTGGCGCTGACCCGGAATCCTGGGCTGGCCCATCGGCGCCACAGTGCCAGTGGCAGGAGTCTGCATCCTGCGAGTGATCCCTCCATTAGGGGGACAGCAAAGGCCCAACCGCGTCCTTGACGAGGGCATCCAGCCGGTTCCGTTGGACCACCAAGCGTTTCGAGAGATCCGCGAAGAGGGCGTACATCGAAGCGGTGGGCCTCGCATCAGCTGCGCCGACGGCACCTGAGAGCGTGCTGAACTTCTCCATCAACCCCGGGGGACCCCACATCATGGGGTGGGACTCGGACCCCATCCAGATCATCAGCGTACCCTCGATGTCCCTCAATTGCTCCAGAACCCTCTCCGCCCCGGCGGCCCGACGTCCTTCGACCTGGGCTCGGATCGCCCTGATTCGCATCACGACGTCGGTCACTTCCGGGATCCGATCCCGGATCTTGACCATGAGATCGAACTGAGCTTTGAAATCGGCGTCGCCGGCCTCGACTCTCGGATCCTTCCGAATCTCGAAGGGCTGCTCCTGGGTCTGTCCACCCATTGAGAGTCGGACGAGGTACCGTCCCGGAGGCGCAACCGGCGGTGAGGGCGGCGAGTGATCGACGCTCTGGAAGTCGTTCAATGCCCCGGCGGCCGGGGGCAACTCGGTACCCGGGTACCGCATGTCCCAGAGGAAACGGTTCATGCCTGCCATGGTGGGGGGGCTGGACTGCCGGATGATCGTGCCGCCCGCATCCGTGAGGGTGAGCATCAGGTCACCGGCCGGCTTCTCTGCCATGTAGTACTCGATCATCACGCCGCTCGGCGGGTTCCTCGCTCGGCCCGAGGGTACCGTCCCTGACCCTCCATGAAGCTGACGGAGCGCGGGGACGACTTTGAACAGATGCATCGGGGCCGAGGCAACTTCGGGGGTGATGCTGCGGAGGGCCGAGATGTTGTCCATGATCCAGAAGCCCCGCCCATGCGTAGCCACCACCAAATCGTTGTCCTTCACGGCCATCTGCATCACCATCACCGGCGGCAGGTTGCGCTGCAAGGACTGCCAGGAGGCCCCAGCGTTGAAGGACAGGTACACGCCGGTTTCCGTTCCCGCGTAGAGGAGACCCGGCCGGACCGGGTCCTCCCGGATGACCCACGAGTAGTCGT
>JANPEL010000129.1:0-8342 GCA_031431925.1 Gemmatimonadota bacterium | reverse complement strand
GCCTGTTTGGCGATCCGCTCGGCCAGGGCTGTGGTTACCGCCTCGAGGGTAGCGGCGCTCGTCAGTTGATTGACAATCCCGAGCCGGAGGGCGGTGTCGGCATCGAACCGGTCGCCCAGGAAGATCAATTCCTTGGCCTTGGCCGGGCCGACCAACTCCGGGAGCCAGGCGCACCCTCCCAGGTCGGGCAGGATCCCGACATTGACCTCCGGCAGACCGAAGACGGCGTCGTCGGTGGCAATCCGAAGGTCGCACGCCAGAGCCAGCTGCATCCCGGCGCCTAACGCGTGGCCGTGGACCATGGCGATGGTGGCAAACCGGGCATCCCGGAGCCAGGTGAACGCCAGCTGCACCTCCGCCACATCCGGTAACGGGTGGTCGGGCGTGGGTTGAGCTTGGCCGAACAGCACGGTCAAATCGATGCCGGCGGAGAACGAGTGGCCCTCACCCGAGACGACGACGACCCGAACCTCCGGATCGTCCTCGAGGGCCACCCCGACGGCCTTGAGCTCCCGCCACATCTCGAGCGACTGGGCATTGCGTTTGTCCGGCCGGTTGAGCCGGAGGCGGACGACGTGGCCCTGCCGCTCGAGCAGGAGGGTCTGGTAGCTCACCGGGCCCCGACCTGCCCCCGCACCGCCGCGATCATCTTGACGGGGTCGAAGCCGAGGCCCTCGCGGAAGACGAGTTCGACGTTCTTGATATCGGCAATCCGGGTCGCCGGATTGCCGGACACCAGCACCAGATCGGCCACCTTGCCGACGGCCACCGAGCCGGTCTGGTCGAAAATACCTAACGCCTTGGCGCCGTTCGAGGAGCCGATCTGAATCGCCTCGAGCGGGGTAAAGCCGGCCTCGACCAAGAGCTCGAGGTTCCGTTGGTTACCATAGCCGAACAACGCCCCGCCGTTGCCGGTCGGGTCGACGCCGGAGCCGAGCAGTCCGCCGGCCCGCGCAAAGGCCAGCTCGTATTTCATCCCGGTCTTGAAGATCTCAAGTGGAATCCCGCCGTTGCTCTCGGCAATCCGGGCCCGGGAGGTCAGGTACTCGGTCCGGGCGTCGGGCGACATGGCGTCGAGGACCCGTTGTTCGAGCGGCGGGCGGTTGGCCACGAACAACTCATACACCACCAACGTCGAGGTCAGCGCCACGTTCCGGCCGATCATGTCCTTGAAGGTGGCCATGACCTCGGGCCCGTTCACATCGAGGCCGATGTAGCTCTGCATCATGTTTGGCGAGCACTGGTCGGGCGTGCGGGTCTTGTCGTAGTCGGAGTTGGCGAAAAGCCCGTGTTCGAGGGCGTCCATGCCGAGTGCCACGGCTTCGCGATAGGGCACGGAGCAGAGGTGGCCCGTGAACTTGATCCCGCGCTTGTGGCCCTCGTCGATGGCCGCTTTCATAGCGGCCCGGCTGACGCCGGTGTAGAACTTGAGCCAGGACACGCCTTCCTGGGCCCAATAGGCCACGACGCGGCGAGCTTCGTCCTCGTCCTTGAGCCCGACCATCGTGCTGCCGAGTCCGTTCCCTGGGCCGGTCAGATAGGGACCGGTGATGAACAACCGGGGACCAGGAAACTGGCCGCCCTCAATGGCGCGCCGGAGATTGAGCTCGGCGTACGGGTTATTGGCGCCGGTGGTCCGGATCGTGGTGACCCCGCTGGCCAGGTACAGCAGTGGCGCCGAGAAGCTCGACTGGACCGCCCGGCCCGAGGTGGTGTAATAGCTGTGGTCGTGGAGGCCGACCATCCCGGGCAACAGGGTCTTGCCGGTCCCGTCGATGATCCTGGCGCCGGCCGGTGCGGCGCCGGTCCCGATCGAGGCGATCTTGCCGGCCGAAATCACCACCGTCCGGCCTTCGACCGGCGCGCTGCCGACGCCGTCAATGACCCGGACGTTGGTAATCGCGACGACCGGGGCGTCGACGGCCACGAATTGGGCCACCTGGGGCGACCGCTGGGCGGCGGCCATGGCGGTCGAGGACAAGGCAACGGCGGCGAGTGCAAGCATGGTTTTCGGCATGAGACAAGGCTCCTTTGGGGCCCGGGGGCGAACGATTATACTGAATCGACGGAACGGCTAACGAGGATCGAACGTGGCGGACGAGGAATTGGCACTGGCATCATCCCGAGGGGCCCGATGGGCCTACCTTGCCGCCGGCCACTCGTTCCTGGCCCTCGGGATTGTCGGTGCCTTCGTGCCGCTCCTGCCCACCACGGTATTTCTGATTCTGGCCGCATCGTGCTACGCCCGGGCTTCCACCCGGTTCTACCACCGCCTGATGTCCCACCCAACCTTCGGTCCGATCGTCCGGGACTGGCGCGAGCACCGGAGTATGACCGTCCGCGCGAAACGCCTGGCCCTCGCGATGATCGGGGTCACGTTTGCCCTGACCCTCTGGATCATCCCGCTGGTCTGGGTCCGGGTCCTTCACCTCCTGATCGGGGCCGCGCTCGTGGTTTTCATCCTTCGGATCAAAACCCGACCCTAGAGAATGTACTTCCGGAGATCGTCGTCCGAAACGATCTTCGCCAGGCGGTCCCGGACCACGGCCGCGTCAATGACAATCCGCTTCTCGAAATTCGGCAACTCGAACAACGCTTCGTCCATCAGAGTGGCCATCACGGTGTGGAGCCGCCGGGCGCCGATGTTCTCCATCCGCTCATTGGCATGCGCCGCAATCCGGGCCAGTTCCGCAATCCCGTCATCGGTGAAGACCAACTCGGCCTGTTCGGCGGCCACCAGGGCCTGATACTGCTTGGTCAGGGCGTTCTCCGGCTCTTTCATGATCCGGATGAAATCAGCCTCGGTGAGCGGGGTCAGCTCGACCCGGATCGGAAACCGGCCCTGGAGTTCGGGAATCAGATCCGACGGTTTCGAGACATGGAACGCACCGGCCGCAATGAATAGGATATGGTCGGTGCGGACATAGCCGTACCGAGTTTGGACCGTGGACCCCTCCACGATCGGCAGCAGGTCCCGTTGCACCCCCTCGCGGGAAATGTCCGGTCCGCCTGATTGGGATTTCTCGCCGGCAATCTTGTCGATTTCGTCGATGAACAGGATTCCGTGGTTCTCGACCCGGTCGAGGGCCTCGCTGACCACATCGTCCATGTCCACCATCCGCCGAAGCTCGTCGTCGATCAGGATCCGGCGGGCCTCGGGCACTTTGACCGTGCGGCGCTTCTTCCGCTTCGGCATCATTTCCTGGAGCCACTCGCCCCAATTGACGTCGGCGCCCTCCATGCCCTGCGGCGGCTGCGGCATGAAATCCATCGGCGCATAATTCTGGGCTTGGACTTCGACGTCCACTTCCCGTTCGTCGAGGGTGCCGTCGGCCAGCATCTGCTTCAGCTTCTCGCGGGACCGGACCCGCCGGTCCGCCTCGGCGTCCTGCTGCTCCTTCGACACCGTGCCGCCGGGCGTCACGACAAACACCCCCGGCGAGTCGGCGGGCGGCTTCGATGACGGCGACGACGGCGGAACCGGCGGCAGCAGCAAGTCGAGCAATTTCTCGTCGGCCTTCTGCTCGGCCTGATCGTAGACCTCGTCCTCGCGTTCGGTCCGCACCAGGCTGAGGGCGGCATCGACCAGGTCGCGAACCATGGTCTCGACGTCGCGGCCAACGTAGCCGACCTCGGTGAACTTCGAGGCCTCGACCTTGATGAACGGCGCCCCGGCCAACCGGGCCAGCCGGCGGGCGATCTCGGTTTTCCCGACACCGGTCGGGCCGATCAGGATGATGTTGGACGGGGTGATTTCATCGCGAATACCGTCGGGCGCCTGGCTCCGGCGCCACCGGTTCCGGACCGCGATGGCAATGGCCCGTTTGGCGGCGTCCTGGCCGACGATGTACCGGTCGAGTTCCGCCACGATTTGGCGGGGCGGCATTTCCTCGAGCCAGGGCTGAACCGGAGGCGCGTCCGGATCGGCCGGGGGCGGGGCGGGTTTCTCAGCCATCAGGCCGGCAGCTCGAGGATCGACAGCTTCTTGTTGGTGAAGACACAAATATCGGCCGCGATTTCCATTGATCGCTGCACGATAGCCTTGGAGGTCAAGGTTGGATCGGGCATCAAGGCCCGGGCCGCGGCCAAGGCGTAGTTGCCACCCGAGCCGACAGCCAGCACGCCATCGTCGGGCTCGAACAACTCGCCCGACCCGCTCACCAGGTAGCTCCGGTCGATATCGGCCACGACCAGCATGGCTTCGAGCCGCCGGAGGACCCGGTCGCTCCGCCAATCCTTGGCCAACTCCACCGCCGCCCGGCCGAGGTTGCCGGGATAGCGGTCGAGTTTTTCCTCGAACTTCTCGAGCAGGGTGACGGCATCGGCCACCGAGCCGGCAAACCCCGCCAGGACCCGGCCGCCCTTGAGGGCCCGGATCTTGTTGGCGGTAGCCTTCATGACCGTGTCGCCCATGGTGACCTGGCCATCGCCGCCTAACGCTACGCGGCCGTCTTTGCGGACGCAGAGAATGGTAGTTCCGTGAAACGCCATAACCGACTCCTAGCCCGCCCGGGGGTGGGCTTGTTTGTAAACGTCCTTGAGCCGCTGAACGCTGGTGTGGGTGTAGATCTGGGTGGTCGAGAGCGAGGCATGGCCCAGCAGCTCCTGCACCGCCCGGAGATCGGCCCCGGCGTCCATCAGATGGGTGGCAAAGGTATGCCGAAGCGAGTGGACGCGCTGCCCCTCGATGCCCGCCCCCCGGTAGAGCCCGTGGATCCGGCGCTGGACGCTCCGGGGCGACAACCGCCGGCCCTTGGGCGACACGAACAGCGGCCGTTTCTCCCCGGACTTGGCCCGGACCACCACTTCTCGGGCCTCGAGATAGGTTCGGAGGGCCTGCTCCGCCTTCCGGCCCACCGGGACGATCCGTTCTTTTCGGCCTTTGCCCCGGACCCGGATCTGGTTCGAGAGCAGATCGAGATCGGCCACGTCGGCGCCGGCCAACTCGGAGAGCCGAAGCCCGCTCGAATAGAATAACTCGATCATGGCGCCGTCGCGCACTGGAATGAACTCGCCGGTGGTCGCAGCCTTGGCCACACTCGCGAACAGCGCTTCGGTCTCTTCCCGCCGAAGGTGGGTCGGCAGCCGCTTTTCGATCTTGGGCACCCGGGCGGCCCGGGCCACCCCGTTGGTGATCCCGTGGTTGACCGGGAGGAAGCGATAGAACGATCGGAGGGCTGAGAGCGCCCGGGCGGCCGAGCGCCGGGTCAACTTCCGCCGTTCGAACTCGCCGAGGAAGCCGCGAAGGCCGAGCCGGTCGAGCGAGGTCCAGGTCCAGCCGCCACCGTAGTATTCGTCGGCAAAGGCGACGAACGCCGCCAGGTCGCGCCGGTAGGCCTTGACCGTGTGGGGCGACTGATCCCGCTCCTTGGTCAGGTGCTCCAGATATTCCTCGACCATCGGCGCGGCGGGGGGGGTCAATTCTGCCATGACCACACGGTATCCTCCTCGTCGCGGTCTCGGCAAGCCCAGATTTTACGGGGTACCGCGGACGGGGTAGATTTGGAGGGTGCGACGCCCATCCCTCTTTGCTGAGAACCATTCCGGATGATTGATCGGCTCACGGCGGCCCTGGCCGACCGCTACGCGGTTCTGCATGAGCTCGGCCGCGGCGGCATGGCCACCGTCTATCTCGCCCGCGATGTCCGGCATGCGCGCCAGGTCGCGATCAAGGTGCTGCACCCGGAGCTCGCCGCCGTGCTCGGCGCCGAGCGTTTCCTGGCCGAAATCAAAACGACCGCCAATCTGCAGCATCCCCACATCTTGCCGCTGTTCGACAGTGGAAGCGCCGACGGTCAGCTGTTTTACGTGATGCCGTTTGTCGAAGGCGAAACCCTTCGGGCCCGTCTCGATCGGGAAACGCAGTTGCCCATTGCGGACGCGGTGCAACTCGCTCGGGAAGTTGCTGATGCGCTGCAGTACGCCCATGCGCGGGGCGTGGTCCATCGCGACATCAAGCCGGAAAACATTCTCCTGCAGGGCGGGCACGCCCTCGTCGCCGATTTCGGCATTGCGCTCGCCGTGCAGAGCGCAGGCGGCCAGCGGATGACGCAGACCGGATTGAGTCTCGGCACACCGCAGTACATGGCGCCGGAACAGGCGATGGGCGAAAAGGCAGTCGATGGGCGGGCGGATATCTATGCCTTGGGTGCCGTGACCTATGAAATGCTGGCAGGGGAGCCGCCGTTCACGGGACCGACGCCACAGGCGATTGTCGCCCGGGTGGTCACCACCGAAGCACCGGCCTTGGACTCGATCCGGAAGACCGTCCCGGCCCATATTGCTGACGCGGTTCATCGCGCGCTCAACAAACTCCCCGCCGATCGATTTGCTGACGCGAAGGCGTTCACCGTCGCGTTGACGACCGTCGCGGCCGAGCCGGCGCCGGCATCCCGCCACGCGACGGGTTATCCACCCGCCCGTTCCGGCATGGGGCCACGGATCGCGTGGCTCGCTGCGACACTCGGTCTGGGACTGCTCGCCGGTTGGGTAATTGCCCGAAGCGTTGGGCGCTGGTCGACTCCATCGGGCTACCCACTAACCATCACGGCGATCGAGCAGCCGACCGGAAGCCTCCTCGCCCAGCGTCGATCCATCGCGTTGACGCCGGACGGGAGGCGTCTCGCCTTCGTCGCGTCGCAACCGGATGGGACCCGAGAATTGTGGGTCCGCCGGCTGGATGACCCCACGCCCACCCCGGTGGCCGGCACAAGGAACGCCCAAGTGCCGTTCTGGTCGCCGGACTCGCGGACGATTGGGTACTTCGTTGATGGCTTTCTGGTGGTGCGGGATGGCAATGGCGCGGTGCGACAACTGTGTCCGGCCGTCGAGCCTACCAGCGCCGATTGGGGACGGACGAACGTCATTGTCTTCGCCCATCGCCTCGGCATTTCCACGGTGAGCGGCGATGGCGGAACCTGCCAGCTGGTGGTGCCACGCGGAACCGGTACGCTGCCGAAGGCGGCGATGCTCCCCGATGGCGAACGCTTCGTGTACACCTTCCGAGAGGCCGATAGCCTTCGGGTCGCACGCCTTGACGGCACAGCGCTCGCGACCCTGCCGCTCTACGCCCGCGATCTTCAGCTGGCGCCGCCCAATTGGCTGGCGTTGGCGAACGAACAGGATTCACGAACCCTTGACATCCAGGAGATGGACTGGACGTCGCTCACGCCCCGCGGACCACGAACGCAGGTGGTCAGCGACGTCCGGTCGGCCGGCGGTGAGTTCACGCTGGGGTTCGGCGGCGACGCGATGGTGTACCTACCCGGAAGCATCGACCTGCCATTTCTCGAGTATGACGCCACCGGTGTACTCCGAGACTCGGTCCGCATCACCGGCACCTGGACGCTCGATGTCCATCAGTTTGGTCCGGGGGTCGTCACGGTTGCCGTCGGCGGCAACCTCGGCGGGTTATGGCTCTACGATCTCGACTCGGATCGAGAAACCCGCTTGAGCGTTCGTGACTCGGGCGGCCCGGAACGCCGGATGCTTGGCGCAACGTACCCGCTCTTCAATCGCGACGGCTCCCGACTGTTGTACATGGTCCTCCGCCGCACCTACTGCGATATCATCCTCCGCGATCTGGCCACCGATATCGAGCGCCCCATCGCCCGGACGACCCGGGCGGGTGTGTGTCCGAAACTGCTGGACTGGTCGCCTGATGAGCGCGAGGTGCTCGCGGAAGGCGACTCGGTCCTCCGAATAATCCCGCTGGATGGCTCGGCGCCCCGCGTGGCGCTGGCGCGCCCGGGGCGAGTGTCGGAAGCGAGGATATCCCCCGACCGCCGGACCATTGCGTATTCGTCCGATGAATCGGGACGCGCCGAAATCTACCTGCGCGGGATCGACGGGGGGTCCTCGACTCGGATTTCAAACGCTGGTGGCCGCTGGCCGCGCTGGGGCGCCAGCAACGGTCTGCTCTATTTCCTGACTCCCGATGGACACGTGATGGTGACGAGTCCTTCGCCGAACCCGATGGCCCGCGCACCCGAGCCACGGGTGCTCTTCAGGGTGAGCAGCGCCCGGCAAGGCGTGTTCGACGATCGCGCGACCGGCTTCTCGATGGTGGGCAACGGGGAGCGGTTCTTTCTGCGTCAATCACCGGCAGCGGCGGCATTGCGGTTGGTGCGACCGTGGACCCATCTGCTGCGTCGCGCTGACTCGGCCCGAATGGTGACCACGCCGTAATTGGGGCGCGGTCAGATCGTCGCCCGCCAGGCGGCGAAGTCCCGTTCCGCCCGTTCGACGAGCCTGGCCCGGCGGTCGTGCTTCGGGGTGCCGTCCGGCAGCGGTTCGACCAGACCGAAGTTGGCGTTCATCGGCTGGAAGTGCTTCGGATCGGC
>JANPEL010000128.1:0-1938 GCA_031431925.1 Gemmatimonadota bacterium | reverse complement strand
GCCCTCCAGCTGATCGCGACCCAGGCCGACGGTGACGCGCGGCGGGCGTTAGGCACCCTCGAAGCCGCGGTCCGGTATGTCGGCCTCAAGGGGCATCTGACGGTGGCGTCGATCGAGACGGCGCTGGCGCGGAGGATGCCTCGCTACGATGCCTCGGGCGAGGAGCACTTCAATCTGCTCTCGGCCTACCACAAGTCGCTCCGGGGCAGCGATCCCGATGGAGCGCTGTACTGGGCGGCGCGGATGATCGAGGGCGGGGAGGATCCCCGGATCTTGTTCCGGCGGGCTATCGCGATGGCGGCTGAGGACGTCGGACTTGCCGACCCGAACGCGCTCTTGATCGCCGTGGCGGCCCGGGAGGCCTACGATCAGCTGGGCGCCCCGGAGGGATTCCTCCCGCTGGCCGAGATGACGATCTATCTGGCGACGGCGCCGAAGTCCAATAGCGCCATGAAGGCGATGCGGCGGGCGTTCGAGGCGGCCCGGGAGACACCGGCGGCGCCGGTGCCGTTGCATCTTCGGAACGCGCCGACTCAGTTGATGAAGGATCTGGGGTATGGGGCCGACTATAAATACGCCCATGACGATCCCGATCATTTTGTCGCCCAGAGCTACTTGCCCGAGGTGCTTGGCGGGCGGGCATTCTATGAGCCGGGGCGGTTAGGCTTCGAAACCAAGGTGGCGGAGCGACTCACGTGGTGGCGGCAGAAGGCCGCCGGACCTCCAACGCAGGGGAGTACACCATCTCACGAGACATGATAGAGGTCGCGCCGCCGGTTGAGCGGGCGATCTTGGTGGGGTCGCCGAGGAAAGGATCTCGCGACGCGCAGCAGCTCGACGAGCATTTGGCCGAATTGGCCCGGCTGGTGGATACGGCGGGGGCCCAGGTAGTTGGGCGCCTGACCCAGCAGATTGCCGCGGCCAGTTCCGCCACCTTGATCGGTGAGGGGAAGGTCGAGGAGCTCAAGGACTTGGTGGCCTCGCTGCAGGCGACGCTGGTCATTTTCGACGAGCAGTTGAGCCCGGTGCAAGGGGCCAACCTGGAGAAGGAGCTCAAGATCCGGGTCATGGACCGGTCCGAGATCATTCTCGCCATCTTCTCGACTCGGGCCCGGAGTGCGGAGGCCAAGCTGCAGGTGGGTCTGGCGCAGTTGCAGTACCTGTTGCCGCGGTTGGCCCGGATGTGGACCCACTTGTCCCGGATCCGGGGCGGGATCGGGCTTCGGGGCCCGGGCGAAACTCAGATCGAAACCGACCGCCGGATGATCCGGGAAAAGATCCAGCACCATCGGCTCAAGCTGAAGGACGTCGAGCGGCACCGCGAAACGGTGCGGGCCGGCCGGAGCTCGATGTTGAGCGCGTCGCTGGTCGGGTACACCAATGCCGGCAAGTCGAGCATCCTTCGGGGGCTGACGGGCGAGCGGGAGATCGTGGTCGAGGACCGGTTGTTCGCGACGTTGGACACGCTGACCCGGGAGTTGTCGTTAGGCGACGGCCTTCGGGCCCGGGTGACCGATACGGTCGGGTTCATCCGGAAGCTGCCTCACCATCTGGTGGCGAGTTTCCGGGCCACGCTGGAGGAGGCGCGGGAGGCGGACGTGCTGCTTCATGTGATAGACGCGAGCCATCCGGAGTATGAGGAACAGATTCAGGTGGTCGAGTCGGTGCTCGGCGAGCTCGAGCTGGAGGACCGGCCGGTGATCATGGTGTTCAACAAGAGCGATTTGGTGACGGATCCGGGGGAGTTTGCGGCTCGGGTTCGGGAGATGCATCCGGGGGCGGTGATCGTCAGTTCGGTCCGGCCGGGGGGACTGGAGGAGTTGATCCAGGCGTGGGCGGAGCGGGCGAAGGCGTTGGTGCCGGTGGTGCGGGTGGTGGTGCCGGCGACGGATGGGAAGCGGATTGCGGAGGTGTACCGGCAGGGGGAGGTGGTGGGGC
>JANPEL010000127.1:0-7710 GCA_031431925.1 Gemmatimonadota bacterium | reverse complement strand
CTATCAGGACTTGATGAAGGGGCTCGACGACGCCATTGCCAGAAACGCTTGGATCGATACAACTCGGTTAGGCGTGACCGGCGGCAGCTATGGCGGGTTCATGACCAACTGGGTCATCACCCAGACGCACCGGTTCAAGGCGGCCGTGTCGAGTGCCAGTCTGAGTAATTTGATTTCGTTCTACGGGACCTCGCTCTACACTGACCTGGTGGAGGCCGAGTTTCGGGGCCTCCCGTGGAAGAACTACGGGATGCTCTGGCCGTGGTCGCCGTTGGCGCATGTCGAGGGAGTGACCACGCCGACCCTCTTTCTCCATGGCGAGAACGACCATGACGTGCCGATTACCCAAGCGGAGGAGATGTACGTTGCGCTTCGAAAACAGGGGGTTGAAGCCACCTTGGCCCGGTACCCGAACGAGGGTCATGGCTTTCGGCAGCCCAAACACGTAGCCGATTCCAACCGGCGTTTGCTCGACTGGTTCGGGAAGTACCTCAAGCCGAGTCACCCGGCCACGCCCTAGCACCGCTCAGGAAAGCTGGTGCCGGGCCGATACCCACAGGCATGTCGACCCCATATGATTTCGAGCTGCTCTGTATCGGCTCCGGTCCGGCCGGCCAGCGGGCCGCCGTTCAGGCCGCCAAGCTCGGCCGCCGGGTGGCCTTGGTCGAGCGGCGCCTGGCGCTCGGCGGCTCCTGCCTCTGTACGGGCACCATCCCCAGCAAGACCTTTCGCGAGGCCGTCCTCCACTTCGCCTCCCTTCGGGACCATCCGGAGCGCCGGCGGTTTGCCAAGCTCGAGTATCGTCCGACGGCGGCCCAGCTGCTGGCCCGGGTTGACCGGGTCATGCAGGACGAAAACTCGGTCATCGAAGATCAGCTCCGCCGGAACGATGTCACGGTCCTGAGTGGCAAGGCCTGCTTCGTCGATCCCCACCGGGTCTTGGTGGAGGGACCGGACGGTCGCCGGGAAGTGACCGCGGCCAACATCTTGGTGGCGGTCGGCACCCAGCCCGCCGATCCGCCGGGCGGCGCCATCGACCCCGATGTCGTGATGACGAGCGACGATGTTGCCTCGATGAAGCGGTTGCCGCGGAATCTCGTGGTGGTCGGGGCGGGGGTCATCGGGATCGAGTATGCCTCGATGTTCGCGGCGGTCGGGGTTGAGGTGACGGTCATTGACCGCCGGGAGCGGCCGCTCGAGTTCCTCGACCATGAGATCGTCGATGAATTGATTCATCAAATGCGCCGTCGGAAGGTCACCTTCCGCCCGTCCGAAGGGGTTGACCGGATCGAAGTCCTCGGCGAGGAAGTCAAGCGGGTGGCGGTGCACCTCGAATCGGGCAAACGGATCGTGGCCGACATGGTGCTGTTCTCAGTTGGGCGAGTAGGAGCGACGGCCGAGCTGGAACTGGACCGAGCCGGGTTGACGGCCGATGACCGGGGCCGGCTCACAGTCGACGAGTCGTTCCGGACCTCGGTACCGCACATCTTTGCCGCTGGGGACGTGATTGGATATCCCAGCCTGGCCGCCACCTCGAGCGAGCAGGGGCGGCTGGCGGCGTGTCATGCGTTAGGCGCGCCGGCCCATCCGATGGCGCCGCACTTCCCGATTGGGATCTATGCGATTCCCGAGATCTCGATGGTGGGTGAACCGGAGCATGTCCTGACCAAGAAGAAGGTGCCGTACGAAGTGGGCATTGCCCGGTACCGGGAAATTGCCCGAGGCCAGATCCTGGGCGACGGAGACGGCTTGCTCAAGCTCCTGTTTGCCCGGGAGGACCGTCGCCTGCTCGGCGTCCATATCATCGGAACTGGAGCCACGGAACTCCTCCACATTGGCCAGACCGTGATCGGCCTCGGTGGTGGTCTCGACTATTTCCTCCGGACCGTGTTCAACTATCCGACGCTCGCGGAGTGCTACAAAGTAGCGGCGCTCAATGCCTCGAATAAGATGATGGCCGGCGACGAGTACGCGGTTCGGCCGGCCGCGGCCACCGCGCTGCCGTCGGCCCGGCCGGATATCCTCAAGTCGGCCACCTACTAGGCAGGAAGGACCCAGGTGCGCGGCCGCACCCGGCGCTATCTTTTTCGTCATGAAACGATTGCCGACTGCCGCGGTGGCGGCGTTGCTGCTCGCGCCCCCACTCCTCTCCGCCCAGGTCGCCGGACCCGCGTTCATGGGGCATGGGGTCTCCCAGGGCCTTGCGGTCTGGCGGGCCCGGACCATTCGGGATGTCCGGTATGACCTGAAGCTCGACCTCACCCCGCTCGACAGCGCCATCGGTCAGGTCACGATTCGCTTCGTCCGCCAGGGCGGCGACGATGCGATTGTCGACTTCCGGGGCCGCCGGCTCCGGTCCGCCACCGCCAACGGCCGGCCGGTTTTACCAGGCGCATTCAACGGGAACCACCTTCGGATCCCTGCCGGACTCCTTGCCTCGGGCCCGAACACGGTCGAGATCTCGTTCGTTTCCGACATCGCCCCGTCGGGGGCCAGCATCATCAAGGTGCACGACCCCGCCGACCGAACCGACTATCTGTACACGTTGCTGGTCCCGGCCGACGCGAATCAGCTCTTCCCTTGTTTTGACCAGCCCGACCTCAAAGCCCGGGTTACCCTGGCCCTCACGACACCCCGCGACTGGAACGCGCTCGGCAACGGTTCCCTGGCGCGGACCGACTCGACGGCGGGCCGGACGACCAGTCATTTCACCGAAACCAAGCCGCTTCCAACCTATCTGATTGCCTTCGCCGCCGGACCCTGGGCCCGCGTTGCCTCGACCCACAAGGGCCGGACCGTGAACCTGTTGGTCCGCCGGTCCCGCGCCACAGAGGCCGACACTGATACGCTCCTCGCGCTCCAGCACCGGGCCCTTGACTGGATGGAGCAGTATTTCGGAACGCCGTATCCCTTCGAGAAATACGATATGGTCCTGGCACCCGCCTTTCCGTTCGGCGGCATGGAACACCCCGGCGCGATCATGTACAGCGAGGATCGGTTCATTTTTCGGGACCGTCCCACGCTCACCCGGCGGCTCGGCCGGTTCTCGACCATCCTTCATGAGACGGCCCACCAGTGGTTCGGCGATCTCGTCACCATGAAATGGTTCGACGATCTCTGGCTCAAGGAGGGTTTCGCGACGTACTTGGGCGCCAAGGCCCTCGCCGACCTCGAACCGGGTAGTGACGCCTGGAAGACGTTCTATCATGGGAACAAACCCGCGGCGTACGCCGTGGACCAAACCCTCGGGACCACGCCGCTCTGGCAGCGGATGGCCAACCTCGACCTCGCCAAGAGCGCCTACGGAGCCATCGTCTACAACAAAGCGCCGAGCGTGCTGAAGCAACTCAACTACCTGGTGGGTGACTCCGCGTTCCAGCAGGGCGTCCGCTCGTTTCTGACCACCCACGCCTATGCCAACGCCACGTGGCAGGATCTGCTCTCCGCCATCGGCCGCGCCGGGAACCGTTCGCTGGCGGGGTTCGGGCAGAACTTCATGCTCCGCCGAGGGATGCCGGTCGTCGAGGTCCAGATTGCGATCCGGAACGGAACCATTGCCCGATTGGCGCTCCGGCAACGACCGGCCCAGGTCACGATGTCCGGCCCGGCCCCCTGGCCGATGCGGACTGAGGTCCTCCTCGCGTACCGGGACGCGCCCCCGGTGCGGATCCCCGTGACCTTGGCCGCTGCAACGACCGAAGTCGTTGCCGCCCGGGGCAAGCCGGCCCCGCTCTTCGTATTTCCGAACGCTGACGACTATGGATATTTTCTTTCGCTCCTTGACTCGGCGAGCACCGAAGCACTTGAGACCGGGGCCCTCGGCGGCGTCAAGGACGGACTGCTTCGCTCGATGCTCTGGGGCGCGCTCTTTGACCAAGTTCGCGATGCCCGAATGGCTCCGGCGCGGTACGCAGGCCTCGTCCTTCGCGAGCTGCCCCGGGAGCAAGATGAGCAGCTCGTCTCCGCGCTGTTGGGGCGGCTCGAGCGGACCGTCCGGGCCTACCTTCCGCCGGCTGAACGGGAGCCGGTCCGCCGGGAGGCGGAGCGGGTGCTATGGGCGGGGGCCATCGATGCTACCCGGGCGTACGGGATTCGGCGGGGCCATCTGGATGCGTTCGTCAGCCTCGCGGCGTCGCCGTTCGGGACAGCGCGAATGGTGGCCCTGCTCACCGCCGACTCGGCGGCGGGCGAGCCGGTCCGTGACCCGACTCGTTGGACTATCGTGGAGCGTCTCCTGGCGCTTGGCGCGCCGGAGGCGGAGGCCGCCCTGACCGCCCAGGCAGCACGCGACACGACCCCCGACGGCCGCCGCCGCCGGTTCATCGCCGGCGGGGCGCGGCCAACCACCGAGGCCAAGGCGGACTACTTCCGGCGCTACTTTGCCGATGCCGCCCTCAATGAAGATTGGGCCAGCGGCAGCCTCGGTCCTTTCAACGCGGTCGAGCACGAACGCCTGACGCTCCCGTACCTCCGGCCTGCGCTGGATTCGCTCCGGTACATCCAAGCCAACCGCCGGATCTTCTTCCTGGGCGCGTGGCTCGGCGCATTTCTCGGGGGCCAGACCGGGCAGGCCGCTCTCGATGTCGTCCAGGGTTTTCTGGCCGACAATCCGAAACTCCCCGCCGACCTCAAGCAGAAGGTCCTGCAGAACACCGACGAGTTGGAACGAACCGTCCGGGTCCGGCTCGCCCTCCCGCGCTCGGGCCGCCCATGAGGTACCTGGCGTGATCCAACTGGTACGACACGGATTGGTCTCCGAGGTGGTGCTATCGACCGCGGTCAGCCGGACGGTTGGTTTCCGGGTCAGTGCCTTCTACCATCGTGGCTTGGTAATCGACACGGGTTTTCCCCGGATGGCCGAGACGTTCTTTTCGTGGCTCGCCACGGTACCAGTGGCCGGATTCATCGTCACCCACTTCCACGAGGACCACGCCGGCAACCTCGGGTGGGTCACGGGCCGCGGCATTCCGGCAACCGTGTCGGCAGAGACCCTGCGGCGTCATCGGGATCTGCTGCGAGTGCCTCCGTACCGGTGGGTGGTGTGGGGACACCCCCATGTCAGTGTCCGCGATCCTGAGCCGGCCGATCACCCGTTCCGGTTGATTCCGACGCCGGGCCACTCCGCGGACCATCTGGCCGTCTACGATCCAGATGCCCGGATCGTGTTCTCGGGAGACCTCTTCCTCGGGGTCAAAGCCGCGCTAGCCCATGCCGATGAATCGCCGAGCGCCATGGTTGCGAGCCTTCGAACGGTTGCGGCGCTCAATCCGAAAGCCGTGTTCGACTCACACCGTGGCTCGCTCCGGGATCCCGTGGCGACCCTCACGAGCAAGGCGGACTGGCTCGAAGGGACCATCGAGGCCATTCGCACGGCCGGTCGGGCGGGGAAGCCGGCGGCGGTAATCGTGGTCGAACTGCTCGGTGGAGAGGACCGGGCGGCGCTGGTCTCGTTCGGCCAAGTGTCGAAGCGGAACTTCGTTCAGGCGGTCCTCGCCGGTCAGTGAGGGGTCCTATGGCCACGACAGCACTCCCACTCAGGGGCACCTGAAACCGAGACCCCAATGCTTGGACCGTTCCTCCCAACTGCCTTGGCGGCCCTGATGCTTGCGGGCTGTACCGCTGACCCTGGTGGACCCGGACCTTCGGGTCAGGCCACCCGTCCATTTTACCTTGGGTTCTCCGGGTTTCCGCCTCGCATCGATCAGGATGTGGCGATCCAGGCACTGGAGGCCTGGACCCGCCGCGCCGATATCGCGATCGTCCACGAAGAGTTGCCGTGGACTGATCTCCTCGCCGGCGTGGCCCCCGATACGATTCTCCGGCGAGCAAAGGACGGCCTGATCAATTACTACCGGGCCAAAGGCCTCAAACTGGTGTTCATCGCCGATCCGAATGACGGGCTCGCGCGCCAAAGCGAAGCCCCGCAACTCCGGGCGTTAGGGAGGAGCTTCACCGAACCGGCGGTCCAGGCGGTGTACCGGGAGTGGATTCTGGCGTTTGTGCGGCGCTTTCGGCCCGAGTATGTCGGCCTCGTGGCGGAGACCAACCTGATTCGAGTCGCCGCGCCGGCCCCGCTCTATCAGGCCATTGTGACCGCCGCGCGGACCACCGCGGCCGCGGTCAAAGCCTTGCCGAATCCGCCCCTTCTGTTCGTGTCGATACAGGTCGAAATCGCCTGGGGCAAGTTGGTCGGAGGGCCGTACCTCGGGATCGAACAGGACTTCGTGGACTTTCCGTTCCTCGAGCTGCTTGGCCTGTCATCCTATCCCTACTTTGGCTGGCCGGACCCCGATCAGCTCCCCATCGATTACTACCGGCGGCCGCTCAACGGCCGGAGCGTGCCGGTCATGGTCGTCGAGGGTGGGTGGGCCAGCGAATCAGCCGCCGGCTTTACCTCGTCTCCGGCCACCCAGGCCCGCTACTTCCGGCGCCAACTGGCCCTGTTGGCAGAGACCTCAGCGATCGGCTGGCTACAACTGGCTCCCACCGATATCGATCTTCCATTTTTCCCCGCTGAGATCCGAGAGTCGATTCGCCCGTTTGCCTCGCTCGGCGTGTACGACGTTCAACTGCGGCCCAAGCCGGCCCTGGCGGTGTGGGACAGTGTGTTTGCTCTGCCGAGGAAGTAGACCTCGAACTTGCCACAGTACCATAGTACTAGTACACTAGAAAGGTGATCAATCCGCCCAGTCCTTCGTCCGGGGTCCCGGTCTACCTCCAGCTCATCGAGCAGGTCAAGCACGCCATTGCGACCGGCGCCCTTCGCCCCGGCGACCAGTTGCCGGCGATCCGGAAGCTCGCCGAGGAATTGACCATCAATCCGAACACGATCGTCAAGGTGTACCGGGAACTCGAACACGACGGTCTGATCGAGGTCCGCCACGGCTCCGGTGCCTTCGTCGCCCGCCGGGCAGCGCGCCATGACCGGATGGAACTGCTGACGGAATCGGCCCGCGAGGTGGCCGATCTCGTCGAGCGTCTTCGTTCGGCGGGGGTCACCGACGCCGAATTGCGCCGCCTGTTGGAGAGCGAGCTGGTGCGGGTTCCCGATCGGGCCCGGGTCCGGACCCGATGACCGGGCCGGCAGCGGATTTGGCGGTCGAGCTTCGCGGCCTCCACAAACGGCATGGCCGCACCCCGGCGCTGGACGGGTTGTCGCTGACCGTGCCTCGGGGCAGCATCACCGGGCTTCTGGGCCCCAACGGCGCCGGGAAGACCACGGCCATCAAGCTCCTCCTTGGAATGGCCCGCGCCGACCAGGGCCAGGGCTGGGTGTTCGGGCATCCGATCGGTTCCGAACGGGACAGTGTGGCCATCCGGCAACGAACCGGATTCGTGAGCGAGTCGAAAGATCTGTACTCCCATTTTGACGTGGCCGGAATGATCCGGCTGACCAAGAGCTGCTACCCCGGCTGGCGGTCCGAGGCGGCCGCCGCGCTCCGGCAGGAGTTCGAGTTGCCCCTCGGTGCGAAGATCACGGCGCTTTCGAAGGGCATGCGGACCAAGCTGGCGCTCCTGTTGGCGTGCTGCCGAGGGGCGGACCTCTTGGTTCTGGACGAGCCCACCGACGGGCTCGATCCGGCGTCGACGGAAGCAGTGCTCGCGGCGTTGATGGGGGTGGCGGCCACTGAGGGCACCACCATGCTGATCTCGTCGCACCACATCGAGGAGATCGAGCGAGTTGCCGACCGGGTGGCGCTGGTCAACCGG
>JANPEL010000126.1:0-1641 GCA_031431925.1 Gemmatimonadota bacterium | reverse complement strand
AGGGGCCCGGGCTCAACTGTCAGACCAGCCGACCGTGGTCCACGCCCATTGGTGGTTCCCGGCGGGGCTGGCCGTCCCGGCGGCGTCTCCCTGCGTGGTAACCCTCCACGGCACCGATGCCAGGATGCTGGAACAACCCGGAGCGTCATGGCTGGCCCATCGGGCACTCAGGCTCGGCCGGGTCGTTACGGCCGTGAGTAGCGCCATCGGCGATGACGTGGAACGGCGCACCGGCCGGGCCGTGTCCGCGGCGCATGTGAGCCCGATGCCCGTCGTCCTTAGCGCTCACCGGTCGGCCGGCGGCGGCGGATTGGTGTTCGTCGGCCGACTCACCAGTCAGAAACGCGTCGCCATGGCCATCGAGGCGCACGCGGCCCTCCTGACCGAGCATCCCGGTCTTCAGTTCACGATCGTCGGCGACGGCCCCGAACGGCCTGCCTTGGAAGCGAAGGTCCGGGCGCTCGGCACGGGCCACCGGGTCGTCTTCACCGGCATGGTTGAGCCCCAGGCGGTGGCGCGGACCATGGGACATGCGGACCTCTTTTTGTTTCCCGCCGAGCGCGAGGGGTTTGGCCTCGCCGCGGTCGAAGCGCTCGGGGCCGGCGTCCCGGTCATTGCCTGCCGCGACGGCGGCGGGGTGTTGGACATCCTGCGGGAGCCGGGCGCCGGAATGATCGTCGACCCCGGGCCGACCCGGATCGCCCAGGCCGTGGGTATCCTTCTCGGCCAGCCCGGCGCCCGCGCTGCCGCATTGCGGGCCGGCGAGGCCTGGCGGGCCCGCCTCGATCCCGACACCATCGCCCGCCGATGCGAGGCGTGGTATCAGGAGGCGCTCGGTGGGTAGCCGCCGCTGGCGGTGGATTCAGGCAGCCGTGGGGCTGGCCATCGTTGGGTACGCCCTCCGGTTCTTGATCCAGAACTGGGTGACGATTCGAACGACCCCGCTCGAGTGGCGGATTCGGGTGGTCCCGATCGTCGCGAGCCTCGGGCTTGTCCTCGCCACCTACGGCCTGCTGGTCGAGGCCTGGCGGCGGGTCGTGAACGGGTGGGGCGCCGAGATCGCCTGGTGGCCGGCGGCGCGGGTCTGGGTTCTCTCCAGCATGGGGAAGTACCTTCCCGGAAAGCTCTGGACCATTGCCGGCCTGGGCGTGCTCGGCCGGGAACAGGGTGTCCCGGCATTGACGGCCACGGCATCGGCGATCGTCCTGCAACTGGTGTCGATCGCGACCGGCGCGTTGACGGTGGCGGTGACGGGAACAGCCGCGCTCGAGCGCGAGCACCCGGCGGTTCGGTTGGTGCTCTGGTCGTTGGTTGGGGTGGCCGCGGTCACGTTGGGCCTGGTGCTCCGGCCCGCCCTGTTGAACGGGCTCCTCCGGCGGCTTGGTCTCGACGCCACGATCTCCACACCGGACCCCAAGGCAATGGCCATCGGGGTCGTGGTAAATGGGCTCGCCTGGGCGATGTACGGCCTCGCGCTCTACTGGCTCGCGGCCGGCGTCTTTGCCGACTCGAGGCTGACGTTGGTCCAGGCCATCGGTGCGTTCACGGCATCGTACCTGGCCGGTTTCCTGTTCCTGCTCGCCCCCGGAGGCTTTGGCGTCCGGGAAACCGTGTTCTTTTTGGTGACCGAATCGGCCTTGG
>JANPEL010000125.1:0-5151 GCA_031431925.1 Gemmatimonadota bacterium | reverse complement strand
CCCAGTCGGTCAGGCCGAAGATCTCGTGAATTACGATCAGGGCGGGGGCATTGTCCTTCCGTTCCGGATACGCGACGTACGCTCGCACCGAGTCGCCGGAGGGCTTTTTGATATCGGTCCATTCACCGTGGGTGGTGACCGGATCGAGTACCGGCCGCGACGTGACGATCCACGTCAGACCGGCGCCGGCCACCGTCGCGAGCAGGGCGACGGCGAGATGAGAAGCGAAACCACGGCGGTTCAGGTTCATGGTGGCACCCTTTGGAAAACGACGGACGTCAAGAAATCTGGGTTAGCGCCTCGGCAAACTCGGTCATGGTCTGAAACCGATCGGCCGGATCGATCTTCATAGCCCGGTCGAGCGCCTGGTCGAGCCGGTCGGGTACCGATTTCCGGACCGCTTTGAGGCGACGGGGGCGACCGGTCAGGTGGTTCAGCATGGTTTCCTGTGCCGTGGCGCCGTCGAACGGCAGCTCGCCGCTGACCATTTCGAACGCCAGCACACCCAACGAGTAGAGGTCGCTCCGTGGATCCACCGGCTTGCCCCGGATCTGTTCGGGACTCATGAACTCCGGCGTTCCGAGGACGATCCCGGTGGCCGTGAGGCGGGTGTTCTCCGGGCCGGCGATCCGTTCCTTGGCCAGGCCGAAGTCCATCACCACCGCCCGGTCCCGATCGCCATCCTTGATCAGCATGATGTTCTCGGGCTTCAAATCCCGGTGCATCACGCCTTGGTCGTGGGCGTGCTGGAGACCCCGGCAGAGTTGAATGACGAGGGCCACCGCGTCCGCGACCGGCATCGGGCCCACCCGGTTCTCCCGGGTGGACAGCGTTTCGCCTTCGAGAAAGGGCATCACGAGGTAGGGCAGGCCGTTGGCCTCGCCGTAGGCCAGCAGACCACAGCAATTCGGGTGGTTGAGCTTGAGCGCGAGTTGGGCCTCGCGTTTGAGGCGGGCCACCGATTCCGCGTCGCTGGCCAGCCGCGACATCAAGACCTTGATGGCCACCGGCTGGCGAGTCTCGCGGTCGGTGGCGCGGTACACATACGCCATGCCGCCCTCGCCCACCCGTTTTTCGATGGCGTAGCGCCCGTCGATGATCCGCCCTTGCAGTCCCGACGCCGGGTCGGGTCGGGCCCCACCCGAGGGCAGAGCGTCAGCCGAACCCGGCGACGCGCCGGATCCCTGGACCAAGGGAAAACCGTCCTTGATGCAGAATCGGGCCGGAGGGTCGTACATCGTCCCACAGCGGGGGCACTTCAGTTTGCTCAATCGCGATACCGGTTGCGGCCGTCCGCCTTTGCTCGGAGGAGGTTGGTGTCGGCCAGACGGAGTAGGGAGTCAGAATCGGACACTCGTTCGTCGGGGTACGTCGCCACCCCGATGCTCACCGTAATCTGCACCGGAAACTCGGCATTTCCGAGGGTGGCGGCGCTGATTTTCCGGAGAATCCGCTCGGCGTAGATTCGGGCGCCCCGGATCCCGGTCTCGGGCAGCAGCACCACGAACTCTTCGCCGCCCAGACGGGCCAGGACGTCCATGGCCCGCTGCTCGCGGCGGAGCGTGTCCGCCAACTGAACCAGAACCCGGTCGCCCAGTTCGTGGCCATAGGTATCGTTGAGGCGTTTGAAGTGGTCGATGTCGAGCATCAGGCACGACATGACGGAGGTGTTCCGTTCGGCGCGGGCCAGTTCGCGGTCCATCCGGTCCCGGAGGGCGCGGCGGTTGAACAGGCTGGTCAGCGGATCCGTTTCCGCCAACTGGCGCATCTCGTCCTGGCGGCGAAGCGCTTCTTCGAAGTCGTAGGCCCGGTCGAGCACCCCGTTGGCGGCCTGGATGACCCGGCTCGCGAACGCCAGATCCGCCGGTTCGAGGCGGGCGTCGTCGCCGGCGCTTCGAAGGTAGAACGCCGCCGCCCGTTTGGACTTCACCTTGAAGGGTACGACCGCCACCGACGTGGTCGGCACCAGCCGGCCCTCCACCCGCCAGAGCTCCCGCACCGGGGCAAAAATCGGATCGTCCCGGACATCGGGGATCAACAAAGATTCCTGAGTCACCATCGGCCCGAGCAGTTCCGGATAGCGGCGGAGCTCGACGGTCAAATGGCGAAGACTCGGGCTCTCGACCGCGGCGACCACCGTGGCCGTTTCGCCGTTCTCGTCATCGAGCACGATCGAGCACCGGGCGATCTGGAGTCCCTTGGACATCCGCCGGACCAGGACTTGGAAGATCTCGGCCGGCGACGCCGCCGCCGTGACTTCCTTGAGCAGTGCCGACACTTCGGCTTCCGACCGAGCCTCGGCTCGGGCCTCGCTCAGCTCCTGGCCGCTCCGGAGGTGGGCCCGGATCCGGGCCAGGAAATCGTCGAGCCGGAACGGCTTCGTCACGAAGTCGGCGGCACCGAGACCTAACGCCTCGACCGAGACCTCGCCGGGCGGCGAGCCGGACAGGACGAGGATGGGCAGGTCGCGGTGGCGGGGATGCTGTTTCAGGGATTCGAGGGCCGACAGTCCATCGACGCCGGGCAGCCCGACGTCGAGGATCATCAGGTCGACCACGTTGTCATCGAGAAACTCCGCCAGGCCATCGGCCGAAAAGCGGCCGGTAATCCGATACCCTTCGGCGTCGAGAATCGAGGTCAGCGAACGATTCAGCGACTCGTCGTCGTCGACGATCAGGATATGGGCCCGGGTCATCCGCCCTCAGCCCACCAGGCGGGCGAAGATCGCGGGGTCGACGTTGCCGCCGGTCAGGATACACGCCGTGGGGCCGGTGGGGACGATCTTGCCGGCCAGCAACGCGGCCACCGGCGTGGCCCCGGACGGCTCGATCTTCAGGCCCATCGAATGAAACATGAATCGGACCCCCGCGGCGATCTCGGGTTCCGTGAGCGTGGCGACGCCCCGGATGACGGGCCGGATGTACTCGAAGGTGATCGAGCCCAGGGCCGGGGGAATCAGGCCGTCGGCCAGGGTGTCGGCCGGTTCGAACGGCACCGGATGACCCGCCGCCAAGGCGGCCGTGAGTTTGGGCGAGACGGCCGGTTCGACGCCCCAGACGGCGGTGTCGGGCTTGATGGCGCCGACCGCGGCACAGGTGCCCGCGATCATGCCGCCGCCTCCGACCGGAGCAATGATCGCGGCGGTCGATGGTTGATCCTCGAAGATCTCGTAGGCACAGGTGCCCTGGCCCATGATTACATCGTAGTTGTCGAACGGCGCGATCAGCACCAGCCCCTGTTGAGCGATCAGTTCGGCGGCTTTGGCTTCGCGCTCTTTCCGGGTGGTGACGACGATCTCCGCTCCGTGACTCTTGATCCCGGCCACCTTGACGGCCGGGGCGTTCTCGGGCATGACGATGACCGCCCGGACCCCGAAGTGCTTGGCGACATAGGCCACGGCTTGGCCGTGATTGCCGCTCGAGTGGGTAATGATGCCGCGAGCCCGGACCTCGGCGGGGAGCCGGGAGATCGCGGTGTAGGCGCCGCGGATCTTGAAGGCGCCGATCGGTTGGTGGTGTTCGCACTTGACCCAGATCGGCGTCCCGAACCGCCGGCTCAACTCGGCGGACTCCACCAGTGGTGTCCGGACCGCGATCCCCCGAAGGGCCTCGGCGGTTCGGGTGAGATCGGCCCGAGATACGGTGGGTACCGTCATTCAGCTCCCTCGACCTCAACTTCGTCGGCTTCGCCCTCGGCCTCTTCTTCCTTGACGACCCGCGCGACCCCGACGATCGAGTCGGTACCCTCGAGGTTCATGACCCGAACGCCCTGGGTGTTCCGGCCGATGACCCGGATGCCGTCGACGGGCACCCGGATGATGACGCCGCTCCGGGTGATCATCATCAACTCGTCCGAGGGTTGCACTTCCTTCAAGGCCATGCAGTGGCCGGTCTTGTCGGTGTTATGGAAGGTGATGATGCCCTTGCCGCCCCGCTTCTGGACCCGGTACTCGGTGATCTCGGATCGTTTGCCGAAGCCCTTCTCGCTCACCACCAGCAAGGTGGCGTCGCGGCGGATGACCACCATGCCGATGACCCGGTCGTCGGCGTCGAGTTCGATGCCTTTGACGCCGCCGGTGGCGCGGCCCATTTCGCGGACGTCGCTCTCGTGGAACCGAATGCTCATCCCGCCGGTGGTGGCGAGGACGATGTCGTTGTTGCCGTCGGTGAGCTGAACGTCGATCAGTTCATCGCCGGTCTCGATGTTGATGGCGATGATCCCGTTGGCCCGAGGATTCCCGTAGTCGGACAGCACCGACTTCTTGACGGTGCCGTTCCGGGTGACGAACACGAGCCAGCGGTTGTCGGCAAACTCCCGAACCGGCACCAGGGCGGTGATGTGCTCGTCGGGGCGCACCGCGATACACTGAATGATCGGCTTGCCGCGGGTGGCCCGGCCGCCCTGCGGGACCTCGTGCACCTTGAGCCAGTAGACCTGGCCCTGGTTCGAGAAGAACATGACGTAATCGTGGGTCGAGGCAATGAAGAGATGCTCGATCCAATCGTCTTCTTTGGTGGTGGCACCCGTCAGGCCCTTGCCGCCGCGCCGCTGGCGCCGGTAGGTCGAGACCGGGGTCCGCTTGATGTAGCCGGTGTGGGAGATCGTGATCACCATGTCTTCTTCGACGATCAGATCCTCGACCGAGAACTCGGTCTGGTCCGGAATGATCTCGGTCCGCCGGTCGTCCCCGAAGGCCTTGGTGACCTCGTCCATTTCGTCTTTGAGGATCTGCATCCGCTTTTCGCGGGACGCCAGGATCGCCCGGAGCTCGGAGATGACGGCCCGGACTTCCTTGAGTTCGGCTTCCAGCTTCTCGATTTCGAGGCCGGTAAGTTTGGCGAGCCGCATGTTGAGGATCGCTTCGCTCTGCTTCTCGGACAGCTTGAACCGCTTCCGGAGCCGGGCGTCGGCCTCGTCGACATCCTTCGACTTTCGGATGATCTCGACGACTTCGTCGATGTTGTCGACCGCGATCTTCAGCCCTTCGAGGATGTGCTCCCGGGCCGCGGCCTGATCGAGATCGAATTGGGTCCGCCGGATCACGATCTCGTGGCGGTGCGCGATGAAGTGCTGGAGCAACTCCTTCAGGTTCATGACCCGGGGCTGGCCCTTGACCAAGGCCAAGTTGATGACCCCGAAGGTCGACTGCAT
>JANPEL010000124.1:0-4517 GCA_031431925.1 Gemmatimonadota bacterium | reverse complement strand
CGAGGCGATGTCATGACCAACTCCCCCCCGACGGCCTAACATGACGGAACGCCGCATCGTCGACCGGACCCTGCTCCCCCACTCGGCCCTGGCCGCCGGGGGGACCGAGCCCGTCACGGTCGTCCATGTCGCGGCCGAGTTCTACCCCTTCGCCCGGTCCGGCGGCTTGGCGGAGGCGGTGGCGAACCTGGCACGGTTTCAGTCGCGGGCCGGCGTTCGGACGGTGGCCATCCTGCCGTTGTACCGAAGCGCGCGGGCCAAGGCCGGAGCCCTGGTGCCCTTCGGCGAGCCGTTCGAGGTGCCGTTAGGCACCCGGACCGAGACTGTCCGTCTGCTGACGGCGGCCAACCCGGGGTCCTCCGGCACCCAGCTCCTGTTTCTCGAGCACGACGAGTTCTACGACCGACCGAAGTTGTACGGCGACTCGGCCGGCGACTACCCCGACAATCCGCTCCGGTTCGGCCTCTTCGCGCTGGCGAGCATCATGGCCCTGCCGATGCTCACGACCGGCCCGATCCTCCTCCATGTCCACGACTGGCACGCGGCCTTGGCTCTGGCGTACCTCAAGACCCGTTTTGCGGGCGACGACCGGTATCGCCGGGTTGCGACGGTGCTGTCGGTGCACAATGCCGGGTATCAAGGCCACTACCCCCCGGCGGTGCTTCGAGAACTCGGGCTGCCCCGGGCACTCTTCAACTGGCGCCAGCTGGAATGGTACGGCAAGGTCAATTTCCTGAAGGCCGGTTTGGTCTTTGCCGACCATGTCATCACCGTCAGCCCGAACCACGCCATCGAGCTCCGGACCGCGGAGGGCGGTTTCGGTCTTCACGAGGTCTTTTCGTCCCTCGGCGACCGGCTATCCGGAATCTTGAACGGCATCGACGGCGAGGCATGGGACCCCCGGACCGACGACCAGATCGCCGCCACCTTCTCAGTGGAAGACCCGGGGGGCAAGGCCGCCTGCAAGCAAGCGCTCCAAGATCGATTTGGGTTGACGAGAGACCCGACGACCCCGATCGTCGTCATGGCCGCCCGGCTCGTGACTCAAAAAGGACTCGACTTGGTGATCGGGAGCTTTGCGCTGTTCGAACTCCCGGCTCAGTTCGTCTTCATCGGGGCCGGTGAAGCCCGGTTCGAACTGGCCCTGGGGCAGATCGCCGCGATGATGCCGCATCGCGTGGCCGTCGACACGGATTTTACCGATGAACTCGAGCACCAGGTAATGGCCGGGGCCGACTTCCTCCTGATGCCGTGCCAGTACGAGCCCTGCGGCCTGACCCAGATGCGAGCCCAACGATACGGTGTGGCCCCGATCGTCCGCCGGGTGGGCGGGCTCGCCGACACGGTCGAGGACGGGGTGACCGGGTTCGTTTTCGACCCGTATGAGGAAGCCTCCCTGGTTGGGGCAACGCTTCGAGGCATCGACACCTATTTCAACCCGTTTGAGTGGCAGCGGATTCTGGCCACCACGATGCGGCGCGATTTCAGTTGGGAACGCTCGGTGGCCGCATATCTCGAGACCTATCGCCAGGTGATCCAGCGGCTCGAAGGAACGTCGGGGGACGGGACCGCATGGACCTAGTCATCACGCTCCATAGCCACCTTCCCTACGTGCTCAATCATGGCGTGTGGCCCCACGGCTCGGACTGGCTCTCCGAGGCGGCGGTCGACACGTACCTGCCGCTGATCGAGATGCTGCGGACCCTGGAGGTCCAGCGGGTATCCGGACCGGTGACCCTCGGGATTACGCCGGTCCTCGCCACCCAGTTGGCTCACGAAACCTTCGGCCGGGAACTCCGGGCCTTCATGGCCCAGCGATTGGCCGCCTGCGATGAGGCAATCGCCGACTTCGGGGTCAGCGGCGAGAAGGAACTGACTCCGATCGCGGAATTCTGGCGAGGCCGGCTGGCGCGACTGGAGCGCTTGTTCGACCGACTGGACGGCAACGTGGTGGCCGAGTTCCGTCGGCACGAAGCGGCCGGCCGGATCGAGATCATCAGTTCGGCCGCCACCCACGGATTCCTACCGCTGCTGGCCCGGGACGAAAGCATCCGATTGCAACTCGCGGCCGGACTCGCGGAGCACCGACGGCTGTTCGGGCGCACGCCGACGGGGTGCTGGGTTCCGGAGTGCGCCTACCGGCCCCGGGGCGACTGGCATCCCCATCCGTCGGCCCCGTTGATTCCGCGTCGGCGCGGAACCGAGGAACATCTGGGCGACGCGGGTTACCAGTACTTCTTCACCGACTCGCACCTGGCCCAAGCCGGGCGGGCCCTCGGACTCTACCAAGAGCCTGATTTCCCTGATGGGGCCTTGGTGGTCAGCGACGACCCGCTCGACTTGACGGCGGCCCGTTCCCCCTATCGGGGTTATCAGGTGTATCCCCGCCGAGGCCGGCCCAAGGTCACCACGTTGGTGCGGGATCCGGTCTCGTCCCGTCGGGTCTGGAGCCGGTACCAGGGCTATCCCGGCGACGGGGCCTACCTCGAGTTCCACAAGATCCGGTTTCCCGGCGGTCTCAAGTTTTGGCGGGTAACCGGGGCGGAGGTCGGGCTCGGTGGCAAGGAGCGGTATGACCCGAACGGGGCGCGGGCCAAGGCGCACGACCACGGGCTCGATTACGCCCGGTTGCTCCGGGAGATCGGCCAGCAAGAGGGTCTGTCCGGGGGCGAGGTGATCGTCGTCCCTTTCGATACCGAGCTCTTCGGTCACTGGTGGTTCGAGGGGGTCGACTTCCTCGGCGATACCTTCCGCGGCCTGGCGGCTGCCGGCGGCCCGCGACCGACCACTGGCAGCCGGCATCTTGCCGACCAACCGGCCACGGTCGGCGTGGAGCTGGCCGAGGGTTCGTGGGGGGCCAACGGTGATTTTAGTAAGTGGCTCAACCCGGAAACGGTGTGGACGTGGGAACGCCTGTGGGCCGCGGAGGAGCGATTCTGGGAGGCCGCGCGCCCGGCCTATGCCCGCCCGGATTGCCACGACGTCCTGGCCCAAGCCGCCCGCGAGCTGTTGTTGGCGCAGAGCTCCGACTGGCAGTTCATCATTTCATCGGGAACCGCGGTTGACTACGCCTCGAAACGAATCGCCGACCACCTGTCGAATCTGGACCGGCTGGTGACGTTCCTCGAGTCCGGGCCGACGACCGAGGAGGGCCGGGCGGCGGCGGCGGAGCTCCGGCTGCTCAATGACGTCTTTCCCGACATCCTGCCCGCGCTCGGCCTCGCCCTCGAAGGCTCCGGCTCGTTCGGCGGATGATGCTCCGGGCTCGCCGGTCCGTGGTGATCCACGGGCACTTCTATCAACCGCCTCGCGAGGATCCCTGGCTCGACCTCGTCGAACGGGAGCCGAATGCGGCCCCCTTCCACGACTGGAACGAGCGGATCGACCACGAGTGTTACCGGGCGGTGCTGGCCGCCCGGATCGTGGCCCCCGACGGCGGGATCCGCCGGATCATCAACACCCTCGAATGGCTCAGTTTCAACGTAGGCCCCACCTTGCTCGACTGGATGGAGCGGGAGTCGCCCTCGACGTACCAGGGCATCCTCGCGGCGGACCGGGCCAGCGCCGAGCGGCTCGGCGGGCACGGCAACGCGATCGCGATGCCGTATCACCATGTGATTCTCCCCCTCGCGTCCCATCGCGACAAAGTCACCGAAGTCCGCTGGGGCATGGCGGATTTTCGGCGGCGGTTTGGCCGGGCTCCGGTTGGGATGTGGCTACCAGAAACCGCCGTCGATGACGAGACGCTCGACGTCCTGGCCAGCGAAGGCATTGCGTTTACCATTCTGGCCCCGCAGCAGGTCGTGGCGGCCCCACCGGCCGGGCTTCCGGGGCGCTACCGGACCCAGAGCGGACGGGAGATCGCGATCTTCGTCTACGACGGCGCCATGGCTCACGCCGTGGCCTTCGGTCCGTTGATCCGGGACGCCGATCGGTGGATGCAACGGATCCTCGCGGAACCGCTCCCGGCGCACGGACCGCTGCTCCAGGCAATCGCCACCGACGGGGAGACCTACGGGCACCACCACAAATTCGGCGATATGGCCTTGGCGGCCACGGTCGACGCGCTGGCCGGGCAACCCGACGTCCGGGTCGAAAACTTTGCGAGCTTCCTGGCCCGCCACCCACCGCTTCATGAGGTGGAATTGGTGACGCCGAGCAGCTGGAGTTGCTCGCATGGGATCGAACGGTGGCGTTCGGACTGCGGCTGCCGGATGAGCGGCGATACCTCCCAGGCTTGGCGGGGACCCCTCCGCGCCGCGCTCGAGTGGCTCAGCGAAGAGCTCGATGCGATCTACGACACCGAGGGCCGAACGTATTTCCCCGACCCGTGGGTGGCGCGGACCTCGTATGCCGTGACGAGCGCGCCGACGGATTTGCCCGGCCGGGCCCGCGAGTTGATCGAACTCGAACGGAACAGTCTCCGGATGTTCACCTCATGCGGTTGGTTCTTCGACGATGTCGGGGGGCTCGAGACGATCCAGATCCTTCGGTACGCGGCCCGGGCCATCGAGTTG
>JANPEL010000123.1:0-10069 GCA_031431925.1 Gemmatimonadota bacterium | reverse complement strand
CTCGCCTACTTCGCCGACACCGGCGATCCCTCGGACCGGCCGCCCGCCTTCCTGGACCAGATGATCGCGGAAGGCCGGGGGTTCTATCGCCATCCGGACCCCGAGTACCGCGACCCCGATTGGCTGACCGCCGGCTAGGCGGTCGGCTTCACGTTGGCGTTGAGCCGGAACAGGTTGGTGGGATCGTATTTGTTTTTCACCGCCACCAGGCGCTGGTAGTTCTGCCGGTAGTTCGCGTTGATCACCCCGGCGCTCTCGTCGGCCACCTCGTTGACGTAGAAGCCGGTGGTAAACCGCTCGACCGTCGACCAGAATTGCCGGGCCCATCGCATGTGCGGCGCACTGTCGTCGCCCGACTTCCAGGCGACCGCGGTCAGCAGGTTGTGCTGGGCGTCGCGTTGGGCAAACGCGGCCGCCTCCGGCGCCACCCGGGCAATGGCCCCGCCGCAGTGCTGGGTAAACAGCAGGGTGGCCCGCCCGGGATGCGGTTCGAACCCCTGGAGGATGGTGGTGATGAGTTCCGGGGTGATCCGGGTCGTGAAGCCGCTCTTGAGGTAGCTGCCCATCGCCCGCGGGTCGGTGGTGTCTCCCGATCGCTGGAGAGCGGCGTAATCGATCGGCCCAATTGTGTCGGTCAGCGGCTGGCCCAGCCGGCGAATCGGATCGAGCGCCCGCGCCGCCTCGCTCGGCGGCCCGGAGTAGCAGGCACTGAGTGACACGATCCCATCGGCGCCACCGGGCGGGGCCACCATCGCAATGTCGAGGTACAACTCGTCCGGTGCTTTCATCGAATAGTCGGCGTAGAAACTCCACACCTCCCGGGCCCGGGCGATCGGAAATACAATCTCGCCGCCGATGACCTGCCGGTTCATGGGGTGAAGCTGAAACTCGAATGACGTGACGACCCCGAAGTTGCCGCCGCCGCCCCGCACGCCCCAAAACAAGTCCGGATTCTCATCCTTGCTGGCGTGCCGCACGATGCCGTCGGCCGACACGACGTCGACCGAGACGACGTTGTCGACCGCCAGACCGAGCTTCCGGGCCAACCGGCCGAATCCGCCACCCGTCGTCAACCCGCCGACCCCGGTGTGCGACACGGTGCCGAGCGGAGTGACCAGTCCCTGCGCCAAGGCCTCGTGGTCGACTTGGCCGAGGAGAGTTCCCCCCGCGACCCAGACCCGTTTGGCGGCGGGGTCGACCCGGACGCCCCGGAACGGCGACAAGTCGATCATCATGCCGCCGTCGCAGGTCGATTGGCCCGAGAAGCTGTGACCGCCGCACTTGACCGCGGTCAACAGCGAGTGCTCCCGAGCAAAGGCGACGGCGGCCTGGACGTCCGCGGTTCCAGTCGCTTGCACGATCAGGGCCGGGTGCTTGTCGATCGATGGATTGAGCACCTGTCGCGCGTCGTCGTAGCCGGCGCTCTGGGCCAGCAAGAGGCGTCCGCGGAGATTCTTCTGGAAGTGCTGGAGGGTCGCGCCGCGGATCGACACCTTGCTGCCGTCACCGCGGACGGCGAGCAGGTCGGCCGGGTCCTGGAGGCCGGCTCGATACCAGCGGGTGAGCGAGCGCGGGTCGGGTACCGAGGCCGCGAAGCCGACTGCCATGGCTCTGTGGAGGAAGGATCGTCGTCGCATGGCAACCTCGAAGGTTGGTGGAGAAACCCAACCTAGCGGTTGGAAAGGAGGCGGGCAAACCGACCGGGTTGGCCCAATGAGCCCTCCCGGGCCGAATTCACGCGTTGGTAGATACCCAGCCCCGTTCCACCCCGTTTGCCTGGAGCCTGCTCATGTCCCGTTCCTACGCCGTCGGCCTACTCTTAGTCGCCGCGGTCGGCTGCAAGAAGACCCCGACCGAACCGCCGCCGCCCCCCCCGCCGCCCCCGACCGTCCAATCGGTGTCGGTCGCCCCGACCACCGCCACCCTGACCTCCGTGGGGGAGACCACCACCCTCACCGCCGAGGTTCGGCTCTCCAACGGCGCGGTCGGAACCCAGGTGCCGACCTGGAATTCGTCCAATCCGGGGGTGGCCACCGTGGCTGCGGGGGTCGTGACCGCCGTTGGGAATGGTCAGACCACCGTCTCCGCTGTGGTCGGGTCCGCCAGCGGCTCGGCCACCATTACGGTGGCGCAGGCCGTGGCATCGGTCCGGCTCCTCCCGGCCGATACGGTCATCAAGGGACCGGCCCAACTCCGGGGCGCCGCCTTGGATGCCCGGGGCAATCCGGTGGCCGGGGCCACGGTGCAGTGGCAGGCCCTGACGCCGCTGATCACCGAGGTCAACAACTCGGGGGCCCTCACCCCGAAGTCGACCGGAGTGGCCCGGATCAAGTTCACCTCGGGGACCTTTACGTCGACCGCCATCGTCCGGACGGTCTGGAACGTGACCCAGTTGACCGACCTGTTTCCGCTCTTCGAGTACACCGCCACCACCGGTCAACGGCGGGCAATTTCCGACGTCAACCAGGCCCACGCCGATACCCGGGCCGCGATCGTCGGCCCGGTGTGGAGCTATCTCGAAACCGTGCTGCCGACCAGCGGGTCGTCGGCCACCGATCTGTACTTCACCACCTGGCCACAGATTTGGACCGAATTCACTCCGTTCTGTGGCGGCCAATTGTTCCCCGGCCAGACCGCCTGGACGTCCTGCGCGACGCCGAACCGGAAGCACTTCTTCATCCCGGAGCTGA
This sequence comes from Gemmatimonadota bacterium, assembly GCA_031431925.1. Lineage (GTDB taxonomy): Bacteria > Gemmatimonadota > Gemmatimonadetes > Gemmatimonadales > GWC2-71-9 > SHZU01. The sequence continues at coordinate 7,379 of JANPEL010000123.1, read as the reverse complement.
CCAACGACTTTATTCTCATCACCCGGTTCCTGGCTCGGCAATTCGTCCTGGCCTCCCATACGGCCTCGAGCCAATTCGCCTGGTTCGTGGAGGGGTATACCCAGTGGCTGTCGGGCGGCTCGATTCAGAGCGGCGTGGTGGTGGGCAAACAGTTGAATGTGTCGATCGCCGACTTCAAGGCCGGCGATACCCAGGCGTTGTTGGCGCCGCTCGATACCCTGATTCGGTTGCCCGCTGCCCGCTTCTACGAGAATTTGCCCCAACGAACCCCGGTGGCCGTCCGGATGGCCCAGGGTGTGATGTTGGTGAGTTACTTGGCAAAGGAATATCCGAACGCGCTTCCGGCGATCTTTGCCAGGATCCGGGCCACCCCCGGCGCCGGCCTGACCAACGATGCGCTGATCCAGGAGATCCTTACGCAAACCGGGAAAACGGCGGCCCAACTCGAAGCAGCGTACCTCGCCCACGCTCGCGGGCTCTGATCGTCACGCGACCGACGAAGTGCCGGCCCTGCTCGTCGGGGGCCGGCCCTTTCGGTTTACCGAACCGCCACCACGTAGTAAATCACGTAGATCCACGACAGCACCCCGTGAAGTATGGCCCAGAGAACCGACTTATTGGCTGACCAGGAAATCGTAATGGCCAAGGCGGTGCCAAAAGAAATCCCCGCCTTGGCGACCGACCTGCGATCCATGTTCATCGAAGCTGTCCTCCCCAAAGTGCCGACGGCGAGCCGGGTTCAACCGTAGTACGGTACGCCGAGGGTCGGACCGAGGCAAGCACCAGCTTTACCGGATCGCCCACCCGAACCCGGCCCGGGCGGAGGACCTCGGCGTTGAGCGCCAACCGCCCGCCGAACCGCCGGCCGATGTCTTTGAGCACGGCCGGGTCCCGAACCAGCGTGTCGGGGTCAACCGTCGTCATCGGGCACCGGCCCCGCAGCGAGTCGAGTCCGATCACCGCCTCGCCGATGTGGAGTTCCGCGCCCTCCCAGGTGGTTTCGTCCATCCCGTCGACGCCTCCGATCAGGATGTTGGGTCGAAGCCGTCGGATGTCCCGGCCAAACGCCGCCACCGCTCCGTCCGTGGCCACCAAGAGCGGCAGGATGTCGAACCGCTCCGGGCCGTCGTAGGCCGCCAGCGTGGCGTCGTCGCCGGCGGCGAGCCGTATCGCCGCCAGCACCTCGGGGGCATCCCACCGAACCCCGTCGACGAGCGGCTGGCCGTCGGCGCCGAGGGTTCCTTTGAGTCCGAGCATCCGGTGCTGACGGCGGCTGGTGCGGACCCCCTCGGGGCCCCGCACGTGGACGATCCGGTCACCGGGAATCCCGTTCGCCGTCAGGCGGGCGCTTTCGAGCGCCTCCCCGGCCAGCGACTTGACCGGATAGCGCCACAATCCGTCGACCCGGAGTGCCATCAGGCCGCCGCGGCCAGCGAGACGACCGGAAAATCGATCTCGGTCTGACTCACGTTGTTGAGGTAGTTGGTGAACACGTTGAGCGCCACGTGCGCCACCACCTCAACCACCTCGGCGTCGGTGACCCCGGCGGCCCGCGCCGCGGTGAGGACCCCATCGGCGACATGGCCGCGAGCCTCGTTGATGGCGACGGCCAGGGTCAGCAGCGCCGCGGTCTTCGGATCGGCCGATCGGGCCTGCCGGGCACCGGTGAGGGTGGCCGCGTCGAGCCCGTGCATCCCGCCGATGGCGGTGTGGGCCGACAGGCAGTAGCCGCAACCGTTCGACTGGGCAATCGCGATGGCGACTTGCTCGCCTTGCTTGGCGCCCAGCGACGATTTGCCGAGGCTCGCAAAGAGACCGAGCATCGCGTTCAGGGCCGCCGGGGCGTTGGCGGCCGTGGTGACGAGGTTCGGGGTCCCGCCAAACATCTTCCGCGCCGTGGCGAGATGGGCGGCGGTGTCGCCGGTGGCGGTGGCGGGATCGAGCGGCTGAATGCGGGGCATTGGGAAGCTCCAGGAAAAGTAAGGGTGACCTGGAGTCCATTGTACCGAACGATCGGTGCAATGTCAAGAGCCGATATTAGTCCCGGCCGGCCTTGGCCGGCGCCAGCAGATCCGCCGGCAACTGCCGGAGGGTCCGCTCAAACACCCCTTCCTGGCCCGACCCGGCGGCGAGGACCAGAGCCCCTTCGATCCGAATGACCGCATCCTCCGCCCGGGTTCGGGCCAGCGTGCGCGAGAACCCGGCATCGCGAAGCACCACCGCGATGGCCGCGATCCACTGCTCAAAAATCGCCGCCAACTCCTCGTGGAACCGGTCCCGGGTCTCCCCGACGACCAGATTGCCAAGCAGACAGGCCTCCCGCCCGCCCCGGTAAAACGTGTTCAGCGTGCCGGCCATCGCGTCGAGCCGGCGCCGGGCCGGTCCTGGAGCGAGCAGCGGCGCGAACAGGGCCTCTTGGAGTTGCTCGGCCAAATGAGCCAGGACCGCCCGCGTCATGTCGTCCTTCCCGTCTGGGAAGTAGTGGTACAGACTCGACTTGCCGAGCCCGGTGGCCTTGGACAACTCGGCCAGCGACGCGCCCGCAAAGCCCTGCTGGCGGAGTACCACCGTCAAGCGTTCGATCACTTCGGTACGGGACAAGCTGGCCGGTGGCACTGGGTGGACTCGTTGTGGTTGTACCGAACGGTACAATAGCGGCCTTAATTACTCAAGAAGCGTTAAGATCGACGTGAAACTTCGTTCAGACCGGGGTGAGCGGTCTTGGCGGCCGGTGGCCAGGCCATAACTTGGATCGGTGCGTCAAGCCGACGCGATGGTCACCCTCACACACCGGCTCCTGCCATGCGCGCTCTCGTCCGTCCCTCTGTCGTCCTACTCCCCTTCGTGCTGGCCTGCGCTTCGAAACCCGCCGCCGCTCCCGCTGCCGCGGATCAGGCAGCGACGCCAGCCGCTGGAATGGCCACCGTCAAAGATGACGGTTCCCAGCGCGACGTCGTCAAGATCGCGGCCGGGTCCCCCGACCATACCACGCTCGTCGCGGCCGTCACGGCCGCCAAGTTGGTCGACGTCCTCGCGAGCTCGGGCCCGTATACGGTGTTTGCCCCAACCAATGCGGCGTTCGACAAGCTCCCCAAGGGCATGGTCGAGGACCTCCTCAAGCCCGACAACTTGGCCAAGCTGCAGGCCATTCTCCGCCATCACGTGACCACCTCGGTCTACGTGGTCGGAGAATTGACCGAAGGACAGTCGCTCGGAATGGCCGACGGAACCTCAGCGCCGATTTCCAAGAAGGGCGAAGACACCTATTTCGGCGACGGCAAGATCGTTGCCTCGATCCGGGGCTCGAACGGGATCGTGCATGTCATCGACGCGGTGGTGCCACCGAAGTAACGACCGCTACTTCGGCGGGTAGACCGCGATCCGGTGGCTCCGGAACGACAGCCGCGACGATCCGGTGGTGCCGTTGAGTTGGAGTCCGCCCGACTCCTCCGTCGGCATGTGGCAGCCCACGCAACCGGTCTTCAGGTCGGCCGCCGCCCGGATCTTCGGATGGCGGTCGGCCTGGTGGCATTGCAGGCACTTAGCCGACAACGACCCCAGGTCGCGCTCGGTTTGATGGACGTCATGACAGGTGGCACAGGACATCGTCGGGCTTTGTTTGAAGCAGCGCGACCGGGCCAACAGCCCGACTTGGTCGCCATGGACGTCGGGGCGGGCGGTCGACGAATCGGCCTGCGGCGCGAGGTAGGAGTCGAGGGGTTCCCCCGCGCGGTACCCAAACGGCGGCCGGAGCAGGCGGCGGGGGCCCGAGTGGCAGAGCCCGCAGGTGTCGAGCTTCCGATCCCGCGCGAACTGGGCGGGGTTCCGGATGTTCCCCGCCACCGGCGTCGCGAGGTGAGCCGCGGCATCGCCATGGCACTTGATGCAGCCGATCCCCAACTGAAACTGGTTCGAGTACCGGGCCCGCCCGTTCTCCTGCTCGACCTTGAACGTGGTGCTGTGGCATTCGAGGCAGCGGGGCACCACCACTCGGCTAAAGTCAATCTGGCCGTCGGGATAGCCCGGGCTGTTGATCCAGGTGTCCGGCGCGGTGAGATAGGACACCGGCAGCTCCACCAGAATTCCCTCCCGCCAGAATCCATAAGTCTGTCCCCGGCGACCGGACCCGATGACCAAATCGATCGACTCGGTGCGGGAGCGCTCCGCTCGATCGTCGACGGCGGTCTGATAAAACCGGGCGTCCCGCTGCTCCATCCGAAAGGAGATCGCGCTGTCACGGGTCCGGAGCAGGTTCCGCCCGGCGGCAAAGCTCCCCTTGATGGTCGTCGCGGTGGCCGGAGCGGAGGTCCGGTAGTGGGCGGTCTCCCGATAGCGATCGACGATGGCCTGATGGCACGGGGTGCAGGTCGCGAGTTCGCTCGCCAGAGCGTCCGCGGGTTCGCTCGCCGCCGGCGGTTCTGCCCCGCACGCCCCCAAGGACGCGAGCCCAACCAGAGCGAGGCCAATCCGCATCGGTCCGGCCTCCGCTCAGGGCCGCTTGACGCCGAACGCGAGCAGGACGTTGCCCGGCGTCTGGCCGAACACCGCATACCCGGAACTGACGAACACCATCCCGCCCGCGATCGTCGGACCAGGGCCGTCAATCGCGCCGCCCCGCGCCGCGACGCCGTTGACCGTGGTAAACTCTCGCCCGGTATCGAAGGCCCAAAGCAGCCGGCCGTCATCGGCCGCGTAGGCTCGAAGACTCCCGTCGAGTCCCCCGGCAAACACCGCCCCTGGCATGGCCGCCGCCGCCGCGGAGAACGCGGCAAAGCAGCCGGCCCGTGCCACACAGAGCGGTGCCGGCTGGCTCCAGAGCGCGGCCCCCGTGGTCAGATCGAGCGCGTGAAGCCCGGGCCGAGCTTCACCAGCCGGGTCGATCCCGGTCAGACGGTCGGAAATCGGCGCAAACACCCGGCCCTCTCCAGCCGCCACTCCCCAGTGAATTCCGCCTAACGCTCCCCCTCGTCCCACCCGTGCTTGCCAGACCACCGCGCCCTGCCGATCGGGGTCGAGCGCGTAGACGACACCGAGCTTCTGGCCGACGACCAAGATCTCCCGTCCGTTGGGCAGGGTGGTGATCAGGGGCGCTTGGCCGAAATCGACATCGGGCCCATGCGCAGTCGGGCAGTTGGCGCCCTTCCGGATCCCGCAGGCCATGTTGTAGGCGTCATCCGCGGTGGCCTGGAACGACCAGACCAGCCGCCCGGTTTTGAGGTCGAGGGCCAGGATCGCGTCGCTGGTGGGGCTGGTCGGGCGAGTGTAGTTCTCGCCGGTGCCGACATAGAGCAGGCCGCGGCGGGCATCGACCGTCGGGCTCGACCAGATCGGAACCCCGGCGGGTCCGAAGATCGGAACCCCGGCCGACGTCGTGCCGACTTCCTTGGCCTCCCCTTCGATGGCGCGATGGCGCCAGACCACCGCACCGGTGGCGAGGTCGAGCGCCACGACCGCGCCCGACGACGTGCAGCACCGGTAGGCCGGGTTCCCGGCGGCCACCACCTCCATCGAGGAGACCGGCACGTAGACCAAGCCCCCGTGGACCACCGGCGATCCGGTGATGTTCGACGACGGGTGATCCCCCACTCGCGTCTTCCAGCGCGGCGTACCGGTGGCGAGGTCGAGCGCCACCACGGTGGTCCGGAAGTCGGCGGCAATCGCGGTCCGCTGCCCCCGGTCGTTAGGCGGCGAAATCGCGACGACGCCCTTGACCGCCGCCTCTCCTTCGAAGGTCCACTGGATGCAGCCCGTCCTGAGGTCGAGCGAATAGACCTCGCCGAATTGTCCCCCAACCAGGATCTGGTTCCCAGCCACGCTCGGCTGCGACCGGGTCACGGTCCCGTCGGGAAATCCGAACGCCCACTGGAGTTCGAGGCCCCGCACGTCGGCCGCCAGCAATCCGGCTTGCTCGGCGGTCCGAAACCCGGTGCCGCTCGGCGAACCGCCCCAGGCGGTCCAATCGAGGGGGCTCGCGGCGGGCGCCGCGCCCAGGGGCAGGTCACAATAGGCACTCGCGGGCAAGGCAACCGGCGCCACCGGCCGACGGCTGAGATACTCGGCCACCGCCCGGCGGTCGTCCTCGGGAAGGACGGCCGCCACTTCGCGCATGGTGCCCTGCGTCAGCGTGGCGAGGATCGCTCGGGCGGTCATGGCGTTCAACGACGTGGAACGGGGCGCCCGGGCCGAGCCGTCGCCATCGTGACAACCGGCACATTTCTCACGATACACGACCTGGCCCCGGGTTTGGGCGGGCGCCGACGACCCGTCACCGGCCGCCACGAGGGCGATGATCGCGATCAGCCGCAAAGCGGGCAAGGACGTAGGGACCGCCTGGTAGGGGACTCCGCCCAACCTAGAGCCACAACCCAAGGACAACAAGCAGGGTCCTCACCCAAAGGGCCTAGCGAGTTCCCAACTTCCAGGCCAACTTTCGCGCTATGAAGACAGCCCCCTCCAGAATGGCCGTGGTTTTCTTGCTCCTGGTCTCGATCGCGTCCTCGGCGAGAGCCCAGCGGGTTGTCCTCCCCCGGACCGCCTCGGGCAAACCGGATCTCAACGGCATTTGGCAGGTCCTCAACACCGCGAACTACGATCTCGAAGCCCACTCAGCCAAACCGGCGCTCGCGATGCGGCCCGGGCCCGTGGTGCCGGTGCCGGCCAAGGAAGTCATTGCCTTCGGCGCGGTGGGCGCGATTCCATCCGGACTCGGCGTCGTAGTCGGGGGCGAAATCCCGTACCTCCCGGCGGGGCTGCTGAAGAAGAAGGACAATCAGGAGCATTGGTTAACCCGGGACCCCGAGATCAAGTGCTACCTCCCGGGTGTGCCGCGGGCCACCTACCTCCCGTTTCCGTTTCAGATCTTTCAAAGCGACAAGGCCTTCTTCATCGCCTACGAGTTTGCCGGTGCGGTGCGGAACGTCTATCTCAAGGATCCCGGCCCGGCCGAAGTCGACTCGTGGATGGGGCTGTCGGTCGGCCACTGGGAGGGCGACACCTTTGTAATCGAGGCTACCGGGTTCAACGACCAGAGCTGGTTCGATCGGGCCGGGAATCATCACACCGAGGCCCTCAAGGTCGTCGAGCGCTATACGATGACGACGCCCTACCACATCCAGTACGAGGCCACCATCGAGGATCCCCAGACGTTTTCCCGGCCCTGGACGATTCGGATGCCGCTCTACAAACACGTGAACCCCGATCAGCGGCTCGGCCAGTTCAAGTGTGTTGAATTCGTGGAGGAACTGCTCTACGGCCACCTTCGGAAGAACCCCATCAAGTAAGGCAGCCGCGATGCGCCCGCTCACCCCTCGTCTCGTTTTGCTGATCGTCGCGATCGGCCTCGGCCATGGTGTTGTGGCCGGGCATGCCCAAGCGCCCAA
>JANPEL010000122.1:0-3566 GCA_031431925.1 Gemmatimonadota bacterium | reverse complement strand
GGCTGGGGCGGCGGCGGCGCCTTGAACACGAAACTGAGCGGCGCGGTGCGATCCGCGAGGGCCCGGACGATCGAGGTGGCATACGTCGCCACCTTTTCGAGCCCGGCCAAGTTGATCTTTTCCCAATCGTCCGTCGGGCGGTGGTAGTCCTCGTGCAGATCGGTGAACACGTGCAGCACCGGTTTCTTGGCGAGATAAAACGACTGCTGGTCGCTCCGCCCAAAACCGTCGCCCGAATATTTGAGATCGAATTTCGGCCCGGCATTCAAGGAATCGAGCAGGGCTGGAAACTCGGTGGCGGTTTCGGAGCCGAACACCAACAGCCGGTCGTTCTTGAGCCGCCCCACCATGTCGAGATTCACCATCGCCACCGTTTTGTCCATCGGCACCGCCGGCGACCGGACGTAGGCCGCCGAGCCCAGGAGGCCAAGCTCCTCACCGGAGAACGCCACCAGCACCACCGAGCGGCCCGGGGGCTTGCCCGCGAGTTGTCTCGCGATTTCAATCAACGCGACCGACCCCGAGGCATTGTCGTCGGCCCCGTTGTGGATCTCGCCGACGTTGCCGAGCGAACTCGACCGGTTGCCGTGGCCCAAGTGGTCGTAATGGGCTCCGACGATGACGTATTCCCCGCGAAGGGCCGGGTCGCGGCCGGGGATGGTGGCCACGACATTGATCGAACCGGTGGGCCGGCTTCCCTCCGGCAGGTCTTTGATGCCCGGCACGTCGGCGGCGATGTCAAACAACTGAAGCCATCCCGGCACTCCGGGCTTGGCACCGACCGCCCCGAGCCGGCGGGCCAAATACTGCGCCGCGTGCTTGCCGCCCTCACTGCCGGTGAACCGGCCGCCGAGCTTATCCGACGCGAGATACTTGATGTCCTCGCGAATCGCCCGGGCCGCACTCGTCTGGGCCGCCACTGCCGAGACTCCTGCCACCAGCCCGAGCCCGACCAACATTGTCACTCGATGCAACGCCATAGCCCGCTCACTTGATTCAGGGAATAAAGGAGGTGTCGGTGGTGACCCGCCGGACAAATCCAGCCAAGAGCGCCGCGGTCCGGTCGAGGTCCTCCAACACGATCATCTCGTTGGGACTGTGCATATAGCGGTTCGGAACCGACACCAACCCGGTGGCCACCCCACGAAACGAGGTGAAGATCGCGTCCGCGTCGGTCGCCGTGTACTTCGGCGAGGCGTGCCACGCGAACGGAATTCCCTCGGCCGCGGCCACCAGAGCCAGAAGATCCACCACCCGGGGATTGGCAGACGAGCCCCGAGACAGCACCGGCCCGCCTCCGAGCTTCACGTCGCCATGCCGATTTTTCTCAACGCCCGGCGTATCAGTGGCGTGGGTCACGTCGACGGCAATGGCCACGGTCGGCACCAGCGTCGTGGCCGACGTCCGGGCCCCGCCCCCGGTGTAGGCAATTTCTTCTTGGGCCGTGGCGACGGCCGTGACCGTGGCCACCGGACGATCCTGGGCCAGCCGCCGGAGGGCTTCGAGCACCACAAACGCCCCGATCCGGTTGTCGATGCTCCGGCTCACCCAGCGGCCGTTCGGGAACTCGAGCACCGAGCTGTCGATGACGCCCGCATCGCCGACTCGAATCCGCTCGGCCGCCTCCGCCCGGGACGCCGCGCCGATATCGATCCAGAGATCCTTGACCTTGCTGGCCTTCTCTCGATCCTCTTTGTCCATCAAGTGGATCGCCTTTTTGCCGACGACGCCCCGCACTGGCCCGCCCCGGCCCAGCAACACCACCCGCTGGCCGACCAACACCTGCTCGTCCCATCCCCCGATCGTGTCGAACCAGAGGTACCCGTTCTCATCGATATTGAGGACCATCAGCCCGATTTCATCGATATGGCCGGCCAGCATCACGACCGGCCCGCCTTTGGCGCCGGTGAGCGTTGCCATCGAGTTGCCGCTGACGTCGGCGACGACGTGGTCGGCGAACCGGGAGGCCTCGGTTCGCCAGACCGATGCCGGGGCCGCCTCGAATCCCGACGGACCCGGGGTACTGAGCAGCGCCTTCAGGAAATCAACCGAACTCTGGTCCATCACGGCCCTCCCCCGAGTAGAACCACGCCGCCAAAACTAAACTACCCGACCCCCCCGGGCCTGGTGATTGCCGTCATCCCGAATACCCCTCAGATTGGTCCCATGTTCCGCCGCCTCGATCCCGCCCAGATTGTCGAGACCGCCCGCCAGGTCCGGCAGCGAGTGACCGAGCGGTTTCCAAACGCCGGGCTCCAGCGGGTCGCGGTCGAAGTGGTGGAAGTTACCGAGAGCGCCGCCGCCGACCGAGCCTGGTTTGCCAGTCCGCATTGGCCGCTCCGCATTGCGGTCGGCTTCTTCATTCTGTTGCTGGTTCTGGTCTTCGTGGCGACCTTCCTGGCCGTCCTGCAACTCCCCGCCACGTCCAGCATTCCCGACGTGGTGCAAGCCGTCGACTCGTTCATCAGCGAGATCGTGTTCCTGGGCCTGGCCATCGTCTTCCTCTCGAGCCTCGAAGTCCGCCGGAAACGGCGCCGGGCCCTCCGGGCCATCCACGAGCTCCGGTCGATTGCCCACGTCATCGACATGCACCAGCTCACCAAGGACCCGGAACGGATCGTGAATCCCCACCTCGGCGACGATACCGCCTCATCGCCGGTGCGGACGATGACCACGTTCGAACTGTCCCGGTATCTCGACTATTGCAGCGAGATGCTGTCATTGCTCAGCAAATGCGCCGCCATTTACGCCCAGGATTTCGACGACCCCATCACGATCTCAGCTGTCAACGAAATCGAATCGCTCACCAGCGGCCTGTCCCGAAAAATCTGGCAAAAGATCACCGTGCTCAACAGCCGGCCCCTCGGGTCCGACCGATTAGCGACATGATCCGGATTACCCATCTGAACATCTATCCGCTCAAGAGCGGGGCGGGCATCGCCGTCGAACGGTTCGATCTCGACCGCTTCGGGCCCGAGAACGACCGCCGCTGGATGGTGGTCGACACCGACGGAGCCCTGGTGACCCAGCGCGAAAACGTCGGGCTCCGCCACGTGGCCGCCACCCCAGCCCCCGAGCGGCTCACCCTCAAGGCGCCGGGTCAACTGGAACTCGAGGTTCCCCGAGACGACCAGGCGCCCCGCCGCACCGTCAGGGTCTGGAACGACCAAGTGGACGCCGTCGACGCCGGGGACCCGGCCGCCCAATGGCTCAGCGATTTCCTCGGTCAGGCGGTCCGGCTGGCCTACTTTCCGAGTTGGGCCACCCGCCGTACCGATAAAGACTACGACCCGATCGGAAGCGAGGTCGGGTTCGCCGACGGCTATCCGATTCTGGTGATCGGCCAGGCGTCGCTCGATGACTTGAACCAACGCCTAGCCACCCCGCTCCCGATGAACCGGTTCCGGCCCAATGTCGTGGTCAGCGGAACGACGCCGTTTGAAGAAGACACATGGCGGCGGTTCTCAAGTGGCCCGGTTGCCTTCGACGCGGTCAAGCCTTGTGCCCGATGCGTCATGACCACGACCGATCAAGACACCGGCGAACGAGCCCCGGAGCCCCTGCGA
>JANPEL010000121.1:0-25012 GCA_031431925.1 Gemmatimonadota bacterium | reverse complement strand
CCGAGTGCCGAGAACGACGCACCGATAGCTCAATTGGTAGAGCAGCTGACTCTTAATCAGTAGGTTCCTGGTTCAAGTCCAGGTCGGTGCATTGCGGAGTTTGAAATGACGATTTTGGTGACGGGTGGGGCCGGGTATATCGGGAGCCACGCTTGCCTCGAGCTGCTCCGGGCGGGCCACGACATTGTGGTCGTCGACAATCTCAGTAACAGTCACGAGGCCGCCCTCGTTCGGGTTGGCGAGTTGGCCGGCAAAGCCATCCCGTTTCACCGGGTCGACATTCGCGACCGGGCCGGCCTCGATCGAGTCTTCCGCTCCACCCCAATCGAATCGGTCGTTCACTTTGCCGGCCTGAAAGCGGTCGGCGAGTCGGTGGGCCAGCCGCTCCGATACTACGACAACAACATCAACGGCACCATCGTCCTCCTCGAGGTCATGAAGCAGTTCGGGGTCAAGACCCTGGTCTTCAGTTCCTCGGCCACGGTCTACGGCGATCCGGATCAGGTCCCGATCACCGAGGACTTCCCGCTGGCCGCCGTCAATCCCTACGGCCGGTCCAAGTTGTTCATCGAAGACATGCTGCGGGACCTGTTTCGCGCGGAGCCGGATTGGCAGATCGCGTTGCTCCGGTACTTCAATCCGAGCGGGGCGGACCCGAGCGGCCGGATCGGCGAGGACCCGAATGGGGTTCCCAACAATCTGGTGCCGTACATCGCCCAGGTGGCCGTTGGCAAACTGGCCCAGTTGGCCGTGTATGGGACCGACTACCCGACCCGCGACGGGACCGGCGTACGCGACTACATCCACGTGACGGATCTTGCCCTCGGCCACCTGAAGGCGCTCGACAAGCTCAAGACCAAGCCTGGTCTCGTGACCTATAATCTCGGGACGGGGCAGGGGTACAGCGTCCTGGAGATGGTCGCCGCGTTTGCCCGCGCGGCCGGCAAACCGATCAACCACCGCCTGGCTCCCCGCCGGCCGGGTGATGCCGCGGAGTGCTGGGCCGATCCGACCCGCGCCAAAGTCGAGCTCGGGTGGGAGGCTACTCTCGGGCTCGACCGGATGTGCGAGGATGTGTGGCGGTGGCAGTCGATGAATCCGGCGGGGTACGCCTAACGTCAGATGTTTCGCCGGCTTCGGTCTCGTCGACCTTTGCCTTCAGGCCGGCCGCATCGTTGACGAAGCCGTCGAGTGTGGTGGCGGGAAGGTAGCGAACGTCGACTGGTTTGAGCGCTCCGGTCTGGCGGGCCACCATGCCTTCGCCGAGGGTCGCGGATCGGCTCAGCACCACGCCCGCAATCGCCAGGACCCCGGTGGCCGCCGTCGCGACGACCCACCGCTTGGCCCGGGACCACTCCGACACCAGCTCGAAGTGCCCGACCAACAGCAGCGCCCCGACCGACCACCAAATCAGGACATCGATTCCAGCGAGGTCGGCCGATGGCACGAAGAAGCCGGCCCACTCCCGCGCCACGATCAACGCCGACCCGACTGTCGTGATCAACACCGCCCACGCGAAGTGGGCCAGAAATCGAAACCGCTGCGCGATCAGCCGGTTGGTAAACGCCCAGCCAGCCGCCCAGAGCGACGTCAAGATCAGAACCGCCAGGCCTGGCGTGATCAGATCCGCGGCGTCGACGGACCGGGTGCTCCCGAGGTACTGGGTGGCCGCCGAGAACGCCACCGCGACCCCGAAGATGGCGATCATGATGCGGGGCTCGAACAACCGGCGGGCGATCCCCGCCCGCTGGGCCGGATCGAACAGGGCCGGGGGAACCGCCGCGTCGGGTGACACGAACCGCAGGACCGAACGCCCAACCTTGAGCTCGACCCCCGCCGCGATCCTGCCCTCCTGACGCCGGCCGAGCGCCGAGCGCCGAGCGCCGAGTGCCGAGGATCCGAGTGCCGAGGATCCGACCCCCACCCCGTTGACCGATCCGAGGTCGGCGAAGCGCCAGCCCCCGTCGTCGGTTGGCGAAATCATCAGATGCCGCGGGTCGGCGTACGGATCATCGAGGATCACGTCGCACCGAAGGGCCCGGCCCACCGTGATCTCCGGCGTTCCGGGGTCGAGGCGGGTTCGCGATTGCACCCGGCCCCGGTGATCGGTCACTTCGATGATCAGCGCGTCGCCCATCGGATCCGTTCCAGGTATTTCTTGGTCAGGCGCTGGGCGTTCTCGAAACTGACACCGGACAGGCTGAGTGAGGTCACCACACCCGCGTCACGCGCGCCCAGTACCGCCGCCTTGAGTTCCGCGTCGTAGAGCCCCTCGTACTTGGTGTAGCGCCGGACGCAGAACTGAGTCCGCATCACCATCCCATGGTGGCGGATGTTGTTGTTCTGACATTGGTAGTCGGTGACATCATCCGGAAATTCGAACTCATTGCGCTGCTGGCGAAACTCGGCGGTGTAGAGGCTGAAGAAGCGGAGCGGATTGAGCCCGCGGCTCACCAGCACCCGGTGGGTCAGCGATACGATGCCGGAGGACTGGGAGCCGGAGAGGTAGATCGCGTCGTCGGTGGAGCACTGGTGGTCGACTGATTCGAAGAGCGCGTCCTCGTCCCGGTTGGCATCGGCCCAGCATCGGAAGAAAGGCGCCGGCTGGGTCGGAAGCTCGAACGGACCGATCCGCACCGTCGAGTCGGAGCCTTGGAACAACGTGCTGAGATAGCCGGCCTGGTTGTCCAAGATCTGGCGGCCGATGTCGGCGGCGAAATCCGGTTCGTCGTCGCCGGCCTCGGCGGCGCGGGCCAGCAACGGCAGCGCGGCGTCGATCGGCACCAGGAAGCTGAGAGAGTTGCCCGCGGTGGCGACATTGACGCCGACCACCTCGCCGGTCCGGGTCAGCGCCGGGCCACCGCTCATCCCGGAGTTGAGGGGGCCGCTGAAATGGATCTTGGGGTAGAGCGTGTGTTCCAAGAGGCCGTTGTAGACCCCTTCAACGATGCTGAGTCCCAAATCTTCCGGATGGCCTAACGAATAGATCCGGGTCCCCTTGGCGATCGGCACCGGTCCGAGTGAGAAAAACCGAGTGGTGGGCCGGTCGGTGCCGACCACCGCGAGGTCCCGGATCACGTCCACCGCCAGGATCCGCCCGGCCCGCGCGGCCCCGGCTTGGTCGAGCCACTCGATCCGGTACCGCGGGTCGTCGACCGCCTCCGCCACCACGTGATAGTTGGTGAGAAGGTGGCCGGCGGCGTTCACGAAGAAGGCCGATCCGAGCGAGGCCTTGGCGCCCGATCCTGACTCGACCACCTGAATCTTGGCGGTATGATCGGCGAACCGTCGAAAGACCGCCGCCGACACTTCATCGGCCGCCGGCGTTTGGGCGAGGGCGGCGGAGCTCACGACGACCAGAAGCGCCAGCCCGATCGGGGCCGGGCGGGTCACCGTTTGCCCCGGCGGGTCCAAATCAGGATGACACCGCAGTTTTGGCCCATGGCCCGGTATTGCAGCGGCGCACTCCCGGGGCCCTGGTGAATCTCGATGCCTTCGATGTCTTCCGGGAGCACTGGCAGGGAAAGGCCGGCCTCCGCGTCGAGGGGGATCCGAAGCCCGTCGATGAAGACGGACGGCTCGCAGACCGAGGAGAAGCCGCTCCCCCCGCGGAGCGAGACGATTCGATAGTCGCTGATGCCGACCGTCTCGACCTTGATCCCGGCCAACCCCCGGAACAGGTCTTCCGTCCGGATCGATCCCTTGCGGACGATGTCCTCCCGGGTCAGAAAGGACCCGCCGATGTTGGTGAGCCGCCGTTGTTCGAACTCCGACCGAGTCCGGTTTCTGGCCGTCACGTTGAGTTCGGGCATGGTGGTGGCCGTCCGGGTCAGGGCCAAGGTCGTGGTCATCTCGTGCGCTGGGCGGACTTCAACCTGAACCCGCTGCCGCGAGAACCCAATGGCCCGCGCCTCGATCATCTGGGTTCCGCCCTTGAGGCCGTCGAGGGTAAACCCGCCGTCGGCACCCGTCTTGGTCACCCGGTCCGTTCCGAGCACCAAGACCTGGGCGTCGGCCAAGGGCTGGCCGTCGGTGGTCACCTTGCCCGAGACGCGGGCGGTGGCCGGCTGGGTGGTATCCGCCACGTCGATCGTGAGGCGCCGAATCGCGAACGGCCGATCCTCGAGCCGAAGCTCGAGCGCCTGCCCAGTCACTCCCAAGGCGGTGGCCCGGACCAGGACTGCCACGTCGTTCGGAATACCGCAGAGTTGGAACCGCCCGTTGGCATCGACCGTGGCTCTCACTTGGCGCGGGCGGCGGGTCATGGCGGCGGTTCTGGAGAGCGTGATCTCCGACCATTCCCCCTTGACCTCCGCGCCCGGGACGACCGCATCGGACGCCGCGTCGGCCAAGGTGCCGAGCAGCATGCCGGTCTTCGGCTCGGGCACCCCGGGACAGAGCCGACGGTAGAGCGAGGCCCCATTGGGGGTGGCCAGGGTGACGCTGATATCGATGCCGGCTCCGAGCTGGATGACTCGGTCGGCCGGGGAGAAGCCGATGCTGCTGAGGGTGGCGTGGGTGAATGAGAGCGTGTAGCGCCCGCCGGGGACGCTGTCGAAGCGAAAGACACCTCGCGCGTCCGACAGGGTGGCCCGCCCGAGTTCGACCAGTTCGATCGTGGCATTGGCCAGCGGGCCGTTGCCGAGGAGGCTGTCGACCACGATGCCCCGCACCGACCCCGACATCGGGCGGGGTGGCTGAGCCCCGGCCCCGGAAACGAGACCGAACAGCGCGGCCATCGCGAGTCCGGGAGCCCCGGCGATCCGAGTCACTCGGGTCAACGAACCCGAAGCAGCAAGGCTTTGACCCGGGGGAAGGCTTGCTCGATATCGGCCAGCGAACAGGCGCCCACCGAAATCCGAAACCAGCCCGAGTCGCCGGCCAGCCCGAAGGCCTGAAACGGCACCACCGCGAGCCCGGCCTGCTCCAACAAGAGTTGGCGGATGTCCTCGTTCGAGCGGATCGGCTGCCCGTCGATGCTCCGGCCGACCAAATCCAACCGGAGCGAGAGGTAGATCGCGCCCTGGGGATCGATGCAGTCGACCGTTAGGCCCTCGGCCTTGAGGCGCTCGAAGCCCTGGTACAGGGCGTCGAGTCTGGCCTTGATGCCCCGGTGCATATCCGTTCGGTAGGCGGCAATGGCCGCCGGGTTGGCCAAGAACTCCGCCGTGCCGACCTGTTCCGGCCGGGGCGCCCAGGCGCCCACGTGGCCAAGGAGGTCCTTCAGCCGGGCAATGATCGCGGGTGCGGCGAGGGCCCACCCGAGGCGGAGTCCCGTCGAGGCAAAGGCCTTGGAAATGCCGTCGAGGGCGATCACATAGGGCGCGGCCTCGGGCACCAGGGCCAACGGATTGAAGTGGAGCGCCGGCGGAAAGACGAGCGACCCGTAGATCTGGTCGAAGAAGACGAAGAGCTCACGGCGGCCGGCCGTCCGGCGCGCCTCGTTCTCCTGAACCACGGCCTGGAGAATCGCCCGGAGTTGCTCCGGGTCCATCATCGTGCCGGTCGGGTTCCCCGGCGAACAGAGGCACAGCAGGGCGGCGGTCGGGAGATGGGGCGCGATCTGGGCCAAGGTCGGCTGGAAACCGTTTGCTTGGGTGGCCTCGATCGCGATGGATTTCGCATCGGTGATCTCGGCATAGTAGTCGTTGTTCCACGACGGGACCGAATACACCACCGTGTCGCCCGGATCGAGGACGGCGCGAAACGCGGCGTAGACCACCGGCCGGCCGCCTCCGGCGACCAGAACGGACTCGATCGGGTAGCGGATTCCCTGCTCGCGCTCGACGTAGTCGGCGATGGCCTTCCGGAGCGCGAGCAGCCCCTCCGACGGGGGGTAGTTGGTTTCGCCGTTGGCCAGTGCCCGGGTGACCGCGTCCCGAAGCACGGCGGGAATCGGGAATTGCTTCGGATCGAAGTCGCCGACGGTCAGATTGCAGACCGGCTTGCCGGCGGCGATCATGGCCCGGACTTCACCCGCGATCCGGAGGATCACCGATCCTCGGAGCCGGCGGACCATGGCGGACAGGGAACGGTCGAGGTCAGGCTGGTTGCCGAAATCGAGGTCGGCGGAAGCGGTGGTCGTCATGATGGAAATCTAGGCGGAATGGGCCATTTCGGCACCGACGGGGTTCGGGGCTTGGGGAACGCCGGGCGCCGTGTAGCTTAGAGCCATTCCCGCTCACATTGTGGAGGTCGCCGTGGTCCGTTCGATGCTCATTTTGGTGGCAGTGGCAGGGGTGGTTCCTTCAGTGGAGGCCCAGAAGCGGGGCGGGGATGATCTCGGGCGCGAGATCGAAACCCGGCTGGAGCAGGTCATGCCGAAAGTGGTGGCATGGCGGCGCGACATCCATCAACACCCCGAGCTCGGCAATCGGGAATTCCGGACGTCCAAGTTGGTGGCCGAGCACCTCCGCTCCCTCGGGATCGAGATTCGCACCGGCGTCGCCCATACGGGGGTCGTTGGTGTCCTGAAAGGCGGCAAGCCGGGGCCGGTTGTTGCCCTTCGAGCCGACATGGACGCGTTGCCCGTGACCGAGCAGGCCGATCTGCCGTTCCGGAGCACGGTCCGGACCGAGTACAACGGCGCTCAAGTCGGCGTCATGCATGCCTGCGGCCACGACAACCACGTGGCCATCTTGATGGGCGTGGCCGAAGTGCTGGCTGGGATGAAGGCCTCCATTCCGGGCACCATCAAATTCATTTTTCAGCCCGCCGAGGAAGGGCCGCCGGCGGGCGAGGACGGCGGGGCACCGATGATGGTGAAGGAGGGCGCCCTTGAGAACCCGCGTCCGAGCGCCATTTTCGGTCTCCATGTCTGGCCGGGTCCAGTCGGAGAATTGACCTATCGGCCGGGGGGCGCGATGGCCGCGCCTGACGGACTCGAGATTATCGTCAAAGGCCGCCAAACCCACGGCGCGATGCCGTGGGGCGGGGTGGACCCGATCGTGGTGTCCTCGCAGATCGTGTTGGCCCTCCAGACCATTACCAGTCGCCAAATCGACGTGACCTTCAATCCGGCCATCGTGACCATCGGGTCGATTCAAGGCGGCAACCGGGGCAACATCATTCCCGACAGTGTCGTCATGGTCGGCACCATCCGGACCTTCGACGAGGGGCAGCGGAAGGACATCCATATGCGGGTCCGGCGCACCGCGGAGGAAATTGCCAAGGCCTCGGGAGCGACCGCGGTCGTGAAGATTCCAGAGGGCGGGCTGTTGACCTACAACGATCCTGCGCTCACCGAGAAGATGCTCGGAACTTTGAAGCGGACGGCCGGGGCGGGGGGGCTGCAGTTGAGCGTGCCGATCACCGGGTCCGAGGACTTCCCCTCCTTCACCAAGGACATTCCCGGCCTGTTCTTCTTCCTTGGCGTCCTCCCCGAGGGCGCCGATCCGAACACCGCTCCCCGGAATCACTCGCCCTTGTTCTTCGCCAATGAAGCCGCCCTGCCGACTGGGGTCCGGGCCATGGCCAACCTGGCCATCGACTATCTCAAGCTGAGTGCGACCGGCAAGACTGCCGATCGCTAGGGCCGCCATGTCCGAAAAGTTGGTTCGGTCCCTGGGCCGGTGGACGCTCGCCGGCCTAGTGCTCAACGGCATTCTGGGGAGTGGCGTCTACGGGCTCCCGTCGCTGGTGGCGGGCAAGGTCGGCCCGGTGGCCTGGGTGGCGCTGCTCTTGGCGGCCGCGGCGATCGCGGTCATCGTGGCGTGCTTTGCCGAAGTCGCGTCGAGATTTCCCGGAACCGGGGGGCCGTTTCTTTACACCCGGGTTGCCTATGGCGACTTCGTCGGGGTCCAAGTCGGGTGGCTCCAGTACCTCACCCGGTTGGCTTCGATGGCCACCAACATCAATCTCTTCGCCATCTACTTGGCGGAATTTGTCCCGGCCGTCCAAGGCTGGTGGGGCAAAGCGATCGTCGGGATCATCCTGCTCGGTGGCTTGGCGTGGATCAACATCAGGGGCGTCAAGAGCGGGGCGTGGTTGAGCAACGTCCTGATCATCGTCAAAGTGGTGCCCTTGGCGCTGTTTGTGGTCATCGGCCTCGGACTCGTGCTGGCCCGAGGCGCCGTTGAATCGGTGCCGGGGCCGGCCCTCACGGCCTTTGCCTGGGCCGATGCCCTGATGATCCTGATCTTTGCCTACGGCGGGTTTGAGAACGCCATCGTGCCGCTCGGCGAGGCCAAGAACCCCGAGCGCGACGCGCCCTTCGCCTTGTTCGTGGCCCTGGTGGCGTGCGCCGCTCTCTACACCGGCGTCCAGGTCGTGTCGACGCTCGCGCTCGCCGATCCCGCGGCGCATCCTCGGCCCCTGGCCGAGGCGGCCCGGGTGCTGGTGGGCCCGGCGGGGGCCGCGTTCATGGTCATGGGCGCGCTGCTCTCCCTGATCGGCTGGTTCGGCGGGGCCATGGTGGCCACCCCGCGCCTGACCTATGCCATGGCCGAAGACCGGGTCCTGCCCGCGGCCTTCGCCAAGGTCCACGATCGGTACCGGACGCCGGTGGTTTCGATCGTGGTGCTCGCGGTCATTTCGATGGCCCTGGCCATGAGCGGCGGGTTCCTGAGCAACCTCACCCTGTCGGTCGCCACTCGGCTGGTGGTCTATTTCCTGGTCTGCTGTGCCGTGCCGGTGCTCCGACGCCGGGACGGCAAAGACCCGGCCCTCCCAGCCGCCCGGTTCCGCTTGCCGGTCGGCCCCCTGTTCTGGATCACGGGGTGCGCCTTTTCGTTGGCCATGGCCACCCGCATGAGCCAGAAGGAGTTCTGGATTCTGTTGCTCGTCGTCGGCTTGGCGTCGGGCAATTGGTACCTTTCGCGGCGGGGGCGCCAGTCGTGACCGTGGTCGGGTTTCAGATCCAAGTCACGGTCGGTCCCGCCGACATCGACGAGCTCGGCCACGCCAATAACGTCAACTACCTCCGGTGGATGCTGGAGGCGGCCACCCGCCATTGGGAGGTGACCCGGGCCCAGGTTGACCCAGCGGCCGTTTCCGGGGTCGGCTGGGTGGTGATGCGCCACGAGCTCGACTACTTCCTGCCGGCGTTCGTCGGGGAAGGGCTGGCCGTGGTGACGTGGGTGCCGACCTGCACCCCGCTGACCTGCGAGCGCTACTATCAAATCACCCGGCTGGCCGACCAGGCCCTCGTGGCGCGCGGTACTTCGACCTATTGTGTGGTCGACATCTTGTCGGGGAAGCCCCGTCGGCTGGGGGAGAGCCTACGAGAGGCTATCGGCAATCCGGAGTTGGTGAAGCGACCTCGAATAGAACGTCACTTCCCATCTTTGCCTGGAGAAGTTACAAAGACAAATAGGGACTAGAAGAGCTCGCCCAGCAGGCAGCGAGCCGACCCACCGCCGAGCGCCTCGAACGCCGCGAGATCGGTGTGAAGAATCCTCGCGTGCCGCTCGATGATCGCCCGGTCCGGGGCCGGAAATCCGCGGTAGGCTTCCGTGGACATGACCAAGAGTGGCTCGCCCTGGTCGTTCACCAGCGGCAGACAATTGCCACAGAACGCGAGGACCTGGCGCCGGGTGATCGGCAGAATCTCGAACCCGCCGTCCCGAAGGCTGGCCTCGACCGTGGCGCGTCCTGCCATCCCGGCCCGCCCGGTTTCGGTGATCGATTCCAGGCAAATCCCCGCCAAGCCGTGCCCCAGGAACATCATCACATTGGTGTGATAGTAGGGAAGGCCCTCGGCGTCCGTTGCGTCGAACGCCACCAGGCGGTAGTCGAGGGCCCGGGCCCACTCGCGGGTGAGATCGAAATCGGTCCGGATCGAAATCGCGGCATAGGCCACCCGATTGGTATCGTCCAGGCAGAGGCTCCCGGTGCTTTCGAGGAACGCCCCGGTGGCCTCCCGAGCCGAGAAGTCGATCCGGCGCGGGTACCACTGGCCGAGCATCCGAACTAGTTCCGCCCGTCGTTCGATCCGCCGGCTCGGGGCCATCATCGGGTACAGAACGAGGGTGGCCGGGGTATCGGTCGAGGATTGATGAGTCGAGAACCAGTTGTTGCAGAACGGGGCGTCAGGGGTTTCCCGAAGGCTCCGAACAACCGTGGTCTGAACGCCATGGTCGACCAGCAGATTCCGAAGTGCGCGATGTTGCTCGACCGCCTGGGCGGCCAGGATGCCGGCCTCGGTCGAGTCCACGGCACGTTGGAACGCATTCGACTCGGCGGTCTCGGCGTTGGTTCGGTACTCATTGGGTGCGACCAACAACACATGTGAAGCGGCCCGGGCGGTCATCGAGGAGACGCTTTCGAGTCGGCGCTCCGGCGGTCGGCGGCCCCCGAGGCGATCCGGGTTGTCGGGTCGATCACGATGCTATGTCCGTCCCCGATTTCCCCACCGATTCGGATCGTATGTCCGAGGGTCTTGAGCGCGGTCACCGTTGCTTCAGGAATAGCCCCGGCCTCGAAATCCGCCTGATCCGGGAGCCACTGGGAATGGAACCGGGGTGCGTCGACCGCTTGGCGGGCATCCATGCCAAACGCGGTCACGTTGAGTACGATTTGATGAACCGTGTTGATGATCGTCCGGCCCCCGGGCGAGCCGGTCACCAAGACGACCCGGCCACCCCGAGACACGATGGTTGGGGTCATCGAGGAGAGCATCCGCTTTCCGGGGACGATCAGGTTGGGTGCCGTTCCGATATCGCCGTCGGTCGTCGTGGTTCCGGCCTTCTTGTTGAAATCGCCCATCTCGTTATTCAGCAGGAACCCGGCGCCGTCGACCACCACCCGGGAGCCAAAGCCGCCCTCCAGCGTGAAGGTGTTCGACACGGCGTTCCCGAGCCGGTCGACCACGGAGAAGTGGGTGGTTTCGTTCGGTTCGTCGGCGGTAGTCACCGGAATCCGGCCCTCGGCCAGCGCGACACTGTTGGTGGCTTTGGTCGTGTCGATCGACGCCGCGAGGGTGCGGGCGTGGGCCTTGCTCGTGAGCCGGGTCACGGGAATGGTGGTGAAATCCGGATCGCCGAGGAACTCGGCCCGATCGAGGTACGCCCGCCGCTGGGCCTCGATCATCAGGTGCAGCGTCATCGGCGCGAACCGGGGCCGCTTGGCGATGTCGAACCGCTCCAGGATGTTGAGCATGGTGACCAGGGCCGTGCCGCCGGAACTCGGGGGCGGCATCGAAATGATTTCGTGGCCAAGGAAGATGCCCCGAACCGGCGCCCGCTCCACCGGCCGGTAGGCCGCAAGGTCTGCTTTCGTGATGATCCCGCCGTGGGCTTCCATCGCGGCCGCGATTTGATCGGCGATCCGGCCGGTGTAGAACGCATTGGGCCCCTCGGTCGCGATCGATTCGAGCGACCGGGCAAGATCGGGGAGCACGAGGAGATCGCCGGCCGTCCACTCTCCGCCGCCGGGTTTGCCGTAGGCCAACCCGGTTGAGGGGAACTTGCCGGCCGTCTCCTTGACCAGCCAGTTGAGCGCCCCCGCCAAAGACGGTGAGAGGGGAAAGCCGTCTCGGGCGAGGACCACCGCCGGCATCACCACCTGCTTCCACGGCAGCCGGCCGTATTTCCGGTGGGCCAGCGCCAATCCCCGGACCGTTCCCGGTACCCCGGGCGCGAGATATCCCTCGCGGGTCAACGTCCGCTCGATCCGGCCCGAGGCGTTGAGGTACATCGTGCCGGTCGCTTTCAGCGGAGCCCGCTCCCGGTAGTCGATCGTGGTGGCCGTTCCGTTGGCCAGCCGGATGACCATGAAGCCGCCCCCCCCGATGTTCCCGGCACCAGGGTAGGTCACCGCTAGCGCGAAGGCCGTCGCGACCGCCGCGTCGACGGCGTTGCCCCCGACGCGGAGGATGGCTGCGCCGGCGTCGGAGGCCAAGCCGGAGGTCGAGACCACGAGCCCGGTTTTCGAGGAAACGGTCTGAGCCGTGATCTGACCCGGCACGGCGGCCAGCCCAACAACCAGGACGAACCGGGCACAACGAGGAGTATCCATGGGGCGAAGGTTAGACGCCCGAGGCGCGAGCGTCTATTCCCCGTCCGGTTTTCGGGGCTTTCGAGGGTCGGCCGCCCCGTCCATGTCGGCCCACGTTTGCCAATGGGGGCAGTTCGATTCGCCGGGCTTGAGGCGACCGCGCCAGTGTCCGTGCGGGCAGTCACAGGTTCCGATGGTGGCGTGCCGCGGGGTGTAGACCCGGCCTTCGTCCCGGCCGGCCCTCCGGCTTCCGGTCCAGTGTTGGCAGGTGGCGCAGTACGGCAAGATGTAGGCGTAGTGGAGCATTGGGGTCCGGTGGTCGAGGCTGCCCCAACGTACTGCGAGGTATCAACGGATTGTCAACCGGGACTCAACGCGCCAATTGGCAACAAGTTGCCCATCGCCTCTGGCGGAACAAAATCGGGGCGGTAGTTTAAGTCATCCCCAACAACCGACGTTCATGCTGAAAGAACGACGCCGAGGGCGCCCCCAAGCGCCGATAGCCGCCTCATGGAGCCGAGTCACCGCCCGCGTCCGAAGGCTGGTGGACGACGTCCATGATGGCGACCTGGTCGAGGCGTCGGCTCATGCCGGCGTCCCGTATGCGTGCCTCCGGGAAATCCACGCCGGTCGGGCCCGAAAGCCGGGCTCGGCGACGTTGGAACGGCTGGCCAGTGCGTACGGCCTTCCGGTTGAGTGGTTCCTCGACGGCTCCGCGAGTGACGACGGAACGATCCCGGTTGCCGGGTGGGCCGGCTTCCTACCGGAATCAGGGAGCCCGGGTCGCCGGATCACGGTGCCGCATGCGGCCTGGCCGCTGATTCGAGTTCTGGTCCAGTTGGAGCAACGCCTTCGGGATCTTCCCGCCACGCCCGATCGACCGATCATCGGATCGACGACCGACCCCCGCGCCATTCGGGCCAAGCTCACCGCCTTCATCTTCCAGCCGTTGTTGGCCGCCACGGCTGCGGGCTGTGATGGTCTCGACGGAACCCCGGGCGATCGCTGGGTCGCGATGCTCCGTGACTTGGGCCGGTTCTGGGAGCGGGCGTTGGGCGGACTCTTTCCTGACTTGATCCCCTCGGGCCCCGGCGTGCCGTTGGGTGGAGCCGCGTGACCCTTCCCTCGCTCGACGAATCACCGTATCAGCGTTTTCTCGGGCTCGAGTTGGTCCGCTCCGAGCCCGGCCTGGTTGAGATCAAGCTCCCGTTCAAGGATGATTTTCTCCGGGCCGACGGATCCGATTGGTATCATGGCGGGGTCGTGGCGGCCCTGATCGATATCGCCGGCGACTACGCCCTCTGGACCGAAGTTGGCAACGGGCTCCCGACCATCGACCTCCGAGTGGACTGGCTCCGCCCGGCGCGGCGCGGGGCGCTCTTCGCCATTGGCAAGTCGGTCAAGGTCGGCCGGACCGTCTGCTGTGCGGACATCGAAGTCCGCGATGAGCAGGGCACCCTGGTGGCGGTTGGCCGGGGTACCTATGCTACTCCGAAATCATGACAAACCTCAAAAAATCTCTTGGTGGCGTGCAGCTCTTCTCCATCGGGTTTGGCGGTATCGTCGGCGTCGGCTGGATCGTCTACATGGGCCTCTGGTTCACCCAGGCGGGTCCGGTGGGGACGATGCTGGCGTTTCTGGTCGGCGGCTTGCTGATGGCGTTGGTCGGACTCTGCTATGCCGAGATCGGGGCGATGTACCCGGTGGCCGGCGGCGAGGCGGTCTATGCGTACGGCGCCTTTGGCCGGATCGCGTCGTTCACGGTCGGCTGGGCGTTGGTCCTGATGATGACCGCCGTCGTTCCGTACGTCTCGATCGGGCTCGCCTGGATCTTGGATGCGTTGGTGCCCGGGATCGGGGGTCCGGTGCTCTACTCGTGGCGGGGCCAGCCGATCCACGCGCTCGGATTGATCATTGCTTTGGTCTGGACCGTCTGGCTCGGCGTGCTCAACTACCGGGGGATTCACGGCGCGGCCAAGTTCCAGGACTGGCTCACCTACGGCAAGATCGGCATTTCCGTCCTGTTCTTCGGCGCCGGCATCTTCGGAGGCTCCACCGCCAATCTCGAACCGATGTTCGTCATGGCCAAGGACGGTACCATCTGGGGCGGTTTCGTCGCGGTGCTGGCCACCACGCCGTGGTTCTTCGGCGGGTTTAACGAGATTTCTCAGGTCATGGAAGAGCGCTCCGAGGGAACCTCGACGCGAACCCTCGGCTTGATCGTGGTCCTGAGTATCCTGGCGGCCGCCAGCTTCTACGCCTTGGCGGCCCTGGCGGCCGGCATGGTGGGGCCCTGGCAGCAGATCGTGACGCAGGACCTCCCGGTCGCGGCGGCCTTCCGGATGGCGTTCGGGTCGGAGTTCCTGGCGCGAGTGGTCCTCGTGGCCGGTCTGTTCGGCATCGTGACCGTGGGGAACGGCGCTTCGATCGGCGCCACCCGGCTTCTGTTCGCCCTCGGGCGGGCGCGGATGATCAACCCGGCCTTCACGAAGCTCCACCCCGTCTACGGATCGCCCGTCACCGCCATCCTGTTCGTCACGGCCTTCGGCCTGGCCGGCGATTTTCTCGGACGAAGCGGCATCGCGCCGATCGTCAATGTCGGGTCGGCGGCGGCGTGCCTCGCGTACCTGTTTACCTCCCTCGCGGTGTGGAAGCTCCGTCAGACCGAGCCGGAGCGGCCCCGCCCGTATCGGATTCCCGCGGGTAGACTGGTGTCGATACTGGCCGCCATTGGCAGCGTCTTCCTGATGGTGAGCTCGGTTCGGCAGCAATGGCTCGATGCGAAGGGGGGCCTTCCCCTCGAGTGGCTCGTCATGGCCGCGTGGGCGGCCCTCGGCGTGGCCATGTTCCGCGCGGCCGCCCCGGCCCGGGCCGGACTGAGCGAGGGGGCGGAGCGGCGCACGATTATGGGAGAGGGGGAGCCCCAGTCAGGGGCAACGCCATGAAACGAACGCTGGCCTTCCTCCTGGCGCTCGTCGGCTGCAGTCCGACCGGTGAGGCGCCGTTTGACCTGGTGATCGTGAACGGGCGGGTCATGGATCCGGCGTCGGGTCTGGATGCCTCCAGATCGCTCGGCGTCCGCGGCGGTCGGATCGCGGCCATTTCCGAATCACCGTTGGCCGGCGCCGATACGATCGACGCGGCCGGATTGGTCGTCTCCCCGGGGTTCATCGATTTGCACTCGCATTCGGTGGCGGCCGACGGGCAGCGATGGCAGGTCCAGGACGGGGTAACCACGGCGCTGGAGTTGGAAGAAGGCTCGTACCCGGTGTCCGAGTGGCTGGCGGGGCTCGAGGGGAAGTCTGTCCTCAATTTCGGGGTATCGGCGGGCCATATCCCGGCTCGAATCGCGGTGGTCACCGGTGCCAAGACCTTGGCGGAGGCGGTCGCGGTCCGCCACCAGGGGGAGTTGACCGAGCCACCGGCCTGGTCGCACGGCGCGACGACCGCCGAACATCTCGCGGCGCTGGAGGCGACGGTGGAGCGGGGCCTCGACGCCGGCGGGCTCGGGATCGGATTCGAAGTGAACGAGTCGCCCGGGGCGAGCCGGGAAGAAATCGCCATGCTGTTCCGACTCGCCAAACGGAAGGGCGTGCCGATCTACGCCCACCTGCGGATGATGGGGGTCGACCCGATCAACGGCAGTTTGGCCGGCGTGCAGGAGGTCCTGGCCAATGCCGCGGTGAGCGGGGCGGCCACCCACTTTGTGCATCTGGGCAGCAGCAGTTCGGTCTTTGCCAAGCCCGTAGTCGACATGATCGAAGCCGCCCGGGCTCGGGGTCTCGATGTGACCGGTGAGGTCTATCCCTACACGGCGGCCTCGACCGGGATTCAAACCGGGCTGTTCGACGGCGATTGGCGGGCCCGCCTCGGGATCGACTATGGCGACATCGAATGGCCGGCCACCGGCGAACGGCTGACCGCGGCAACGTTTGCCCGCTATCACCGCGAGGGCGGCTATGCCATCATCCATCTGATGAAGGACGCCAACGTGGATTTCTTGGTCGCCCGGCCCGGGATCATGATCGCCAGCGACGCGATGCCGCTGGTGGAGGGGCGGGGACATCCCCGTGGCGTCGGCACCTTCGCCCGGGTGCTCGGCCGCTATGTCCGAGACAAAAAGGCGGTTGATCTGATGGAGGCGATCCGGAAGATGACCCTCCTCCCCGCCGACCGGGTGTCGGGTGCGGCGCCGGCCATGGCGAAGAAGGGGCGGCTGGCGGTCGGAGCCGATGCCGACATCACGATCTTCGATCCGGCGACGGTCATCGACAACGCCACGTTCGCCAACCCGGGGCAGGCCTCAACCGGAATTCCGTACGTGGTGGTGGCCGGAACTGTCGTCGTCAGGAATGGGGCGCTGGTCCCCGGGGTCACGCCGGGAAAAGCGATTCGTCGCGAGCCGGCCCAGTGAGCCGCCGGATCCGGCGTTAGGGTGTCCGGGCCGGCAATCATTTACCAGCAGGAGCTCGCTCGGTCGGAGGGGCTCCTTTCCGGGCTCAACCGGCGATTTGCCCGTCTCGGATTCGCTCGGTTGGCGGTGTTCGTCGGCATCATCGCCCTGGCGGCGGTGGCCGTCGCCAACCGGGGCGGGGCCGCCGTGCCGCTCAACGGCGCACTCGTCGCCGGGTTTGTGGGCCTGATCGGGTGGCACGAACGGGTTGCCCGCCGGCGCGAGCGGGCCGAGCGGTCGGTGGCGTATTACCGGCGCGGACTGGCCCGGCTCGAAGACCGTTGGCTCGAAGGCGGCGACCCGGGCGACCGATTCCGCGACGACGCCCACCTCTATGCCACCGACCTCGAAGTGTTTGGCCAGGGCTCCCTCTTTCACTACATCTCGGTGGCTCGCTCGGAGACCGGGGCGTCGATGCTCGCGTCCTGGTTGCTTCGACCCGCGGATGCCGCGACGATCGGGGCGCGCAATGACGCGGTGCGGGAACTCGCCCAAGACCTGGCTCTCCGCCACGACCTTGCGGTCGCGGCGTCCGAGGCGCGGGGTGCCCTCGACTCGACCGCGCTTCGGGCCTGGTTGGCCGCTCCGCCGGCGGGGTTTCCCTCCTGGGTTCGTCCGACGGCGGCCCTGTTGGCCGTGGCGAACGTCGCGACCACCGGCGCCGGGCTCGCGGGTTGGATCCCCGGTTTCGTGGTCCTGGGGTCGTACCTGGTGTCGCTGGCGGTGGTGCGGTTCCAGAGCGTCCGCACCAGTCCGGTGCTCCATTCGGTCGAACGCCCGGCCCGCGAACTCAGGGTCCTGGCGGCCCTCCTCAGCCGGGTTGCCGATCACCCGTTCGCGAGCGGCCGGCTGAGACACCTGGCCGGGACCTGGAGTGGCGCTAGCTCCGCCGTGGCGGAGATCCGGCGTCTCGAGCGCCTGGTCGACCTCCTCGACGCCCGTCGCAATCAGCTCTTCATGCCGGTGGCGGCGCTCACGCTGTTCGGAACCCAGCTCGCGGTGGCGATCGAACGGTGGCGGGCCCGGGTCGGAACCAAGGCCGTCGGCTGGCTCGAGGCCGTCGGCGAGCTCGAAGCCCTCTCGTCGTTCGCGACCCTGGCCTTTGAGCATCCGGCGGATGCATTTCCGGAAATCGTGGCCGAGGGCGCCTTCGTCGAGACGACCGGTGTGGCCCACCCCCTGCTGCCCTCAGACCGGGCGGTCCGAAACGACTTCAATCTCGGCGGCTCCCGCCGGCTGGTGATGGTGAGCGGGTCGAACATGTCGGGGAAGAGCACCTTCCTGAAAGCGATCGGCGCCAACGTGGTGCTGGCCCTCGCCGGCGCCCCAACTCGGTCAACCCGCTTCCGGGTCGGTCAAGTGGCGTTAGGTGCCTCCCTCGTTCTCCGGGAATCCCTGCTGGAAGGCCGGTCTCGCTTCTACGCCGAGGTGCTCCGGCTCAAGGCGATCGTTACCCGGGCCGAGACCGGCGGCCCAGTGCTCTTTCTGCTCGACGAAATGCTGAGCGGTACCAACTCCCACGACCGCGCCATCGGCGCCCGCGGCATTCTCGAGGGCCTCGTGGCTCGGGGCGCCATCGGGATCGTCACCACCCACGACCTGGCCCTGACCGAGATTGCCAAATCGATGGAAGCCGCCGCCCTGAATTGTCACTTGGAAGACGAACTGATCGACGGCCAACTCCACTTCGACTACCGGATCAAACCCGGCGTCGTCGAGCGCAGCAACGCGCTCGAACTCATGAAGAGCATCGGCCTGACCTCGGCCCTCGACTCATGAGCCCGAGTGCCGAGGGTGCCGATGGCGACGTTGGGAAGAACGCCTCCACCGGCGGGGTGGTCGGCTTAGAAGCCGACGCGGAGACCTAACGAAATCACCGGGTGGTACTTGAGGTACGGGCGGCTTTCGATGTCCGCCTGGATATCCTGCCGTTCCTGAATCACGTTCTGATCGAAGATCGATTTGGCTTGGCCGGTCAGATTGGTGCTGCCCGCCAACGACACTTCGGGGAAGCCGGAGAACACGAGCCCAAGGTCGAATAAGAGGGAAACCCGGCCCCGGCCGCCGAACCCGAGCCCGGCATACGGGGCGTAGCGCTGAGCATAGGACACCCGGCCGGTCAACGAGCCGACGTCGCTCGGCTGGTAAGTCTGGGGACCGATGGTGATCGGGCCCGTCAGCCGGGCCGCGACGGTGCCCTGGTTGGAATTCCAAATCATCCCGCCCGACAGATGAAACGAATTGCCGAACGGATGGAGATCGAGGATCCCCGACCCGCTCTGCAGCTTCGGTGTCATGTCGTACGCGATCCCATCGACCGTGGCGCTCCGGGTGAAGGTCAGGTAGTTGCCGCCAACCCGAATGCCCAGGTACCGATTGGGTCGAAGCGACAACTCACCGCCGGCCCCGAGGGTGCCAGCGCGAATCGAGAGCCCGACTTGCGCCGAGGCCGCCGGGGCCATCGCCGCAGCCAGGACCAAACCCAGCCATGCAGTTCGTTTCATGATTCGGTGTTCTCCCTGGAGTCGTCCCCGAGAACCGGTCGGTTCTTGCACCGAGTCTGTGGGCCCGGCCGAGGCTACCGGTCCTCTCCTTAGCAATCCAGGGGCCAGACGCAAGTGACGGCGCCGCAACACGTGCCGGCCTCCAGGCCGGAAAATCAGGCTGGTGGGAGGCGGCAATCCTTGCTCGTTGCGGTGAAAATGACTACGGGGGAGTCTCGCCCGGAGCGGGAAGGGAAACCAGCACCGCGGTTACCGCGAGGAGGATGAGACCGACCACGGTTTCGAGAGTGGCTGATCGCGAGATCGGTGCGGGCTGGCCGATTTCGAGGCGGGGCAGGACGATCCGCCAATTGTACGCCCCCGCGGCGGCGATCCCCGCCAGCGCGCCGATCTTGACCAGCAGGACGTTGCCGTAGCCGGTGCCGATCAGCGCGTCGAACCCGCCGACATACCGCCAGGCCACCAGCAGGCCGCAGCCGATCGTCACGATCCCGGCCGGCAGCGCCACGGTTGAGAACGCTCGGACCAAGGGCCCCAGGCGAACCGAGGGATCCGGCCGCCGGAGCACGACCACCAGCAGGATGCCTAACGTGCCGAGCCAAATAGCGCCGGCGCCGGCGTGCAACACGGTCAACGGGTAGCCCAGGCGCCCCGCGGCCGGCAAGCCGATGGCATGGCCGGTGAGCGGCAGGGCGAGCACAAGCCCCAACGCCGAGAGGGCCACCAAAGCGGCCGCCGGCCGCGCCCGGGCCGGCTTCGTCATGGCCCGCCAGCCGGTCATGGCGACGAGCGCCACGGTCGCTTGGGCCAACCATCCCTTGCCCCAGGCGCTCGCGATGACCAAACGAATGATCTCCGGCGAGAGCGGTTCGTCGGGTTCGATCATCGAGCGGGATTGGAGATAGAGTTTGCCGAGCAGCGTGAGGGCCAAGACCACCGACGCCATCCGGCCCGCCAAGACGCCCCGGTCGACGATGGCCTGCATCGGCTCGGCCGCACCTCCCGCGATCCGGGGCACCAGCCAGAGCCGAAAGACCGTGGCGCCGATGACCCCGAACGCGGCGAGGTACCCGAGCCACCGAACGACCGTGTAGGTCACTTCACCGAGAACTTGAAGCTACCCCGCACGGCGTGTCCATCGGTACCGGCGGTGCGCCACCGAATCACATAGTTCCCGGCCGGAAGGGCCGCAGGGACGTCGCTGACGATCGACTTGGGGTCATCGGTGGCCTGAGGCTTCCCAATCTCGATCTTGGTCGAGTCCGGCTTCTGCAGCATGATGCTGCTGAACTTCGGCTCAACCTTCTCGGCGAACCAAAGCCGGATCGTCTTCGGCGACGCCGGGAGGGCCGCGTCGGCCGCCGGCACGCTCTTGGTTAGCTCATTGTGGAAGAGGAGGGCAGGCGCTCCGATGAACGCCACCACCCACGCCACCGCACTGAAGGATCGAGTCATCACGGGCCATCCCTGGTCTGAAAGTCGGTACGTCGGCCTGAAAGATATCAGCCCGGCGTCCCTCGCGCCGCCTCGCCCACCCGGGCGAGATCCTCCCGGCGTTCGCGATTGGCCCAATGGAAAAACACCACCCCGATGGTCACCCACACGACCGGATCGCCGATCACTTTCATCATCAGCCCGGCGACCTGATGGTCGTACCGAGGTGACAACGCGGTGGTAACCCGGGGCGCCAACTCGTAGAGCGAGTAGAGCGGGTAGCTCGAAAAGACCAGAAATGCGGCGGGGAGCGTTGCCGGAATCGTCTGAACGAACAGATAGCCCATCTGGACCGGAGGTCCCATCCGGGAGAACGGCGCGGGCGCTATGACCGGCCAATAGAGCAGGCACCCACACAGCAGCCACAGGAGGTCAATCGCGAACGAACCCAATTGCGAGGTCATCAACCCATCCACCACCAGCGGGACGTGGGTGACCAGCATGATGAGGTTGTAACCGAGAAACGCCGGGGCCGGATGAGCGAGGAAGCGAAGCCAGTGCCCTGAACCGGCAGGGAGGGCCGAACCCCAATGGGAAAGCCGGGGCCGGAGTCCCAGCAATAGCAGGGGCGGAGCCGCCAGCGCGATCAGCATGAACTGTCCGGTGTGGGCGGCGGCGAGGTAGCCGCCGAGCGCGCCGAGCGGATAGTCGAGAGCGATCCACAACAGAAACAGGCCAAGGCCGAAATGACGCGTTGACGCTCGGCCGGAGCGGCCAAACCGGTAGAACCCGAGGCCGAGCAAGGCGATGAAGAGCCAGACGCCGGGATACGGCTTCCAAGCCCATGCCCAGGGCACCCCGGTCGCCGAACACCACCACGTCATCGGGCCGAGCCTTTCCATCGTTCCAGGAGCTTGGGCAAGTCGACCGCCCATTGGGCTTGGCGGGTCCCGAATGGATAGCTGATGTGACCCGAGTCGTCCGGTGAATAGACCAGAACCTGGGCGGCATGAGAGACGGCATAGCCCCCACTCGGGGTGTCTTCGCGAACCGCCACCCCGATGCCCGCGGCGATTTGGGCCGCCCGCAATGCCTCGGTTGACCCCACCAAGCCGATGATGTTGGGCTCGAAGTTTGCGAGCCACGGCCCGAGGACGGCCGACGAGTCCCGCTCCGGGTCGGTGGTGACGAAGATCGCGTCGATCAGCGCCCGCTCGCTCGACGACAAACCCCGGAGCACCGCGCCGAGATTGGCCATCGTCGCCGGGCAGACGTCAGGGCAGTGGGTGTATCCGAAGAAGAGCAGGGTGAGGCGGCCGGCCGTGCGGGCCCGAAACTCGTAGGGCTCGCCCGCCACCGTGGTCAGACCGAAACTCGGGCGGGGCACCGCGGCTGGGAGCAACGAGCCACCCAAATCGCCGGCCAATTCCGGGATGCCGCGGCCCGAGCATCCGATCAACGCCGCCGCGGCGAACCGCGCCACTCGGAATCTCATCGCCGCCGCCCCGCCCACCAACCGACCGCTCCGCCGCCGACGGCGCCGGCGACCACGTCGCTCAGAAAGTGGGCTTGCGCGAAGATCCGGGTGAGTCCGCACCCCGCGGCAAGGGCGAGGAGCACCGGCGCGGTCCGCGGGAATCGGCGCCCCAAGGCGGCGGCTCCCGCGAACGCCACCATGGTGTGGCTACTGGGAATCCCAAGGTTTTTCGTACTCCAGGGCGCCGAGGCGAAGTCCCGGAAATGATACGAGGCAAAATCACCACCCGGCCGTTCCCGCCGAATCAGAAGCTTGGCAACCTCGGCCATGATCCCACCGACGGCGACGGCCACCAGGATGGCCCGACCGGTTTGGGCCAAGTCGGAGGCGATCTCCGGCCGATCGGATCGCGCCCGGGATTGAAGCCAGAACAGCGCCGCGATCACCAGCCAGGTCGGGGCATAGCCCAGAATCCGGAGCAATCGGCCCCAATCCCGATCGTTGGCCGACGGCCGTCGGAGCGCGCTCCCGGCCCACCCGTCGAGCCCGTGCGCGGCGAGCAACAAGACCAGAGCGGCTAAGATCGGCATGAAGCGGATGATCCTGGCCCGGCCATTCATCGGGGAAGTCCGAGGGCGGCTGCGGCCGCCTCGAGCGCTCTGGCCACGGTCAGGGCGGGCACGTCCACTCCGCCGCCCCCTTGGACGATCCGGGTCCCGCCGCCTTTGCCGCCTCCAACGACCCCGAGTGCGGCCTGCAATGCCGGCCGGAGATCCATGGCCAACTCCTCGGAGCGAGCCAGGACGAACTGAGCCCGGTCGCCACCGGTACCGAGCAAGGCAAGCATGCCGGGGTTGGCCGTTAGGCGGAGACCAAGCCCCTTCAGGTCTTCGATCGCGCGACGATCGAAGGCGTAGCGGACGACCCGACCGCCCTCGTGGTCCGTGGCCTCGGCGAGCAGGGCGGCGGCCTCTCGGTCGAGTTCGCCCTCGTGGTACTTCGCGAGGGCTCGGCGGGCCTCCTGGAGGTCGCCCTGTAACCTCCGGACCGCGTCCGGCAATTCCGGCACCGAACAGGTCAGCGCCGCCGCGAGGTCCGAGGTTATTCGCTGCTTGGCCCCATAGTCCCGCCGGGCCCGGCCCCCGCAATGGAAGGCCACCCGCAGGCCGCCCTTGTACCGCTCACTCTTGAGGCAATGGATCAGCCCGACCTGGGCGGTGCGCGCCACGTGGGTCCCGCCGCACGCCGATCGATCGAAGTCACCGATCGCCACGACGCGGAGAGCCCCATCGACATCGGGCGTCTTCCGGAGCGAGAGGGCGGCCAACTCATCCTCGGTCGGGAACCACGCCCGGATCGCGAGGTCCCGCTCAATCACGTCGTTGGCGAGTCCAACCGCCTGCGCCAGCTTTCCCTCGTCCACCCCGGACGTCTCAATGTCGATGGAGACGTAGTCGACGCCAAGGTGGAAGGACACCGTCGGCGCCGCCGCGACCTGTAGAAATGCCTGCGATAGGATGTGCTGCCCGGAATGCTGCTGCATGTGGTCGAACCGACGCTCCCAGTCGATCCGCCCGCCCACAGCCCCCAACCCACCCGCTCCATCGAGGACGTGAAGGACCGCCCCGTCGGCCTCCCGAGCCACCACCTCAACCACCCGCCGGTCCCCGAGCCAACCCGTGTCGTGCGGCTGCCCCCCCGTCGACGGATAGAAGAAGGTCTCGTCAAGCACGATCGCAGGCCGACCACCAACGTCGGTCACCTCGATCACCCTCGCCGAGAATTCAATGCAATAAGAGTCGTCGTAATAGCGGCGGGAAGCCAAAGTACCCAAAGGAAGAAGCCGAGCGCCGAGTGCCGAGCGCCGAGTGCCGAAACCCACCATGCGCCCGGAGGGACTCGAACCCCCAACCCTCAGATCCGAAGTCTGATGCTCTATCCAATTGAGCTACGGACGCGACAGGCGGATAATCTCGACCGGTCGGCCCGGGGAGTCAAACCGGTGCCCGGAAGGATCGAACTTGTCTTGACATGTATATACAACCACGC
Organism: Gemmatimonadota bacterium; assembly: GCA_031431925.1. Classification (GTDB taxonomy): domain Bacteria; phylum Gemmatimonadota; class Gemmatimonadetes; order Gemmatimonadales; family GWC2-71-9; genus SHZU01. The sequence continues at coordinate 1,161 of JANPEL010000121.1, read as the reverse complement.
TATCGTCGATCCCATGTCCGTTCGCGCCATGCCCCCCCTCCCCGGTGAGCCCCAGTATCTCCGGCTCAAGCGCCACGTGCTCCGCCAAATTGCCGCCGGCGTCTGGACCCCGGGCGACCGGGTGCCGAGCGAGGGCGAGTTGACCCGCGAATTTGGGATTTCCCGGATGACCGCCAACCGGGCGCTCCGGGAACTGGCCGATGCCGGGGCCATTACCCGGGTTCAGGGGATCGGCTCGTTCGTGGCCGGGCCCAAGGCCGAATCGACGATGGTCGAGGTGCGAAGTATCCGGGACGAAATCGAGCAACGGGGGCAGCGCCACTCGACCGACGTCCTGGCCCTGGGCCCCGCGAGCGCGGATCCGACGCTGGCTACCGCGTTCGGCCTCCCGAACGGAGCGCCCTTGTTTCACTCCCGCCTCCTCCATCGCGCCGACGGGCGCCCGCTTCAGCTCGAGGATCGGTACGTCAACCCGGCCTCGGCACCGGCCTACCTCGAACAAGACTTTCGAGTCGCCACCCCCTACGCGTACCTGACCAGGGTCGCCCCGCTCGAGCAGGCGGAGCACATCATCGAGGCCGACTTGCCCTCGAAGGAAGTGGCCCGCGATCTCGGCATCATGGCGACGGAACCGGTTCTGGTGCTCAACCGCCGAACCTGGTCCCGCGGCCGGGTGGCCAGTGTCGCCCGGTTGATTCACCCGGCTCGCCACTATCGGTTGTCAGGGAAGTTCTCATTTCTCAAGGAGTCGCCATGACCGTTGTCCCTGGTCCGCGCCCGGTTCGCGCCCCTCGGGGCACCGAACTGACCTGCCGGAACTGGCTGATCGAAGCGGCTTACCGGATGATTCAGAACAACCTCGACCCCGAGGTGGCGGAACGGCCCGACGATTTGGTCGTCTACGGCGGGATCGGCAAGGCCGCTCGGAACTGGGAATGTTTCGAGGCGATCCTCGAGGCCCTCCGCCGGCTCGAGCCGGACGAAACCCTGCTGGTCCAGAGTGGCAAGCCGGTGGCGGTATTCCGGACCCACCTCGACGCACCGCGGGTCCTCATCGCCAACTCGAATCTGGAGCCCAAATGGGCCACCTGGGACCACTTCCACGAGCTCGATCGCAAAGGCCTGATGATGTACGGCCAGATGACTGCCGGGTCGTGGATC
>JANPEL010000120.1:0-7303 GCA_031431925.1 Gemmatimonadota bacterium | reverse complement strand
TGGTGCGGGCCATCAACGTCTGGAAACGGGGGTGGGTTCGGAGCGGGGCCAGCAACGGATCGATGGTGGCAGACAAGGGATAATTGAGAAACTCGCGATCGACCGCATTGGTGAGCCAGTCGATCGCCCGCTCGGCGATCTCGCTGTGGGGACCGCCTAACGTTGGGCTCTCGTGGCCGGGGCGGTATTCCCACGGGCCGGCGGAAGTGCTCGATCTCCGGGATGTCGCGGCCTTGGCCCGGCTGGTGGCGGCGCTGGCGGTGGCGCCCTGACGAGAGCTGGACTATCTCACGAGCCCAGTTATTTGAAGAGAACGACGCCCGCTTCCTTGGCGGCTTTGATGAGGGCGGTGTCAAAGGGCATTGCGGATGTCAAACCAAAAGAGCGTCGGGAATCAAGGCCATCAGAACCGGTGCCCCTCATGCTTCCGCGCAATCAGCGCGTTCCGTCCCACGCCTTTGAACGTGCCGCGGAAACCCTTCAACCGCTGAACGGCTTCGGCAATCACGGCGGGGTCCCGCGCCGGATCCGGGGGCACGAGCTTCCCCACGGGGCGACCGTGCTTGGTGATCTGGAAGGTCTCACCTTTGGCGGCCCGGTCGAGCAACTCGCTCAGCCGGATCTTGGCGTCGACCGCCGCAATGGATTCCACCGTGCCCTCAGTGTAGTTGACAACTGGTTTACTCTCGCCCTTCAACGACCCGGAGTCAACTCGGGCCGCGGCGAACCGCGCCACCAACTTGGTATCTTGCCCGCCAACGTCCCATCGGGTCGCAGAGCCTTGGGCTCGCTTCGACCTCCCCGCCCCGCCGCGAAGGTAGCATGAAACCAGAGACGACGCGCGCGCTATTCGAGCGCAAGTTCGGCGGGGAACGACTGGGCGAGTTTCCCCGCGGGCCGGGCGTCTATCTGTTCCGCGACACCGAAGACCGCGTGCTCTACGTCGGCAAGGCGAAAGACCTGCGCCGGCGTCTGGCCGGTTACCGCTCCGCCTCACGCCGCAAGGCCCACCGCAAGATGCGCGCGTTGGTGCGCGCCGCGGCGACGCTCGAGACGCGCCAGCTCGAGAGCGAAGTGCAAGCGCTGCTGCTCGAGAATGAGCTGATCCGCACGCTCCGCCCGCCGTTCAACGTCGACGGGGCCTTCTCGTTTCTCTATCCGGCCATCGGGGTGGGGCATGACGACCGGCGGATGGTCCTCGCGTTCACGTCCGTGCCGGAGGAGTGGAGCGACCTTGGGGTGCGCTGGCACGGCTGTTTCCGCTCGCGGGCACGGGCCAAAACAGCCTTCGAAGCGCTCACCGAACTGCTCGCTCGCCTTGGGCATCGCGAGCCGCCGTCCCGTCGGCCGGTCGTACCCCGGCGGCGCGGCGCCCGGCTCGAGGCGTTCCGGCGGTTACCCCAAGATCTCGCCACCGCGACGGACCAGTTCCTCGCGGGCGACTCGACCGAGCTGCTCGCGCTGCTGTTCCAGCGCCTGCTCGACAGCGCCAGCGCGCGACGGGGGGCCGCCGACATCGAGCAGCAACTCCACACCCTCGCCGACTTCGCTCGGAAGGACATCGCCGCGCTGCACCGCGCGCGCGAGAAGGCGGGGCGCACCGGCTGGGTCTCCCGGGACGAGCGCGACGCTCTCTTCATCACGGCCCGGCACGGCGCCTGACACTGGGCCGGGTCGAAGCGCAGTCAGCTATTTCAGGCCTGGACGGTTTCCCAGGCGGCCTTGGTGCGCGCCATCAACGTCTGGAAACGGGGGTGGGTTCGGAGCGGGGCCAGCAACGGATCGATGGTGGCAAACAAGGGATAGTTGAGAAACTGGCGATCAACCGCATTGGTGAGCCAGTCGATCGCCGGCTCGGCCTCGGCCAGCATGGCCCACATACCCGCCAAAATCCACGAAAACTGGAGGTCGGCGTGGAGCCACGCCTGGAGCTCCGGCTTGAGGCAGAGCCGAAAACCACCGCCGTCACCCTGGAGTGCGAGGCGAAGGAGGGTACCAAAGGCCTCGAGACCGCTACCGGCTCGACCGGAAACTCGGCGCCGGCGGCATGGCCACGGTCTACCTCGCCCACGATCTCCGGCACACGCCGCGAACCGACCGGCGCATCGTCGTCGTGGAGCGAAGTGGCCCCGAGAGTACGACCCCCTTCAAGGCAGGTCCTTGGCAAGGCGCGTCGACGTCGCCGCAAGGCGGGCGCCTGCTCGCGACGCTCTGGAACGGCTCGCGACTTGGTTTCCCGACGGCCGCCCAGTGCGTCTTGTTCACGGATCGTATACGTACTACCTTTCACGTTGTACGTATATGGGGGCTGACCCGATGCGAACCAAGCTGACCGTGACGATTGATCGGGCCCTCCTTCCCCGAGCCAAGCGATACGCCCGTTCCCGAGGAGTGTCGTTGTCGAGCTTGATCGAGCTGTCACTGCGGCGACTCGCTGACGCTGAGAAACCGTCGTTCTCCAGCCGCTGGCGGGGGCGACTCAAACCGGCGGATCGGGGCGACCCCCGTTATCAGGCCCTGGCCTCTAAGTATCTGTGATCGTCCTCGTCGACACCGATGTCCTGCTTGATGTCGCCCTCGATCGGGCCCCTCACGTGTCCGACTCCTCCGAGTTGCTCGACTGGCTCGAACAGCAGCCAGGGACCGGCGTGATTGCCTGGCATACCGTCTCGAACCTGTACTACCTGCTCGGCGGCTCCGGGACCGAGGAAGGTGGCCGGCGCTTCATCACCGACCTGCTGAGTTTTCTCCAGGTCGCGGCCGGAACGGCCGACGACGTCCGCTTCGCCCTCACCCTGCCGATGAAAGACTTTGAGGACGCCATGCAAGTGGCGGCCGCCCGGTTCGCCGGGGCCGCCGTAATCGCCACCAGGAATATTCGCCATTTCGCCCGATCGCCGGTTCCGGCCCGGCGGCCCGCCCAAATTATCCGCGAGCTAACCATCGGCTGAGACAGGGCCGATGGCCGCGGCCGTTTCAGAATCCCGATGGACCGGACCCGATGACCCTGCCGCCCGAGATGACCAGCCACCTGGCGGCGGCCGTGTTCGCGCAACTCGGCCGGATCGACGAGGCGCTCGACTGGCTGACCCACATGATGCGGGCCCGGGGCTTCGTCCCCTACCGGTATTTCGCGGAGCTCGATCCCTTCATCGCCCCGGTGCGGGGAGATCCCCGGTTCGTAGCACTGCTCGCCGAGATGAAGGATCGCTACCAGGAGTTCGACGGATAAGGCCGCCGGTCTGGTGGGGAGCGAACTACCCGGCGATTCCAACCCAGAGCGCCAGGGCACGGCTGACCCGGAGCAGCAGGTCATCCTCCAGGTGACCAATCGTCGAGCCGATCCGGGCGCGCCGAACCGTAGTCACCTTGTCAATCATGATCTGGGATAACGCCCGCAAGCCGTTGCCGGGCGACGGCTCCACGGTGAGGCGAAAGAGCGGCGCATCGACGAGTGTGCTCGTCACCGGCACGAGCGTCACGCTCGCGTGCGATTCGTTGAACACATCAGCCTGCATGACGAGGGCCGGTCGCGGTTTTCCATAGTCACCCGGCACGGCGACCACGACGAGATCTCCTCGTTTCATCCGGTCCACGCCGACGGGTCTCTGGTTTCATCGATCCAGGCCATCACCTCGTTCTCGGCACGGCGCTGCCTGGCTGCCGCCCGGCTCTGGCGGCGGCACTCGTCGGCGAACCCGCGAGCCCTGGTGTCCGGGACCCAGAGCTGCACGAGCCGCAACCCTGCCCGCTTCATGCGGTCACGATACCGCTGGACGTTTCGATTGCCCGAGGTGGTCTTTGGCATAACAGGTAATATGACATGACATCAACGCCTTCGCCAGAGGATCGCGCCTAGGGACGGGTGCGAACCACCCGACCCTTGCCGTCGAGCCGGTCGAGATTCTCGCCGATTCTGCCAACGTAGTCCACCGTCTCGCGATGCCGCCACCGGGGCACCTCCGGTGCCACCCGCTCGATCGCGCTCCACCCTCGCGGATCAAGTTGCCGCTCCCGGGCGAGTCGCTGGGCCGTCAGAATCGGCACCCGACCCGCGTTGTAGCTCCCGAACATGAAACGATGATGGTCGGCATCGTCGACGTCGTCCCGCCAGAGCCGCCAGAGCTGCCGGTCGTAGAAGATCCCGGCGGCGATGTTCCACTCGACATCGTCGACCGAGGCCCACTCGGGATTCTTCGACTGGATTTCCCGGAAGGTCGACGGCATCAGCTGCATGACCCCCCGAGCGCCCACCTGGCTCGTCGCCTCGGGGTCGAGCCGGCTCTCGGTCATTCCCTGGGCCTTGAAGATCCGCCAGTCGAATCCCACCCCGAAGAACCGCTTCGAGTATTTCCGGAACGTCTGGTCGTACCGATCCGGACCCGACTGGGCTTCCCCCCGGCTCACCGCCACGACCAGCATCAGCAGGAGGACCGTCCTCAATTGAGCGCCCCGGCAATGATCATGGCCACGCCCAGGAAGATCGCGGCGATGAAGATCGCCACTGCCACATTCCCCTTCTGCAACTCGGTGGCGAAATCGACCTCCGGCGTCAGTCGGTCGATCAACCGATAGGCGGCGAACATCAAAACGACACCAAGGACCGCATACAAAAAATTGACTCCGATGATCGTCCACTCCATCGCGCCTCCAGGGCCTTGGGGTTCGAGGAATCTAGCGACGGGATGGCGGTGCTTGGGGTTGCTGACAACCTGACCCAGGCCTGATGACGACCCCTCTCGACCGTCTCCGTGCGGCGCTAGCCGACCGCTACCACCTCGAGCGCGAGCTCGGGGCCGGCGGAATGGCCACGGTCTACCTGGCCGACGACCTCAAACACCGGCGCCAGGTGGCGGTGAAAGTGCTCCGAGCCGAGGTGGCGGCAGGCCTCGGCGGAGCCGGGATGCGCTGGTGAAAGAATTCACCGCTGAACTCATCAGCTTCAAGGATTATCGGATCGAGGACCACGTCGTTGGCCCTACGCCGCCCGCGCTGAAGTATGTCTATCTGGCGGTCCTCCGCCGGACGGGAGGATCCTGGCTGATCGAGGCGGCCTCCCACACGCGGCTCGGCGGCTGCTGTTGACGCCGGCACTGGCACGGCGGTGGACCCGTGAGGGCCGGAGCACCGTTACTTCGGGATCCTGGGCCGCCGACGCGGCTTCGGCGGCTGGAAACGCTGGTTATGCTGCTCGGAGCTAGCCTGCTCCCGCCGGACTTGCGCCGCCAGGAACACTTTGAGCAACGACTGATACGGCACATCCCGCTCATTGGCGAGCGCCTTGAGGTCGGCCAACAGCGGAGCCGGCAGGCGAAGCGAGATCGTCTCCGTCGAGGGCCGCAGGTTGGGGAAGACCGCTCGTCGCGCCTTCGACCAATCGAGGTACTCCGTCGTGTCGTGCGTAGCCCAGAACTCGCGCTCGGCCGCCTCGGTCCCGAATCGGGGGATCGGCTTAAGACTCTTCTTCGGCATGCTCCTCCTCCGCGAAATGACGTCGCTCTCGGCGACTCATATCCCGAGCCATGATCGGCCGGACCAAAGTGCTCCGGACCGCGAACGCAACCGTCAATCCTCGGCCGGAAGTGGTCCGTCCCAGCAAGAAGTGTCGAGTCTCCTCTTGTGAATGATGCTCGTCCGGCACTACGAGCACAGGGCGGCAGAAGAACACCTGCTCCGTTTCGGCCTGACTGACGTTGTGAGCAAGCCAGTTCTTTTCGGAGTTCCCGGCATCCCATTGGAAGCCGGTCAGATCCGGGAAGTATTCCGGGAGCAGGCCCATGAAAAATGTATACTATAACAATATACGCCGGTCAAGTGGGGCTTGGTGTGGAACCCACCGTCATTGGCCCGACCCTGAAGCGCTTGGTCTCCCGCCCCGTCCGACTTGGCGGAACCCGGCTGCCGGCCGCGCGAGGACATCCGGGCGTTCCCCGAGGACGGCAATCGGTACGAACTGGTTGCCGGCGAACTGCTGGTGACGCCGGCGCCGCGGATGCCCCACCAGGATGCCGTGCTGGCCCTGATCAGGGTTCTCGATCCCTATATCCACCGTTACGCGATCGGGCACCTCATGGCCTCCCCCGCCGATCTGGAGATTCGCCCAGGCGAGTGGTATCAGCCCGACCTGTTCGTCGTGCCACTGAATGACGGCCGCCGGCCGCGGGACTGGAACGAAATCCGCACCCCGCGCCTGGTGATTGAGGTGTCGTCGCCGTTGACGGCCCGGTATGATCGAGTGGTCAAGCGACCGGCCTTCCAGGACGCCGGGGTCGAGGAGTTCTGGATCGTCGATCTCGACGCCCGGCTCGTGGAACGCTGGCGACCGGCGGACGCGCGGCCCGAGATCTTGGTGCCGCACCTGATCTGGCAGCCGGAAGGGGCACCCCAACCACTCGAAATCGACCTCGTGGCCTTCTTCTCCGGAGTGCTCGACTAACTCGGTGCGAGGCCGACCTGATCAATCCGCCGGGCGCTGGTAGCCGCCGTGGACAGTCGGCGATCCACCCGATTCGGATCGAGCGCTCTGGCGGCGTCACTCACGCCGCACCGGTCTCCACCAGCCCGATCAGACGCCGCACCGCCTCGCCCACGAACGCCGGAGCTTCCGCATCGGCAGCGATTTCCACGATTTCCACGCTCGCCGGGAGCCCCGCCCGGAGCGCGTTGAAGAACGCCTCATCGCTCTTGGGATCGTGGAGCGGGCCGCCGGGTACCGAATACCGCCCGACCCCGTGCAACGGCAACATGAACACCGCCCGACCACTGGTGTGCCGCAAACGCCGACAGATCTCATCGGCAACCCGGACGATTTCTTCGGGGTCGAGGCGGGGCACAAAAATCACCGGGCTGTGGAAGACGTGCCGGTGGTCGCGGTACTTGTCGGGAACCACGTTGGCCTCGACGAAGATCCCGAGATGCTCCGCCCCGCCGGGACAGATCACTTGGGGCAATCCCAATTTCCCCGCCACCGTGAGCCGTTCGGGGCCGCCCGCCCGCAAGCCGCCGAAGACGTCATCGGCAATCTCACCGAGGGCGTAGTCGAACACGGCGCCGATCACGCCCTCCTTCATCAACTGCTCCATCGCCCGGCCCCCGGAACCGACGGCATGAAATACCACCACGTCGTAGCCGGCCTCGCGAAACAGTTTGAGGGCGAGCGTCGCGCCGTCGGTGAGGACCCCCAGGTTGGTCATGGCGATCAGGGGCTTGTCGCCGCGCCGGGTGTCCATGGTGCCCTCGACGAGCGACATCCCATACGCCGCCGCGGCCGCATTGGCGAGAATCCGCGCCGTGAACGGGTTCA
>JANPEL010000119.1:0-3149 GCA_031431925.1 Gemmatimonadota bacterium | reverse complement strand
CGATTCGGCGGGCAATGTGGTCGTCAGTGCCGGCCCGGACCGCGACCCGATGGCGGTGATCGCCCATCTGGACGAGGTCGGCTGGGAAGTCGACCGGATCCTGCCTAACGGCCAGGTCACCCTCCGGGGCCGGGGCGGCGCGACGACGCCGTCGTGGGAAGGGGTGCCCGCCCTGCTCCATTTCGACGAGGCGGGCCGGGCCCCGATCCGGGGCGTGTTCGTTCCCCGCGATTCCGGCCGGATCAAACTCCGGGGCGGATTGCAGGCCTGGTTCGGGATGGACTCCGCCGCGCTGGTGAACCGCGGGGTCCGGGCGGGTCAGAGCCTCACCGCGTACAAGCGGACCGAGCGGCTGGCGGGCACCCGGATTACGGCGCGGGGCACCGACGACCGGAGTGGAAGTGCGGCGCTCCTTGCCGCGGTCGGTGCGATCGACCCGGCCCGGCTCCCGCGCCGGGTCTACTTCGTGTGGTCGGTCCAGGAGGAAGTCGGCTTGGATGGGGCCCGGGCGTTCGGCAACCGGGTGGGGTCGACGCTGACCCGGGTCTACTCGATCGACACCTTCGTCAGTTCGGATACCCCGCTCGAGTCGCATCATTTCGCGTTCGCGCCGCTCGGGGCGGGTGCGGTGCTGCGCGGGCTCGATGACGCTTCGTTGGCGCCCCGGGCCGAGCGGGACCGGGTGATTCGGGTGGCGCGGGCCAACCGGATACCGCTCCAGATCGGGACGACGCGGGGCGGGACCGACGGCTCGGCCATCTCGCCGTCTGGACCGCCTAACGTTGGGCTGTCATGGCCGGGGCGGTATTCTCACGGGCCGGCGGAGGTGCTCGATCTCCGGGATGTCGCCGCGCTGGCCCGGTTGATCGCGGCGCTGGCGGTGGCGCCCTGACGGGAGCTGGACTCCACTATTGCGTCCGTCTCGTGTCACCCAAATTGAGGTCGCGCGGTATTGTATTATACTACAATTTTAGGTATATTAAGATACAATATGTTATTTTAACTCTATCTCGTCTATTTGCAACATGTTACGACGGAAAAGCTTAGTCGTATGAGACCCCCAAAACGAGCCCAGAGCGCGGCCAGGGCCCCGCTCAACCGGATCATGGGTACCGAGGCCAATGTCCGGCTGCTCCGGGCCGTGTGCCTTGAGTCGTCACCGATGAGCCGAACAGAATTGGGCCGGGCCGCCAACCTGGAGGCGAAAGGTGCCCACCTGGCCGCGAACAAACTCCTCGAGCTTGGCCTTCTGCAACTGGTCGGCCGGGGCATCCGGCAACTGGTCGAGTTGAATCAGGGTCACCCGCTGGCCCGTCAACTCCAGAGCCTCTTTCAGGTGGAGCGGACGCTGGCGGAGGACCTCGTGACATCGCTCAAGCGCCTGGTGGGGGAGCAGGCGCCCGAACTCATCGGGGCCTGGATCCAAGGCCCCTTCGCGCGAGGAGAGGATCGCCCGGGAGAGCCAATCCAGGTCGGACTCCTGGCCCATAGTCGAACGCTTGGCGGGGCCCTGAGCAAGCTTCGCAAGGCCCTGGCTGAAGTAGAAGGGCGTTACGACACGACCATCGAGCTCGTCGGATACACCAGGCCCGACCTTGCCGTCGCGCCGCCCTCGGTGCGAAAGCGGCTGTCCATGACGATCCCGCTCTTTGGCCTCCCGCCGTACGACCCTCCGAACCTCGACCGGTCTCTTCGTAACGCCGTTGCCCATGGCCAACGGGAACAGCAGCAGTTGCAGCTCGCTCAGTACGTTGCGGAGAAACTACTGAAAGATCCGGCGGCACAGCATCAGGCCAGGGACCTCGTAGCACGCCGAATGCAGGTCGCCTCTGAGCATGAGCGGCACTCCCTAGAGGAATGGCATGCGATCCTGGACACGATGTCGGCCGCGCGCCTGAATCGATTCCTGACCGACGACGGAGAACGGGCCACCCGACTCCGCCAGAGCCTTCCGTTTCTTGGCCTGTTGAGTCCGAAGGAGCGAGAGGATCTCGTGCTGCGAGCGAGGTCCTCGTGACCAGGGAGGAGCTCGAGCACGCCATCCGTGCGGCATGCGACGTGATCGACGACGACGAAGTCTACGTCATAGGCTCGCAGGCGATCCTGGGCCAATATCCGAACGCTCCCAGCGAACTGCGGCAATCCGTCGAGGCCGACATCATTCCGAAGAACAAGTCCCATCTTGCCGACAGAATTGACGGAGTCCTTGGCGAGCTCTCGCTCTTTCATCAGACCCACGGTTTCTATGTTCACGGCCTTAGTCTTGAAGCCGCGATTCTTCCAAAAGGCTGGGTCGGGCGAGCAACGATCGTGCAGAACCAGAATACCGGCAGGGGGAAGGGAATCTGCCTCGAGGCGCACGACCTGGCGGCCAGCAAGCTAGTGGCGCACCGCGAGAAGGACCGAGAGTTCGTTCGCGTCTTGCTGGCCCACAGCCTGGTCAAACAGAACAAGCTGGCCCGGTCGATCACACTGCTTCCTGTGAGCCAGACTGACCGCGAACGCCTGGCAACTTGGGTCGATCTGACTATCAAGGACCTCGCGTCGTGACAGCGGGACGGCGCCGTGGTGGAGGGGCCGGCTGAATCGTGCCGGTTGATTCAGGCCTGGACGGCTTCCCAGGCGGCCTTGGTGCGGGCCATCAACGTCTGGAAACGGGGGTGGGTTCGGAGCGGGGCCAGCAACGGATCGATGGTGGCAGACAAGGGATAATTGAGAAACTCGCGATCGACCGCATTGGTGAGCCAGTCGATCGCCGGCGCGGCCTCGCCAAGTATGGCCCACATGCCCGCCAGGTGCCACGACTCGGACAATGGGTGGCCGAGGCGGCGGGGCGGGTGCGGTGCTGCGCGGGCTCGACGACGCCTCGTTGGCGCCCCGGGCCGAGCGGGAGCGGGTGATTCGGGTGGCGCGGGCCCATGGAATTCCGCTCCAGATCGGCACGACGCGGGGCGGGACCGACGGCTCGGCGATCTCGCCGTGGGGGCCGCCTAACGTTGGGCTGTCATGGCCGGGGCGGTATTCTCACGGGCCGGCGGAAGTGCTTGATCTCCGGGATGTCGCGGCCTTGGCCCGGCTGGTGGCGGCGCTGGCGGTGGCGCCCTGACGAGAGCTGGACTATCTCACGAGCCCAGTTATTTGAAGAGAAC
>JANPEL010000118.1:0-56667 GCA_031431925.1 Gemmatimonadota bacterium | reverse complement strand
AGCTGCTCCATCGCGCCATCATCGCCGGGCGGAGCATCGGGACGGTGGCCGGCCTCTCCCCGCGCGAGCTCGAGAAGCTGGTGCGTTCCGACGATTCCGCCGCGAGGGTCACTGCTCCGGCGCTGGCTGAGGCAACCACGCTGGCGATCGCCTCGCACCTCGCCACGGCCTTCGACGCGATTCAGGCGTTGGATGCCGCCCGTCTCGAGCGAATCCTCAAGACGGTGTCGCTCCAACTCAGTGTGCCGATCATGCTCGATCATTTCATCGCGCCGCTCCTGTGGCGGATCGGCGACCGCTGGGTGGGTGGCGACCTCTCCCCGGCCCAGGAGCATCTGGCGTCGATCGAGGTCCGCCGCCTCCTGGCGTGGCTGGTTGAGCGCGCGGCGGTTGAGCCCGACGCTCCGGTCATTGTGGTGACAACCACCACCGGACAACTGGTGGAGCTGGGCGCCATGTTGGCTGCCGCGAGCGCCGCGACCGAGGGCTGGAAGGTTGTCTATCTCGGCACCAGCCTGCCCGCCAATGACATCATCACGGCCGCTCGGACCCTCGGCGCCCGGGCCGTGGCGATCAGCCTGGTTCTCGAGGTCGCCGGTCCCGAGACAGCCAAAGAGCTCGATCGCCTCGCCAAGGGGTTGCCCCGGGGCACCTCGCTCATCGGCGGCGGGCGGGCGGCGGCCGCCCATGCCCTGCAACTGCGGCGTCTTGGCGCCCAAGTCTTTCGCGACCTCGTGGCGTTCCGAACCTGGCTCCGTTCGGCCCGATGATCATTGCGGGTTGGTTCACCTCACTGGCCCTGACGATGACCACCGATACCGCCGGTAGGATGATCTACGACTTCCGGGCTCCGACCAAAGCCTCACCCTGGCGGATCGTGAACGATGACGTGATGGGCGGCCGTTCCTCGAGCCAGTTCCAACTCGGCGCTGATGGGGGCGCGGTGTTTTCCGGGGTGGTCTCGCTGGAGAACCGGGGCGGCTTTGCCTCGGCGCGGTCGGCGCCATTCCGGGACAAGCTCGAGGGCTCCGACACCTTCGTGCTCCGGGTCCGCGGCGACGGACGGGGATACCAGTTTACCGTCCAAACCGGGGCGGGTTTCAACGCTCCCACGTACCAACTCGCGTTCATGCCGAGGCGGGGCGAGTGGGGCGAGTACCAACTGGCCTTCGATGAGTTCGTGCCGACGTTTCGTGGACGGCGACTGGCCAACCTGCCGCTGCTGACAGCGGAGAAGATCGTCTCGGTCGGGGTTCTGATCGCGGACCAGCGAGCCGGGCCGTTCCAGTTGGAGATCAGCTGGGTCAAGGCGGTGACCCGGTGACCCCGGATGCCCTGGCCCTGGCCCGCCGCCGTCTCCAGCTCGGCATCACCAACATCGGCTTCTGGGTGGTGGCGGCATCCGGCGGTCTGTTCTTCCTCTGCAAGGCCCGTCCGAACGCCATCAGCCTCTCCGACGGTGCCCTGGTCTTTGCCGCCGCGGTCGCCGCGCAGGCGGTCTTCGACTTCCTGGGCGGTCGGTTGCTGATGCCGGAGCCGCGCCCGACGATGAGGGCCTACCTCCGTTCCTGGTCGCGCGGTGTAACGGCTCACAGCCTGGTGCTGGCCGGTATCGGGGTTCTCAGCTACGCCAGCTTCCAGCTCACCGGCGGATTCGGAGCGTCGATCCTCGTCGCGACCGCCGGGTTGGCGCTCGGTCGGCGGTTCCTGCTCCGCGCGGTGGCCGGGGTCGTAGTCAAAGCAGCTCCCACCGAAGGCGAGTCACGGCTGATCGCGACCGCCACGGACCCGGCATTCACCGGCGGGATCCTCGGGCTCGGCCCAACCGCGCAAACCCTGCTTCCCGAACGTTGGTTGGCGAGTGAGTCGAGGGAAGACCTCGCCGCGGAATCAGTCCGGCGTCAATGGCAGCTCGACAACGCTTTGCCCCTCCGGACTTTCCTCGTGGTCTTGGGTTGGAATCTCCTGGGCGGCTGGGCCGGCTCGACGGCTTTTGAACTGGCCGCCCGAACTCCGGCGGAAGCGCTGGTCGGCTACGCCTGTTGGATGACCCTCTGGGCGTTCGGGGGCCTGTTGATCCTGCCGGCCCTGAGCCGCCCGGCGGTGTTCGCCGCCGACCGCGCCGCCCTCGATGCCGGTCATGACCCCCGGCGTTGGATTGCGCGGTTTCCGAACCTGGTCGGCGAGGATGGGAGCCCGAGCGGAGCGGTCCAGGCGATCTTCTACCCGATTCCTTCGGCCCGTTGGCGGCTCGACCGACTCGCAACCCCGGTGTCAGGGTTCATTCCCGGCCATCTTGCCCGCGCCAACCTCTACTATTCCTGGGCGACCCTCACGCTGGTGGGACGGGCCGTCCACTGCAACATCGGCCGCCCAGCCCTCTGGGTGTTTCCGCCTTCGGCTTGAACCGATTCGTCGATGGGCGCGACGGCCACTACGTTGTCGCGCCGGTCCCGATCGATCAGCTTGACGTAGGGATCGATCCCCGCCCGCGCCGGCGCTTGGTCCACCACAACCGTCACCACCGGCTCGCCGGAACGAATCCAGACCTTACCGAGGTAGAGCGGTTCGCCAAGGGCCCCGCCGCTTCCGGCCCCGAAGACCCCGACATCCACCAGATCAGCCATCGGAACGTCGTGCTGAATCCCGAGACTGTCGACCCGGACCTTTCGGGCAACACCCCGGATCGTCACCTCGTACTTCCCGTCCGCTCGGCGGACGGCGGTGGCCCGATCGGTCCGGAGGTCCCAGAGCGTGATGCTCTCGAACAGGTCTGCAATGGCGTACCGGACCGAATCGGGCGTTACGGCGGTCAGGTGGCGCACCAAATCGCGGCTCGTGGGATACGGCGGTCCTTTGAAGCCGTACGCCGCCACGAAACCCGCCAGGGCCTGGTTCATGGCCGGCTCGCCGATCAGATCCTTGAACGCGTAGAGCGCCAGCGATCCCTTGTTGTATTGGATGTACGGCTGGTCCTCGACCGAGACCAATGGAAGTTCGCGGCCCTTCTCCAAGCTTCGGCCGTAGAGATACCGATCGAGCTCGTAGCCGAGGAACTTCCGAGCCGCCGCCATGCCGCCCTGCGCCTCCATCAGGGCAATGGCCGAGTAGTTGGCCAGTCCCTCCGAAAGCCACTTGGTCCCGCGGACGTCGGCCCCGGCCACTTGTTGGCCCCACCATTCGTGTGCCACCTCGTGGGCGGTGACATAAAACGCCAGGTCGATGTTGTCGTTCCCCGCCGCCGGGCGAAAGACGAACCCGGCGCTTTCCGAAAACGGGATCAAGCCGGGCTGTCCCAGGGCAAACTGGCCGTACCGCGGGAACTCGGCGATCCGCAACTCTTGGAACGGGTAGGGCCCGAAGCTCTTTCCGTAGTACCCAAGGGCGGCCTTCATCGCCGCCATCATGGCGGCCGTGTTGAAGTCATGCCCCGGGTGGTGAAGGATCTCGAGCCGAACGCCGTCTTGCTCGCCGCGGAGTACCGCGTATCGCGCCGAAAGAATCGCGAAGTCGTTGGCCACCGGCCGGGGGGACGCGTACTCGAATACCCGACGCCCGCGCTCTTGATACTCCCGCACTAACACGCCGGGAGCCACGGCGATCTGATCGGGGGCGGTGCTCACCGTCGCCCGGAAGTCGATCCAGTCGGCATCGCGGCCCAGGAAGTACGCGGTGCGGAGGGCGGCGGTGTCTTCGGGGGCCGCCATCGGCGTCCGGGGCGGCAGGCCCGCCTTCCGGCGGTCGTCGGGGTCGACCGCTTCGAGCGAGGCGTGATAGCCTAACGCCGGGAACCAGCTTCTCCGGAGAAAGGTCCCGTTGGCGGTGATCGCCGTGGCCGGGCCGTCGTTGGCGAAGCCCTTGGCCTCGAACCGGGCTCGGTAGCGGAGCCGGACCGTGTCACCCGGTGCGAGGGGCGTCGTGAACCGGTCGAGCCGGGTCCAGGTGACCGAATCGGACTGGATCGGTGCCGCCGGACGGTCCCAAGCGAGGGAATCGATTCGAAGCCCGTCTTGCCGGTAGAAGGTGACCAGCACGGAGTCGATCGCGTGGACCTCGCGGTTCACGTAGACGAAGGTACCCGCCACCTCGAAGGCCCGCCGTTCCGGCTCGAGATCCACCCGGAGATTTTCCGCCACCATTCGTGGCGGGGCCAAGTCGTTGAGCGGCCGGAACAGCCGCTCATACCGCGCCTGCTCTTCGCGCCGGACCGGTGCCGGCCGATATTGGTGGAGCACGTTGGTGTTGTAGAAGATGGTCCCGCCGGCTCCCGTCGCGAGGAGCCCGCCGAGCCCGGCGAATCCGACCGTAATCCGGTTGAGCCGCCCAGGTACCGCCGCCAGCCTGGCGCGCCAGGTATCCTCCGCACCGCGGGTCCAGAGGCAGTACGCCAGAACCCCGAGCAACAGCGCCACGCCGGTCCAGTAGAGGCTCGTCAGCACCAGTTCTGGCCCATACGGACCGAACCCGTTCAGATCCGAGTACTGAAAGCTGTTGGCGGCGTAGATCAGCATCCGATGCTCGACGCCGAACGACGTGATGGTCATCCGAGCGACCCAGAGCAGGATCATCACCGCGTGGCCGGCGTACTTGTGGTGGACCACCACGTGCACCAGAAACGCGAGCGCCGTGATCTGGATCATCTGCGGGAGGTAGATTCCGAAGAGCATGGAGAGATAGAGGCCCGGTTCGTACCGGGTGTACCCCACGGCGGTCTGGATCAGCATCCCGGTTGCCATCAGGATCAGAATCAGCGCCGCCTCGACCCCAACGAGGCCGAGAAAGTTGCCGGCGAATGAGACGCTCGTCCGAGTCGGGAGCGCGTCGCTGACGTAGTGGAGTTTGATCTGGCGCTCACGCCAGACCGCTTCGCCGGCGGAGAGCGTGATCAGCAAGACGAAGAAAATGCTGAACCCGCCCTGGAGTCCCTCGAGCAGATTCCAGGTCAGCGGCCAGGTGATCTCTCCGTACAGCGAGTTCACGTTGAGGGAGGTGGTCAGCAACATCAGCATCCCGGCCCCCGCGATGACCACGAACGGCACGTCACGAATCGTCGAGGCGAAGGCGAGCCGGGCGGTGCTCAATACCTGGGCGCGCCAACCTGCCGCATCGAACCGTCGCGCCGCCGGCGCGGCGAGAGCCGCCACCGGACGATACGCCTCGGCCGGCGGGACCGGCTTTCGGCTCACCAATCGGGGCGCGCTCCGAAACCGGAACGTCGCGTACGTGAACGCGAGCAATCCCGCCCCGACGCCGATCCACAGCAACCGGTTCTCGAGCATCACGCCGGAGAGCGGAATCATCTGGGTGCTCTTCTCGGCAACGGTCCAGTAGCGGGTCAGGACCTCATAGGCCCGGACCCCGAAGGGATCGATCAGCGCCGCGAGACGCTGGTTGCCGACGCTCGCGAGGAGCGGCCGGGCAATCAACCAGAGCAGTACCAGGACGATGCCCTGGGCGTAGATCGCGAACTGGCTCCGGGTAAAGGCCCCGACCGCGAAGAAGATCGAACTCACGAAGAACAACGTCGGCACCACGAGCAAGAAGTACTGGACCAGGTACGGCGCCAGTGAGAACGCCTGCAACTCGGACCGGTCGACCCAGGGCAGCAGCGTCCCGAGGGCGAGCCCGAGCGGTATGCCGAGATGGAGCAGGACCATCACCACGAACGAGGCCGCGAACCGGCCGCCGAGGTAGGCCCCGCGGCTGATCGGCGTCGTGAACACGAGTTCGTGGGCCTTGTACTGAAAGTCGCGGAGAATCGAGGTCCCGACGATGCCGGTCACGATCACCTGATCGATCGTGGCGATCATCAGCATCCCGCCGCCGATGGCCCAGGGGGCGTTTCGGGCCAACTGGCCCATCCCGCCGCCGGCGAGCACGACGGCGGAGGAGCCCATCAAGACGAGTCCCTGGGCGATGAACACGATCAGGTAGAACCAGGTCACCGGCCGGGTGAGATGGTAGCGGAGTTCGAACCGCAGCATCGATCGGAACATTGGGGCCTACATCCCTCGCTCGATCAGTTCTGGTATCCTACGGCGGCCTCTGGAACCAACTAACCGAGCCGCTCATCGTACCGCTCCCGACAGCCCGAGCCGGTCCACCAGCGACGCAAACCTCGGGTCCTCGCGCATTGGATCGAAGGTGGGCCAGCCGTGGAAGTAAAGGAAGAGTTGCCCCTCCTCCTCCGCCCGGACGAGCACTGTGAACGCGGCGTCGAGGTCTCCGAGCGCCCCAAGCAGCCAGGCCTCGGAGACGATCGTCGGCGCGTCAGCCGGTCGAGCGCGCAACTCCTCGAGGAGGGGCCTCGCATCGTCCTTCCGCCCGGCCGTTGCCAGTGCCCACCCCAGCAGGCCGACGAAAAATGGCGCCCGGCGCGTCGCGGCCACCAGGCCCTCGGCGGTCGCGATTCCCTCGTCGAATCGTCCCAGGATGACCTGCACCACACCCAGAAGCAGGCGAGCCGAAGCGTCCTCCTTCTCGAAGGAGAGTGCCTGCTCGGCATACCGCTGGGCTTCCTCGGCTCGCCCGCCGCACAGCATCGCATACCCGGTCAGCATGTAGGGAAAGGAGGCCAGGGGATCGGCCTCGCGGGCGCGCTCCAAGAACCGAAGCCCTTCAGCGTGCTTCGGCCCCATGCAGAGGCTGCTGCCGAACGAGCCCAGAGCCAACGCATGGGTCGGCTGGAGTTCGATGGCCCGGCGCCAGGACACTTCCATTTCCGGCCACCGCCGCTCGATCAACGCCACCCAGCCCTCGCCGTGGAGGCTGTCCGCCGTCTCGCCCTCCAGCCCGACAGCGGTGGCCAGAGCTGTTCTCGCGGCGGCGCAGGCCTCGCGGGCCGGGATCGCGGCGAAGGCCGCCGCCAGCATCGTGCTTTCCGCGAGGCCGGTCCATGACGGGGCATGGGTCGGATCGAGCCGGATGGCCTCTTCGAAAGCGCGGATGGCCCCGCCGTGATCTTCCTTGGCGTACCGGAGGTGCCGGCCCATGAGGTAGCTGCGGTAGGCCTCGAGGTTCCGGACATGTGGCCGGGCCGCCACCGGATGCGGACCCGGCGCGAGCCGCAGCTTCACGGCGTCGACGACGCCGGCCGCGATTTCGTCCTGGACGGCGAAGATGTCGTCCGCCTCCCGGTCGAACCGCTCCGACCAGAGTTGGTAGCCGCTCGCGACGTCGGTGAGCTGGGCCGTGACCCGAAGCCGGCTCCCCGCGGTCCGGACGCTGCCCTCGAGCACGTGGTTGACGGACAGGGCCCGCGCGATCGCCGGAAGATCCGCGTTGTCCTTCTTGGCGCGGAAGGCCGAGGTCCGTGACGCGACCCGAATTCCGTCGATCCGGACCAAGGCGTGCATGATCTCCTCGGCCATGCCCTCGTAGAGGTATTCCTGATCCTTGGCGGAGCTCAGGTCGGAAAACGGCAGCACCGCGATCGCAACCGACGAGGGCGAGTCGGTTCCCTTCAACGCCGGCACGTCGAGCCCCGCCTTACGGAGGCCTTCGATCAGGTGGTCAACCCGCTCGGCGTCATACCACTTGGCGAATTCCCGGCGCGCCGCGGTGGCGAAGTCGGGACGGAGGACAAGCAATTCCCGGAGCTCCTTGTCCGCCGCTTCGAGCTGGCCCAACTGGCCGAGCACCGCCGCCCGCGCGGCATAGGCGTAGAAGTAGTTGGGCAAGTCGATCCGAACCGCCAGCTCGAGCGCTTCCGCGTATTTGCGCTGGTCATACGCATTCACGAACGCGGGCCAGCGGAACAAGGCCGAATAGTTGGGATTGAGCTGCATGGCGGTTTCCACGATCCGACAACCCCGCTCCGACTCGCCGGCATGCTCGATGAGCAGGCCGAGGATTCCCATGACCGATCCATCCATGGGATTGAGGGCGAGGGCCTTTTCCGCCGTGGCCCGGAAGGCCACCGTCTCCTTGCGGAGGAAGTAGACGAAGGCCAGCGCGTAGTGGCCGAGGGCATGAGTCGCGGCGAGGTGCACGGCGCGCTGGGCCGCGGCCAGGCTGCGATCGAGAGGTTGGGGTCCAAGATTGAAGTCGTCCGAGAACTCGACGGAATACATCAGAGACAGCATGGCCCAGCAGTCGGCGTAGTCGGGCGCCTCGCGGGTCGCGCGTTCCAGAGTTCGTCTGACGACGGCGTGCTCCTCGGGAGTAACCCGCTGGAAATAACTGAAGGCCCGGAGGAGGGCCTCATGCGGGGTCAAGGCGTCCTCACTCTTGCTGCGGAGCGCCTCGCTCATCCGGCGAGTCAGGACCCCGTTCTGATCCGCCACCGTCGAGACGATGCGGGGGACGAGGTCGTCCTGAAGCTCGAAGACCGCGTCCGGGCTGAAGGTGCGTTCGTAGTTCTCGGCCCACAGATGAGCGCCTGAGACGGCGTCGACGAGTTGCACGGCGAGTCGGAGCTTGGTTCCTGCCTGGCGAAGGCTTCCTTCCATGACATACCGCGCCCCGAGCGGTTTGCCGCTCCGCGAGATCACCCTGAGGTAGGAGAAGCGTGACAGGCCGGTCACGATCTCCTCGGCTAATCCTTCAGCCAGTACCGTCAGGGACGGATCGGCGCCCGCGTACTTGAATGGCAGCACCGCGACCCGGAAGCTCTCGTCCCCACTCGCCGAGCCAGCGTCGGATGAGGGCGGGCCATTGCTACCGGCGGCCGCCAGCAGTGCGGCGAACGCGGTCGTCGTCTGGGGGCGATCGGCCGGGTCGGCCGCGAGGACCTGCTGGATCAACCCGCTCAGCTTTGGGCTGATGTCGGTTCGGAGGTCGGCCACGGCCGGTGGCGGCTCCGTCAGGCGGCGGGCGATCGTGCGTTGCGGCGTGGCGGCGCTGAACGGGGCCTCCCCCGCCAGCATCTCGAACAGCACGCACCCGAGGCTGTACAGATCGCTCCGGCCGTCGAGCGCGGAGTCGGCCAACGCCTGTTCGGGGCTCATGTAGGCCGGCGTGCCGACGGCGAGGCCGGTCTGGGTCAAGCGGCCGCCGTCGAAGGTGCTCACCGCCCGGGCGATCCCGAAGTCGGCGACCACCGCGTGGCCGCTTTCCAGCAGAATGTTCTCCGGCTTGATGTCCCGGTGGATCACGCCCCGCTCGTGGGCGTAACTCAGCGCGTCCGCCACCTCGTGCGCAATCTGGAGGGCATCGTCGACGGGAAGTTGCTTCAGTCGGTTGAGCTTGTCGCGGAGCGATTCCCCTTCGACCAGCGGCATGACATAGAACAGGAAGCCGTCGGACTCGCCGGAGTCGTAGAGTGGCAGGATATGGGGATGCCGGAGGTTCGCGGTAGTCTCGATTTCCCGGAGGAACCGCTCGGCGCCCAGTGCGGCCGAGAGCTCGGGGCGCAGTACCTTGACCGCCACCCGCCGACGATGCTTCAAGTCCTGGGCGAGATACACCGTAGCCATACCCCCAGCGCCGAGTTCGCGTTCGAGGCGGTACCGGTCGGCGAGGGCAGCGGCGAGACGGCTCGATGTGATATCGATCACGGCCCGCCGTCTTTCCGGGCTGCCGTCCGGGCAAACTCCTCGAGCCAGTGCTGCATGACCACAATCCGCACTCCCGCCGAGGTCACCGGCTCGGTCACCACCATCCGGCCCGACCGCCGGTCCACGTCCCACGCCACTCCGAAGGTGCGCCCGGTCATCACGTCCTCGGTGGCCCCCACGCCAAACTTCGGGCCCGGTGTCACCTGCACGGCCCGCACTGCCGTGTTGTCGCCGTTCAGGTAGAAGATCGTCCGGCCGTCGCCGGACCACCGCGCTTGCTGCCCGCCACCCGACGAGACCTTCCATTGCCCGCCGCCGTCGGCCACCGGGAACGGCCGGACATGGATTTCGAACTTCCCGGACTCGAACGAGGTGAACGCGGCCCAGCGGCCATCCGGCGAAATGCTGGCGCCGAACTCGCCCCACTGCGCCGTCAGGTACGCCCGCGCGGGTGCCGCGGTCGCCGGGTTGACGATGTGCGTGGTGCCGGCACTGACTCGTCCGCCCAGGGTCCGCGCGGCCATGTTGTCGGAGTAGACGAGTATCGTGTCCGACGGCCAATCGGTGGCGTGCTGGTCTTGCGGCCCGCGCGGCATTCGGACCGGTGGGGTGCTCCGGTCCACCGGCTGCACGAAAATGTCCTCGGCGTCGGTGTCCGGCCCTTCGGCGGTAAAGGCGAGGCGGGATCCGTCCGGGGACCACACCGGCGAATGCCCGCCGCCGTCTACCGTGAACCGGGTGAGGGTGCCGGTGCCGAAGTCGTAGATCGCGGTGTGCCGGTTGGTGCCGCGGGTCGAGCCGATCGTCAACGCGAGCCGGCTCCCATCCGGCGAGAAGCGCCCGTAGCTCAGCACTTTGGGCGCCAGCGGCAGGGTGTCGATCTTGCCGCTTGGATTGCGCAGCAACACCCGGTACTCGGCGTCCACGCCGGCCCGGTACACCAACATCCCGCTTCGGGTCACCACGAAGGGGGCGACGCCCCCGTTCGGCTGGAGGTCGAGCAGCACCGGAACCGGGGTGCCGGTCACGGTATGGCGCTTCTGGTCGAAGCGGACGGCATAGAGTCCGCCGCCGGTGGAGGCGTAGAGCAGGTGGCCGGTCGGCAGATCGAACCCTTCCGCGGACTCCTCGATCAGGGTGAACGCCGTGTCCGCCGCGAGGTCGAAGTACATGAGCTTGGTGCCGCGGTGGGTGTCCACGTAGAGCACGCCGCGGCCGTCCCGGGTCAGGCGCGGCTCCTGGACATTGGCGGCCTTTTTCAGCAGCCGCAACGTCCCGCCCGCCGGGATGAGACCGATGCTGCCCCCGGTCTCGAACACGATGCCGCCATCCTCGCCCCAGTTGACTCGGCCGGCCGAGATGGAGTCGTCTGGAATCAACGCGAGGGCAGTCCCGCCCGACACCGGGACCTTCCGGAGACGGCCCGAGGTGTGATACACGATCCACTCGCCGTCGGGTGAGAATGAGGGAGACTCGGCGCCTTGGGTGCCCGACAAGAGGCGGTACTCGCGCTGCCCCACGTCCCGAAGGGCGATCCCTTCATCGGTGGCAAAGGCGAACCGGGCGCCGTCGCCGGACACCGCGAACCGGCCCAGGTCGGGCCTGGCGTTCGGGACGTCGAGCGTCAACTGGACCACCGGCTCTGGTGCGTCGGGGCGGGCGCGCTGCCAGGACCAACCGGCGAACGCGAGGCTGGCGAGCGCGACGACCGCCGCGCCAACGACGGCGAGCCGTGCCGAGGGCGCCCGGGCCGCGCGGGTGACGGGAACGCCCGCGGTATTCGTGAATCGCGCGCCCTGCAACGCGTCCGCAAACGCCTTGGCGCTCTCGAACCGGTCGGCCGGAAGCTTGGCGAGGGCGGTCATCACCGCCGCCTCGACGTGCTCCGGCACCGTGTCGCGAGTGGTCCGGATCGGCGCCGGCCGGTCGGTTAGCACTTTCGCTACGATCGCCTGCACGGTGCTCCCGGTGAACGGCGGGTCGCCGGTCAGCATCTCGTACGTCACCGCGCCCAGGGCATACACATCGGTGCGCGCGTCGATCGCGCGCTCGCCCATGGCCTGCTCGGGGGACATGTACTGCGGGGTGCCGAGTGAGAGTCCCGTCTGGGTCATCCGCTGCCCCCCGGCGGACTGGACCGCGAGGGCGATTCCGAAGTCGGCGACCAGCGCGTGGCCGCCTTGGAGCAAGATGTTCTCCGGTTTGATGTCGCGGTGGATCACCCCGCGGCCGTGCGCGTACCCCAGTGCGTCGGCCACCTCGCGGGCGACGCGGAGCGCCTCAACGAGGGGAAGTTGCCGGTCGCGGGTGAGCCGGGTGCGGAGGGTCTCGCCGTCGACGAAGGGCATCACGTAGAACAGGAACCCCGCCGCCTCGCCCGACTCATGAAGCGGCAGGATGTGCGGATGCTGGAGGTTGGCGGTCGTCCGGATCTCGGCCAGGAACCGCTCGGCGCCGAGGGCCGCGGCGAGCTCGGGGTGCAGCACCTTGATGGCGACGTCGCGGTCGTGCTTCAGGTCGTGGGCGAGATAGACCGTGGCCATCCCGCCCTGCCCAAGCTCGCGGTCGATCCGGTAGCGCTCCGCCAACGCCGTTACCAGGCGCTCGTTCATTTCGTGAGCCCTTTGACCGTCGCGACCCAGATGTCGCTCTGGGGATCGCTTAGGGTGAAGTAGAGCCAGCCGTTGTGTTCCGCGATGCCGTTCGAAGCGAAGCTGTGCGGCCGGGCCGGCTCGTCGAAGCGGAGGACTTCACGCGAGCCGCCGTCCGCGAGGCGAAGTGCCAGGATGCCCGCCCGGCGGGTGACGATGTCGTTCCCGCGAATGGTGAGTAGTGCGACGGTACCGTCCGTCGTGATCGGGGCACTGATGCTCCGGCCCGAGATCACCAGGTTCAACGGGTCGGCCGCGCTGAGCCGCCGCGCTGCCCCGCCGGCCACCGGCTGAACGACCGCCCGCCAGGAGGAATCGATGCCGATCAACGCCGTGCCCTGGTCCGCCCAGGCGAGGGTCAAGAACTGGCCCACGAAGGGTACGGTTATCGGCGAGCCCCACCGGCCGGCCGGGTCGCGCCGCGCCACCTGAACCCCGGACCCGCCCCGATCGATCACCTGCCACGCCACGCTCGAGCCGTCGGGAGACCAGACCCCGTTCCGCTCATCCGGCGCCGCTCCCGGCGAGAGCTGTTTCGGCGCCCCCCCGTCGATCCCGATCACGAACACCCGCCGGAGACCCTGCGCGATCGTGTGATACACCACTTCGCGCCCGTCCGGCGAAATCGACGGCTTGAACGACGGATTCGAGTCCCGAGTGATCTGCTGGACCGGGCCCCCACCGAGCGGCATTCGGAACAGCTGGGCGACGCCCTCGCGATCGGAATCGAAGACCAGCCAGCGGCCGTCGCGAGAAATCTCGAGGCCCTCGATGACCTGGCGGTCATTGGTGACTGGCAACGCACCCCTGGTGGAGGCCACGCCGGTCCGGGGTAATTCGATCTTCCAAAGGTTCGAATAGTACGTCGCGACCGAGTAGGCCAACTGCTTCCCATCCGCCGACAGCGAGATCAAGGACGGGTTCAAACCGGTGCTGATGCGAACCGGCGGTCCCCGCAGTTCCCCGCCGCTGGTGAGGTTGAGTTGATAGACGTCGCGGACGCCGCCGAGCCCCGCGACGATCAGCAGGCGCCGGCTGTCGGGCGCCCAGGTCGGGCTCATGCTCACGGCGCCGGCCGAGGTCAGCGGCCTGGCGGTGCCGCCCGCGGCGGGCACCAGCCAGATCTGGCTCGGCGCGATGTTGTAGCTGGCGAAGTAGGTCAGGTTCCCGGAGACGAACGCGATCCACTTCCCGTCGGGCGACCACGCGGGCGAATGGATCTGGAGCCCCCCGGTCACGAGGCGGGGCGTTTCGCGGTTGACGCCGCCGATGAACAGCGAGTCGCCGACGACATAGGCCACTTGTTTCCCGTCCGGAGACCAGGAGGCGGAATGGGCCCGCGGATCGATCAGGGTCCCTTGGCCACCGAGGGCGGGGCGACTCTCAAGGCCGGCCGGACCGGCCACGAGGAGCCGGTCCCCCGCGGGCGACCAGCCGGCCGGCCGTGATGCCCCGGCGATCTGGACCGCATCGCCGCCGTCAGTGCGCCGGAGTTCGACGTGCGCGACGCTGTCGGCCGGGCCAAAGGCGAGATACGCCACCGACTTCCCGTCGGGCGAGATGGCCGGAAACTCTTCTTTTCCCGCGAGGCGGGTGAGTTGCCCGTTCGACGTCAGCGCGGCGGTCTCGGGCGGACGACTCAGAAGCCAGAAAGCCGCCCCGCCGCCAGCGCCTAACACCACGGCAGCCGCCACGATTCTTGGCCAGCGCCGGGGCCGGCCTACCGCCTCGATCGGCCGAGTGCCTGTCGGCGTCATGCCGCCGCTCGGCGTCATCAACGGCTCGAGTTGGGCGACCATCTCCTCCGCCGTCTGCCACCGATCCGCGGGCCGCTTCTCGAGCGCCTTCATGATGACGCCCGCCAGCGCCGGTGAGAGGGACGGGCGGTGGGTGCTCACCGGCTCGGGTGCCTGGGTCACGTGCGCGGCGAGGACCTGCTGGGGCGACGCCCCGACGAACGGCGGCCGGCCCGCCAGCAACTCGTATCCGACGACGCCCAGCGCGTAAATGTCGACCCGGTGGTCGAGATGGGGGTCGGCGCTCGCCTGTTCCGGCGCCATGTACGCCGGCGTGCCTAACGCCACGCCGACGGTGGTCAGCCGGTTTCGCCCGCTCGCTTCGTTCACGGCCTTGGCCACGCCGAAGTCCATCACCAGGGCATGGCGGCCCGAGAGCATCACGTTCTCGGGTTTGATGTCGCGATGGACCACGCCCCGGGCGTGGGCGTGACCGAGCGCGTCGGCGATCTCGACCAGCAGCCGGACCGCTTCGTGCACCGGGAGCTCGCCCTGGCGGGTCAGCCGCTCCCGCAGCGACTCCCCTTCCACGTACGGCATGACGTAGTAGAGGAACCCGTCGGCGCTGCCCGAGTCGAAGACGCCGAGAATGTGGGGATGTTGGAGCCGGGCGGCGATCTCGATTTCCTGGGTGAACCGGTCGGCGCCGAGGGCGGCGGCGAGGTCGGGACGGAGCACCTTGATGGCCACTTGGCGGTGGTGCTTTTGGTCCTCGGCCAGATAGACCGTGGCCATTCCGCCCGAGCCGAGTTCGCGCTCGATCCGGTAGCGGTCACTGAGCGCCGTCGTGAGTCGGTTCAACGTGGTGTCGGTCATCGCTCTCGCCAGTCGTCGCCGGGAATGATCCGCTTCATGAACTGATCGAACAAGGGCACGGTAAACGCCGTGTCGCCATGATTGGGACTCCAGATCATCCCCTTCGCGATCAGCTTGTTCCGGACCGGGCCGAGGGCCGTGACCTTACGGCCGAGCCGCTCGGCAATGTCACCCGACCGGTGGGGACCTGGTCCTAACTCCGCCATGGCCCGCAAGTATCGCTTTTCGGCCGGGGTCATCCGATCGAATCGGACCCGGAAGAAGCTTTCGTCCAGCGCCGCGACCGCCGAGACCGAGGCTTGCTCGACGTCTTCGGCCGTAATGGGCGAGACCGACGCGGTATCCCAGGCGTGCTTGCCCCACTCCTGCAGAAAATACGGATACCCTTGCGTATGGTCGAGCACCGCGGCAATGGCGGCTTCGGTGAACGCCACGCCATGGGCCGCCACTGGCCGTTCGATCGCGATCCGCGCCGCGGCCGGAGGGAGGGGCCCGACCACCGGAAAGTCGAACAGCCGCTCCGCATAGGATTTGGCCCGGCCCATCTGCCCGCGAAGCTGCGGCAGGCCCGCCCCGATCAGGACCACTGGCAACTGTCGTTGGGCCGCCCGGTGCAGTGCCACGACCAACGCCTCGAGTTGTTCCTCCGCGACATACTGGAGTTCGTCGATGAAGATCGCGAGCGCCGTGTCCGCGCGCTGGGCGGCGGCGGCGGCCGCCTCGAGCAGGGCCTGGAGGTCGTGTTCCAAGTCGCCGTTGTCGGCGAGCCCCGGTTCGGGCTCGTAGTCCATCCCGACCTCGATGTCTTCGTACTTGACCTTGAGCGCCCGGGCAAAACCAGTCAGCCCGCGAAGGGCCCGAATGGCCAGATCGCGGGCCCGATCGGTCTTCGAGAGCCGGAGCAGCGCGATCCGGAGCTGCGGCGCCAGGAGCGCCGGCAGCGATCGCCGTTCCGGGGCTTCGATCCGGATCGTGTGGATGCCGGCCGATTCCGCGTCTTGCCGAATCTGGTCCAGCAACACGGTCTTGCCGACGCCTCGGAGCCCCACCATCAGGACGCTCTTGGCTGGAAGGCCACGGCGGACCCGTTCGAGCGCAACCCGAACCGCTTCGCGAAGTTCGTCTCGACCGGCTAATTCAGGCGGCCGGCTTCCGGCGCCCGGGGCGAAGGGGTTCTCGACGGGGTTCATTGCGGCTTAAGTTATACCAATATTAGCGAAATTATCAAGAATCGATAACTCGACAAATATCTGCCTAACTGACGCAGGCCGGACGTTGGGATTCCCCGTCAAGACGTGGCCCCTGGCCACTCGGCACGGTCGCGCACCTCGGCGTCGAGCGTCACCAACGTCGCGCCGGCCTGACGGGCCGTGGCGACGTAGACCGCATCCGCGCCCCGGAGCGCCCAGGTCGCCGCCACCTCGGCCGCCTCCGCCGCGAGGGCGTGATCGAGGGGATGGAGCGTCAGCAACGGCATGGCAAGGGTCGCCTCACCGGCCGCCATGGCGAGGGCCCGGTCCCGGGTCCGGCGAGCGATGGTGGCACAAACTTCGATCAGGAAGAGCCCGGGCTGGTGGAGCGCCACCCGGCCTTCGACCAGGGCGGCGACCAGGGCCGCGCACCGCGCATGCTCCCGCTCGTCGTCGGCCATCGCGGCGAGCCACACCGACGCATCGAGGGTGACCTTCACCGCCGGTCGCCGTGCAGTTGATCCACCAACCCTGGGGTTCCGGCGCCCGCTTTCGACACGTTGGACGAGATGCCGCGCCACCGAGCGAGCCACTCCTGGCGGGGGTCGGCCGCGACTCCGGCAGCGATCGGCGGGCCCGCGATCGGGTCCGTCGAAACCCGGCCCTCGACCCATGCCGAGAACAACGCCGTCGCGACTTCGCGGACGGCCAGGCCCTCCAAAGCGCTCTTCGACTTCACCCGGCGGTAAAGGTCATCGGGAAGGTCAAGAGATGTTTTCATGGGAAAGAATATTACGGTATTTACGGTAATTGACAGGGCCGTCCCGAGTCTCGATCCCCGCCTCGAGTGAACCTGGCCGATCCAGACCACCCGCTCCTGCTCACGGCCGACGATCCGAACGCCAAGTGGGGGCATGGGCGTACCCGTCCCAGCGCGGTCATGTCGGCGACGGTTACTCGCTCACGAACGCGCGGAGCCCGCGGAGATCGTCGGGGCGGACCTTGTCGGCGTTCTTCACTTCGATCGCGAAGAAGGCGGACTCGCCGTAGACCACGAAGTCCACTTCGAGGCCGTAGAGGGTGTCCGCCTTAGCGCTTCCGTCGACCGGCACCCACAGGATCCGCGGCATCTGCCCGGCGAGGGTCGTTTCCGTTACCCCAACCTCGGTCGCTTTGGCAGCCGACTTGTAAAGGACCCGTCGACCGTCTGGCGACCACTCCGGGGCCGTGTTCACGCCCTTGGTCGTCAGGCGTGCAAAGGTATTGGCCACCCGATCATGGACCCAGATATCCGCCCCTCCGTCCTTGGTGAACGCGGAGACCGCGATCCGGCGTCCGTCGGGCGAGAAGCGCGGCGTCGCGAATGCGGCCGGCTCAACCCGGACGGGCGTCTCCGATCCGCCGCCGGCGAGGACCAACTGGAACGAGGTTGCTCCCGGCGAGTAGGCGAGTGTTCCGGAGGCCGGCAGGCCGACTCCGTCCACGGCGCTCGCGATCTGGACCGGATCGCCGGTGACCCGGAGGTGGGCGAGGTCGAACGGAACCGCCGCCAGATCACCATCTCGGTCAGGTAGACGAGATGACCATCGACCAGGCCGCGCCTTGTCGGCCGGCCGCTCAAGATCTTGCGCTGCAGGGGTTTGCCAGCCAGGTGACGAGAACGGAGGTGGGCGACCACGAGCGGATCGTCGAGCTCCTCAATCGGGCGGGGTTGGCGGCCTGGCGACGCCGGTGAACGTTGGGGCGGCTTGGGGAGGCGGGGTGGCAATCCGCTACAATCATTGTAGCGGATTCAAACTCCGTCCTCCTCTGCTTGGATCGGCGAGGGCAATGGGAATATCCCGTGCCTGCCGTCAGGCTTAAGGGTTTGGCGTGTACGTCAACTGGAACACCCGACCAGACGTACGGCCGGTAGAGGTGCTTGCATCAAAGCGGAAGAGGCCCGCGCCGGCCGGCACGGCAACGGTGATGGTATTGGGCGGGTTTCCTCCAAGGGCTGCGGAACAGGTAACAGCGATGCCGGTGGCGCAGGCGAAAGGGGTCCCGGCGGGAACACCGAAAAGCGCCGGATCAAGAATGCCAGTCGACGGCCAGCCGGGTGTGGAACTGGTGGTCCAGGTAGAGGCGAAATTAAGGATACCCGGCACTCCAAAGACCTCGAACTTTAACGTACCCGCCTTGGGGATCGTCACCCGGAGGGCAGCAGACACGCTGCTCGTCCCCTGATTGGAGGGAAAATTCACGTCGATAGCCATTGTGGCCGCCGTCGGATACAGGAATGAGGCGGAGGTCCCTGCACCGGCATTTAGGGTGAAGGGGACGGACCGATCACTCGTCGGTCTGTCGGATGTGTCTTCACCACCAAGTCCCAAACCAGTTCCCGGCAATTTGATGAAGTCGACAGCGAACGGGGTCAGGAAGTCGAGCGTGAGTGTGAGCAGTGGCACCGGGGTGGTGCCCCAAAAACCCGCGCATGGCGTCCCAGCCCGTTCGAAGGTGACATCGGCCGCCGTGATGTTTGCCGTGCCACCCGGATGCGCCGCCTGGAGCGCCGCCGCGATGTCGACATCGAGCGTGTTGCCGAGATACGGGGCGCTCTGTAGTGATTGAATGGTCGTGCCGTCGACCTTCACGACCAGCGCTTCGGTTCCGCCGGTGACACTGGCCGGGCATTCGAGCGAAAGAATCGGGCCGGTGAGCAGGAGATGGCCCTTCTTGTCGGCATTGATCTTCCCGATGACGTTCTGCGTGGCGCCACTCACCCCACCCAGAGTGGGCGTCAGGGTCGCCTTCACCACGCCGAGGCTGTCTTTCGCCTGCGCGCTCAGCTGGGTCCCGCAGTATTGGGCCGCCGTTTGGAGCGCCGCTGGGCTCTCGAACGACGCCATCAGGCTGATCAGTTCATCGTAGGAGCGCGTGACGCGGCAGCGGTTCCACGGCGCCTGCAGCATCGCATCCAGTAACGACGGCTGCGCTTTGTTGGTCACCTGGGCGGTGAGGGTGCTCTGGACCGCCGGGGGCGGCGCGAGCGCGGTGACCTCGGTGACCGTCTGGGCGCTCTGTTGGGCCTCGACGCGGGAGGCGGTGTATGCTGGGCTGGTGGTGCTGGTCAGCTGGGGCTTCTGGGTCGCGTAGTACGCCTTCGCCTCATCGGTCTTGGTGGCAATGACGGTTTGATACTCCGTCAACGAGATCGCTGGGCAGGTCGTCCCCAGTCTTTGGACGGTCATCTCCCAGAACATGATGGGCTTGATCAGCCCATACAGCGTCCCCATGGTCGACACGGTGGCCGCGGTTGCGCGGTCGAGGGCGGCCCGATATGCCACACACGCGATGCTGCTGGCCTGCGCAATCCGCACGTGCGGATTGCCCTCGCCGATCGCCTGCAGATAGGCCGCGACCGTACTGGCGACGTTCACGGCTTCCGCGTACTGCTCGTTGAGCGCGAGGTTCTGGGCGGCCGCCAACATGCACGACGCATACGCCTCGACCACAATCAGGTCGTCGGCGTTGAGCCCTCCGTCGATGAAGTCCTGCGCCGCCCCGCACGCCGCGACGGGGGGCTGCCTCGCCGCGCTGGCTCGGATGGTCCCCGCTGCGGACCCGGGGTCCTCGATGGACGCCAGCCGCACCCGCAGGCGGCCGTCACTGAGCACGGTGTACGGGATCGGGTGCCCGTTGTAGCCCATCCCGCCAGTGGCGGCGAGCCGTTGGCCACCCGGTAGCGTCACGGTGACCGTCGCGGCGTTGCCACGGAGGAAGATGAGCCCCGCCGGCTGCACCACCAGGTTGAAGCGTTTCCCATTCACGGGCACCCGCGTGGCGAGGGTGAACGTCGTGCCGCCCCTCACCGCACCCGCGGGCACCACGAACTCGAACGCCGTGCCGTTAGTCGACGTCAACGTGATCGTGCCGCCGGCGGCCCCAATCGTCTGCGACGTGGTGGCCGGGACGAACGCGCGCACGGTAACGGTGACGGTGCCGGTCTTGCCTTCGGAGGTCGCCGAGACGGTTGTCGTGCCCGCGCTGATACCGATCACCCGACCGCTGTCGCTGACGGTGGCGACCGCGGGGGTGCTCGAGGTCCACGTCACCACCCGGCCGGTCAGGACATTGCCCGCGGCGTCCTTCGGGGTCGCCGTCGCGGGGACGGCATCCCCGGCGCTCAGGTCGGTGGCCGCCATCGTGACGGCCACCGTGGCGACTCGGGGCTGGATGACCGCGATCGTGGCGGCGCCCGACTGGCCCTCGGCCGTGGCGGTGATGGTCGTGCCGCCGACCGCGACCCCGGTGACGACGCCCTGAGTGGAGACCGTCGCCTTGGTGGGATCGCTACTGGTCCACGCGATCGATCGGCCGCTCAGGGCGGCGCCGCTCGCGTCCTTGGGTTGCGCGGAGAGCGTCGTGGTCTGGCCGACTTCGACCGTGGCATCAGCCGGGGTGACCGAGACGCTGGCGACCGCCGCCGGCGGGGGCGGGGGCGGCGGCGGATTCGTGGTTCCGCCGCAGGCGGCCAGCAGGGCAGCGAGGCACGTGACCGCCGGGAGCCGCCAGGAGCGGAGTTGCATAGACCAGGGCACCGGAGAGAGAGAGGCCGCGTGGGACCGCAACGTTAGCCCCGAGTCAGGGCCGGCGCTAGCAGCGGATGACCTCGCGGCGCCGGTGACGTTGGGCCGTTCGGGGCGGCGGGCTCGCAATCCGCCACCATCATTGGAGCGGATTCAACAGCCATCGACCGACCTCACCGATTTGCGCTCGATTGCCCGAAGGTGAGTGAGGATCTCCGGCTCTTCTTTCGCCTCCGCCAACGGCGTTCGGGCGCCATGTAGGTGGGCGTGCCGAGGGCAATGCCGGCCGTCGTGAGCGACTGGCGCCCGGTTGCTTCGCTGACCGCTTTGGCCACCGCGAAGTCCATCACCATCGCGTGGCGCCCGGTCAGCATCACGTTCTCGGGCTTCACGTCGCGGTGCACGACCCCGCGGCTATGGGCGTAGGCGAGGGCATCGGCGACTTCACGCAAAATGCGGATGGCGTCGCCTACCGGGAGCTCGCGGTCGCGGTCGAGCTTGGCCCGGAGGGTCTCGCCGTCGACGAACGGCATCACGTAGTAGAGGGTGCCGTCGGCCTCGCCGGAATCGATCAGGGTGAGGATGTGGGGGTGCTGCAACTGCGCGGCGATTCGCACTTCACGGAGGAACCGGTCGCCGCCGAGCGAGGCCGACAGCTCGGGCCGGAGCACCTTGATGGCGACTTGGCGGTCGTGCTTCAAGTCGCGGGCGAGGTAGACCGTGGCCATGCCGCCCTGACCGAGATCGCGCTCGATCCGGTACCGGTCCGCCAGCGCGTCGGTGAACCCGCGCAATCGGTCAGTCAAATGGTTGCCCGACCTCCCCATGACCTACGATTCAGCCGAGCGTCGATGGCACTGGGGACCAAGGGTTGTCCAGATCTGCGAAGCGAGAGTACGGCTGGACGCAGCCAGATAATACCCCGCTACGGAGGGAGCCGATAGCGTGGCGGCCATCTGACTAAGCCATTTCGGGGTAGCGGCTTAGGGGATTCCCAAGCGGGGCGCCGGCGACTGGATTCAGATCCTCGGCTGCCTGGCCCGGTAGCGACCCTGCTTCTTGACGAAATGCAAAAATGGTATAATTATTATATCATTCCGGCACAGGAAATCCGGGTGGAATTCGAGTTCGACGAGTCGAAAAGCCTCGTGAACAAGGCCAAGCACGGGCTCGACTTTGTCGAGGCGCAAGCGCTATGGGCCGACGACATGCTGCTCGAGGTCCAGGTGCGGACCGATGACGAACCTCGTTTTTTCGTCGTCGGACGCATCGCGGGCGTGTTCTGGTCCGCGATCATCACCTACCGGGACAGCCGAATCCGGCTGATCTCGGTCCGCCGGTCTCGCCCTGAGGAGGTTGCTCTCTATGAAAGCTAAGACGTTTGACCGGAAGTTTGACGAGGGCAAGGATCTCTCACCCAATCTTGACCTCACCACGCTGCGGCGGCCAGCGCAGCAGCAGCGACGGGTCAACGTGGACTTCCCAACCTGGATGATCGAATCGCTCGACCACGAAGCGGCGCGCCTCGGCGTGACCCGCCAGTCGATCATCAAAGTGTGGATCGCGGAACGGCTCGAACAAAAGGCGTCGTGACCGCCCGCCCACTTCGTTATCCGCAAGTCGAGTGATTGTCCGAAGCAAGAAGCCGGACGAAGGGCACTCGGGAACAACTGTTCCGGCACCAGGCGCAGGTTCGGCAACCGCGACGCCAAGCACTCGAGCACCACCTTGGCCTCGAGGCGAGCCAAGGCGGCGCCGAGGCAGTAGTGAATGCCGAACCCGAACGCGAGGTGGTCCTTGAGGTTGGGCCGGCCGGGGTCGAGGGCCCCCGGGTCGTGGAATCGAGCGGGGTCATGGTTGGCGGCACCGAGGAGCACCAGCACCCGGGCGCCGGCGGGGAGCGGGACGCCGCCGATCGTGGTCTCGCGGATCGCCAGGCGCCGCCACCCGATCACCGAGCTATCGAGTCGGAGAAGTTCCTCCACCAGCACCGGAGTCGCGGCCGGATTCCGGACCAGCTCAGGCCAACGGCCCCGGGCCAGTAGTTGCCGCACCGCGTTGGTGAGGAATGCGGTGGTCGTCTCGTGGCCGGCAAAGAGGAGCCCGAAGACCAAACTGGCGATCTCGGTGAGCGAGAGCACCGTATCGTCGCCACCGCGAAGGCGGATCAGCTCGCTGGTGAGGTCGTCGCCCGGGTCGCGGAGCCGGCGCTCCACCACCCGTTCGCTCTGATGCCAGAACGTCACCAGGCTCCGGGCTAGTTCGATCTGATGTTCCGGCGTGGGGCGGCCCCACACGAGCAGCAGGCGGTGGTCCGCTCCGAGCTTGACCAAGGCAACATCCTCTTCGGGCACCCCGAGCAGCAGGAACAGGACTTGGGCCGGAAGCTCGTAGGTGAGGTCGCGGACCAGGTCCATCTGGCCATTCGGGGCCAACCGGTCGAGCCGGTCCTCGGCGAGCCGCCGGATTCGCGGCTCGAGGGCGCTGATTCTTCGAGGGGTGAAGGCCTGGTTCAGGAGCTTGCGGGACCGGGTGTGGTACGGCGGATCGGTACCCACCATCGCGGGCCGAGCCCGGTACCCGCCTTCCTCGAGCACCCGGTGGACCTCCGCCGACCAGGGAGCCACCGGGGTCAGGGTGTTTTGGTTCGAGAATCGCTCGGCGTCACGGAGGACCTCCTTCACGTCGTCATACCGAGAGACGACCCAGTGGTCGATCGTTTCGCTGTCGTAGACCGGCGCCTCGCGCTGGTATCGTTCGAAGAAGGGATACGGGTCCTGGAGGTAGACCGTGCCGAAGGGGTCGAAATCCATCATGGCCGCGTCGCGATCGCCTTGGCGCCGTCGACGCGACAGCCGTTGGGGTCGGCAATCCGCCTGGTCCTCACCAACTCGAACCACAGCGCCTGCGCGCAGGCGCTTCTCGGCATGATCACGTGCCCGAAATTCTCGAAGCTCGCGTACCAGGTTGTCCGCGGGGCGAATTGCTCGGCCGCCCCGCGGGCCAGCTCGTGGGTGGTTTGCATGTAGTCGCCATTCAGCAGCAAGAGCGGGAGGTCCGGCGCCCAGTTGGAGAAGGAGGTGAGCGGCCGGCGCGCCGGTTCGCCGGGCCAAGGCGGCCAGTGCATGCACTGGACGTAGTAGTTCTTATCGTTCTTCCGACCGGCCGGTGCGGCCTTCGACCTCGAGTCGGCCTGCCGTTACGGACGGGCCCCGAACACCCGTGATCTCGCCGAGCACCCCAAGTTCTACTTCACGGATAGCGGACTGGCGATGGGTTTGCTCTTCGGGCGAAGTGAATCGTTGGGACCGGCGCTTGGGGAAGCCCTGGAAGGGATCGTGTTCCACCACCTCGCGACCTGGGTGGCCCACGCGCCGGGAGCCCGCCTGGCCACCTGGCGAACGTCGTTAGGCGCCGAGGTCGACTTCGTCGTGGAGACGTCGGACCGGTTGATCGCGATCGAGGTGACACACGGGACCGGGTTGACGGCCGCAGCGTTCCGCGGTCTCCGGGCGTTTGGGGAACGCCATCCGGCCGGTGAACTGATCCTGGCCGCGCCGGCGTCGGCTTTCCCGGCGGGGCCCTTCCGGGAGCCAGGTGCCTCGGCGAGATTGGGGGTCGCGCCACCTCACGGGAAGCCAATCATGAAACGGTTCGTCCTCATCGCGTCGATCATGTCGCCGCTCAGTGTCGTCACCGCGAAGGCCCAGGTGACCCGCCCGGCCCCGGAACAAGCCTTGGTCCGCGCGATCTACCGGGAATTCATCGAAGTCAACTCCGGCTTCAGTACCGGTTCGACGACCCCAGTCGTGCAAGCCGCCGTGGCCCGGCTGAAGGCGGCGGGGTTTGCGGACGGGGACATCCACGTCGACGGCGCCCACCCGAACAAGATGAATCTGGTCGTTCGGTATCGGGGGAGCGGCAGCCAGAAGCCGTTGCTGCTCCTGGCCCACACCGATGTCGTCGAAGCGAAACGTGAAGACTGGACCATGGATCCGTTTCAGCTCACGGAAAAGGACGGCTACTTCTACGGGCGCGGCGTCGGCGACGACAAGGCCCAGGCGGCGGTCTGGATCGCCAACCTGATCCAGTATCGGAAGGAAGGGTTTACGCCCGACCGCGACATCATTGTGGCGCTGACCGCCGACGAAGAGGGCGGGGGCCCGTACAACGGGGTGGACTGGCTTCTCAAGAACCATCGCGATTGGATCGAGGCGGAGTACGCTCTGAACGAGGGCGGCTGGGGCGAATCGGTGAACGGCAGGCGGATTGCGAACGATATCCAGGTCAGTGAGAAGTACGTGTTGGGCTTCCGGCTCGAAGTGCGGAATAAGGGCGGGCACAGCTCGCTCCCGGTTGCCGACAATGCCATCTACCATCTCGCCGGGGCGCTCGACCGGCTGTCGCGATTCAGCTTTCCCTTGAAGACGAACGAAGTCACCGCCGCGTACTTCAAGCAGATGGCCAAGACCGAGACCGGGGCCGTCCGAGCCGATTTGGAGCGGGTGGCCGCCGGATCGCGCGAGGCCATGCTCCGGGTGGCCCGGTCGTCGACCTCATGGAATGCCACCCTCCGCACCACTTGCATTGCGACGATGCTCGAGGGCGGCCATGCGATGAACGCGCTGCCCCAGTTGGCGGCCGCGACGATCAATTGCCGAGTCCTTCCGGAGGACGAGCCGGACTACGTCGAGGCCGCCCTCCGGAAGGTCGTCGCCGATTCGGCGGTTGCCATCAGCCGCGTCAACGCCCTGGGCCGCGGGCCGGCGTCGCCGCTCCGCCCGGATGTGATGAGCGCCGTATCCGAGATCACCACCGCGATGTGGCCCGGCGTCGTCACGGTGCCGATCATGGTGATGGGCGCGACCGACGGCCGAATGCTCCGATCGGCCGGGATCCCGACGTATGGGGTGCAAGGGTTTTTCTTCGATCGGGACGACATCCGCTTCCACGGCCGGGACGAGCGGATGCGAGTGCAGTCCTTTTACGAGGGCCACGCGTTTCTCTACGAGTTGGTGAAGCAACTGGCGCGCATCAAGCCGATCTCGTGACGAACGGGAACGCTGGCTAGTGCGAGATCCCGCCCAGCTTCGCGAGTAGGGTTTCCGCCCGGGGATCCTTCCGGAGTTGATCGTAGCGGGAAATCTGCGGGAACTGCACCAACCAGGGATCGTGCCGGGCCGCGGCGGCGGCGAGCATCGTCACAGCGGCCTCATGCTGGCCGAGTTCCTCGAGCGCCGCGGCCGTGGCGCCCGAGGGGGGTAGCCGGCCACCGGAAGCGGCCCGCATCGTGTCGAGGGTTGCCCGGGCGTCCTGAGTCCGGCCCGCAATCGCATACGCGTAAGCGAGGAGCCCTTGATCCGAGGATCGCTCGTTGGGGTTCCGGGCCAGCCGTTGTTCGAGCAGCGTTACCGCCTCCGCGGCTTTGCCGAGGCCGAGGAGCGCGTTCGCGCGCCAAGTCCAGGCCAGCATGAACGTGGAGTCCATGGCGATCGCCGCCGCCGCGACCGAGTCCGCCTCTCCAAAGCGACGTTCGGGTACCAGGACCTGGACCTCCCAGACTCGTGCGATCAACGAGGCGGGTTCGAGCGCCATGGCCCTGGCAATCCGGTCGTGCGCCGCGGCATAGTCGCCACGCCGCCCGGCGAGCAGCCCGTACCAACCCCAACTGGTGGCCAGGGTCGAGTCGAGCGCCAGCGCTCGGCGGAAGCTGTCTTCGGCCATGGAAAGGTTCCCGATCAGGGAATTGGCGTATCCCAGAGCCGCATACGATTCGGGGATGGTGGAGTCGACTGCGATGGCCCGCTCGGCGGCGGCCACGGCGGCGGCCAGGACCTCCGGCGTGCTGTCCTCCACGTATGCCGGCAGGATCGCGAGCGCCATGGCCAACGACGCTTGGGCCCGGGCGTACTTGGGGTCCCGCGTCGAGGCCTGCTTGAAAAGAGCGATCGCTTGGTGGAGTTGCTGGGCGCCGCGCCGGTTGAAGAGCACCCGCCCCTGGAGGAACAGGGCCGTCTTACCGATCACGATCGAACCCAACCGGTCGGCAATCCCGAGGACCCGGGCTCCGTTGAGCGACATGACCTGGATCGCCTCGGCGGGCGTGAGCCCCGCCTCGACCAGCAACTCGTAGTTCCGGTGATCACCAATCCCGGCCGGCACGTTCCACGCCGGATCGACCCCGGCTGCAAGCAGGCCGCCGGCCCTGAAGAACGCGACCTCATACTCCATGGACTTCTTGAGTGCCTGCTGCGCCACCTCGGTGTGGCCGGCGGCCTCAACGCCGCGATGGCGG
This sequence comes from Gemmatimonadota bacterium, assembly GCA_031431925.1. Classification (GTDB taxonomy): domain Bacteria; phylum Gemmatimonadota; class Gemmatimonadetes; order Gemmatimonadales; family GWC2-71-9; genus SHZU01. The sequence continues at coordinate 29,854 of JANPEL010000118.1, read as the reverse complement.
GCCTCTTCCTCCGCCTTCGAGTCGGGCGAGAGCGCTTCCCAGAGCCGGGGGTCGTTCCCCCACGGCCGTCCGGCGGTCCCTGATTCGTACACGGCAAGGGTCGAGGTCATCGCCACCTTCCGGGCGACCATGTCGGCGAAGGTTGCCTTGATCCGTGGATCGTTGGCGATGTCGAGCTTCACGTAAGCAGCGCCGATGCCCGCCGGACAGATGTCGGGCTGCTTGCCGGGCAGGTACTCGGAGTTGGTCATCAGGCCGTGTTCGAGCGCGTCAATCCCCGCGGCGATCGCGTCCCGGAAACCCACGGAGCAGAGGTGCCCGGTCACTTTGAGCCCGCGCTTATGGGCCTGGTCGGTGATCGCTGCGAGGGTCGCCACCTGGAGTTGATTGTAGACCTTGAGCCAGGTAGCGCCTTCTTCGGCCCAGTAGTCCACCACCTTGCGGGCCTGCTCGGGGCCCGACAACTCGTGCATGCCGAGGAGGTCGAGACGCATGTCCGGTCCGGGGCTGATCAGGTACGGACCGGTGACGAAGAGCCGGGGGCCGGGGATCTCGCCGCGCTCGATGTTGGCTTTGAGATTGATCTCCGCGTAGGGCGACGCACTGCCGGTGGTCCGAATGGTGGTGACACCTGCACCGAGGTAGAGACGGGGGGCCGTGAAGTTCGACTGCACGGCCCGGGGCGCGAGGGTGTAGTAGAAGGTGTGATTGTGGAGCCCGACCAGACCGGGGATCACGGTGTGGCCGGTGAGATCCATGACCCGGGCGCCGGCGGGGATCTTCGCACCGGCGGCCGGCCCGACCCAGCTGATCTTGCCCCGCTCGAGGACGATGGTCTGATCGGCGCGGGGTGCCGTCCCGGTGCCATCGATCAGTTGCACGTGGGTCAGGGCCACGACCGGGGCGTCGACCGAGACGTACTGGCGGACGCTTGGTGCCATCGTTTCGAGGGATTGGGCTGCGGTGACGGCTGGGAGCCCGGTGCCGAGGAGCGCGAGGCAACAAACGATTCGCATGGATGAGCCTAGTCGAAGTGTCCTGGATAGTACCGCCGATCGGCGGCTTCGGGGAACCCGGCGATCACCAAAGGCCCGCCGCTGCCGGCGGAGTCACGACTTTGAGATCTCGCGCAGGGCTTCGACCTCCCGTCGCAACGCCCGGACCTCATCGAGGATCAACTGGGTGTGCGCCTCGCCCTCGCCCTTGAGGTCTTCGGTGACTTGCGATTGCATCGCGTTGACGACCACCGCGATGAACAGGTTCAGCACCATGAACGTCGCAACGAGCAGGTAAACGACGAAGAATATCCATGCATACGGCGACTGGGCCATGACGCCGCGGGCAATGTCAGGCCAGCCTTCCACGGTCATCACTTGAAACAGGGTGAACAGCGAGGCGCCGAGATGGCCGAAGAGTTCCGGGGCGATCGCGCCGAACAGTTTTGTCGCCATGACCGCCGATACGTAGAGCACGAGCCCCAACAGGCCGACGATTGACGCCATCCCCGGCAATGCCGTGAGCAGGGCGCCGACGACCCCCCGCATCGATGGCACGAGCGACACCAACCGCAGGACCCGCAGCACGCGCAGGGCGCGCAGCACGGTGAACGCGGCCCCCGCGGGCAGCAGCGCGATCCCCACGACCACGAAATCGAACCCGCGCCACGGGTCCCGGAAAAAGCGACCGCGGTAGACGAAGAACCGCGCCAGCAACTCGATCACAAAAATACCGAGCACCGTCTGGTCGAAGATCTGCAGCACGTCGCCGAAGCGGGCGACGACTGCGGGTGAGGTTTCGATGCCGAGGGTGATGGCATTCGCAATGATCAGCGTCGCGATTGCTCGTTCGAATCGCACGCTCTCGATCAGCATACGAACTCGCTCACGCAGGCTCGGGGCCAGAATCGTTGGGCTCGTCATCACCGTTGCATCTCCATAGTTTCCACCCCACCGCCGCCCTCCGTCGAGAGCGGCGCGACGAGCACCCAGTCGGTCTGTCTGTCGCTCCCGACCAGGAAATTGTGACTTCCGACCTTCAGGAACCCGGTCTTGAAATAGAAGGCAATCGCCCGCGGATTGCGCTCCCAGACACCGAGCCACAAGTGACGCCCTCCGAGTTCTCGGGCCACTTCGCGGGCCTCGAGCATCAGCGGCATCGCCGCTCCGGTTCCCTGGGCGGACCGGACCAGGTAGAACCGATGGAGTTCGACCGGGTCAGCGGCGACCACGCACGCCGGAAACGACTTGCGGCGCACTTGGGCGAAACCGACCAGCTGGTCGTCGCGGTACGCGAGCACGGTTCGGACCTCGGGATCGGCTAGTTCAGCGGATTGCTGGGCCGTGCCATAAGACGACTGAAGGTGGGCCTTGAGGTCTTCTGGGTGGTTGTCGACGCCAAAACTGTCCGCGAACGTCCGCGCCGCGAGTTCCGCAAGTACTGACGCGTCGGAGGCTCCTGCGCGACGACACATGACTCCCAATTTCACAGGCGGCATTGTTGAGCGGCCTCCATTCGCCAAGCAACATTGGGGCGGGGCCGCGACTTGTCAAACAGAGCACCGGGCGCACTGGCCTCCATGGATGGAGGGCCGCATACTTAAACGGTCAGGGTGTCCCGCGACGGAACGGCGAGGCCCTGCCACGCGACCAACTCACCCGAAAAAACCGAATGGGCTCGCCATCGGAGCCGCCGCCTTCGTGCCGCGAGCGTTGCCGCATCCGACCCTGGCGCTCGCTGCCTGGATCGCGGGCGGACTGTTGACCCTCGCCGGCGCCCTGACCTACGCCGAGTTGGGAACGATGTTCCCCCGGGCCGGAGGACAGTACCACTACCTCAAGGAAGCCTTCGGTCCGTTCTCCGGTTTTCTCTTCGGCTGGGCGTCGTTCTGGGTGGCCCAATCGGCGGCCAACGCAGCCGTCGCCGTGGCGTTCGGCGAAGATCGGGTCCTGGACTTGGCAGCTCACCACCGTGCAGCTGGTCGGTGCCGCCGCCATCACGTTGCTCACCGTGGTGAATTGTCTCGGCCTCAAGGAGGGCGCCGGGGTCCAGAATGCCTTCACGGTGCTCAAGATCGGCGCGGTCCTGTTGCTCTGCACGGCGGGGTTCCTCGTCCCGGCCGGGGTCGCGATCGACTGGACCGCTCCGCTCCCGAGCGGTAACCTGGCCGCGGCGATCGGGATCGCGATGGTCGGCGTGTTCGGCGCCTATGACGGCTGGTATCAGGCGACGTTCACAGCTGGGGAGATCCGCGATCCGTCGCGGAACCTTCCCCGGGGTATCGCGGCGGGCGCGCTTGCGATCATGGTCCTCTACGCCATCATCAACGTCGTCTACCTTCGGGCCCTGCCGCTCGCCGACCTCGCCGCCAGTCCGCGGATCGGGGAATCCGCGGCGGTCGCGTTGCTCGGTCCAAGGGGCGGACAACTGATGGCGTTGGCGGTGCTGCTGGCGCTGTTCGGCTCGCTGTCGGCGGGGATCCTGTCCGCGGCGCGGATCTATCTGCCGATGGCCGAGGATGGGCTCTTCCATACCGCCACCGGCGTGGCGCTCTTCCGACTCCGCCGCGACCGCCCGGATGCATCGCGGCCGTATCGGGTCTCTGGGTACCCGTGGGTCCCGGGGCTCTTCGTTCTGACGTCGCTGCTGTTCGTCGTCAACGCGCTGGTGACCAGCCCGGTCGACTCCTTGATCGGGGTTGGCATCGTGGCGCTCGGTCTGCCGGCGTACCTCTGGTGGCGCCGCGCGGCCAACCAATCCTGAAGGAGGCGAGCCCCGGGTATCAGGTCATGTCGTCTTGCTGTTAAATTTCCGTCGATGCGGGGATGGTATCCCAGGATCTTGAGCTGGGGTTTGATCTGGCAGGACACTCAACGAAGGTATGATCGGAGCGCAGTTATGGACGGAAAGACACCCAACGCCGGAGCCAAGTGCCCGGTCATGCACGGCCAGGCAATGACGGCCGGGGCCCGGTCGAACCGGGACTGGTGGCCCAATCAACTGAACCTCGGAATCCTCCATCAGAACTCGCCGCTGTCCGATCCGATGGGCCCGGCGTTCAACTATGCTGAGGAGTTCAAGAAACTCGACCTCGAGGCCCTCAAGAAGGACCTCGTCGAGCTGATGACCAGGTCAGAGGATTGGTGGCCGGCCGATTACGGGCATTACGGGCCGCTCTTCATCCGGATGGCGTGGCACAGCGCCGGCACCTATCGCACCGCGGACGGCCGCGGCGGCGCCTCCTCGGGCACCCAGCGGTTCGCGCCCCTCAACAGTTGGCCCGACAACGGCAACCTCGACAAGGCCCGCCGGCTGCTCTGGCCGGTCAAGCAGAAATACGGCAACAAGATTTCCTGGGCCGACCTCATGATCCTCGCCGGGAACTGCGCCATCGAGTCGATGGGGCTCACGCCCTTCGGCTTCGCCGGCGGCCGCGCCGACGTGTGGGAACCCGAACAGGACATCTACTGGGGCGCCGAGGCGGAATGGCTTGGCGACAAGCGCTATTCTGGCGAGCGGGAGCTCGAGAACCCGCTCGCGGCCGTACAGATGGGGCTGATCTACGTGAACCCGGAGGGGCCAAACGGCAATCCGGATCCGCTCGCGTCCGCCAAAGACATCCGCGAGACCTTCCTTCGCATGGCCATGAACGACGAGGAGACCGTCGCACTCACCGCCGGTGGCCACACGTTCGGCAAGGCCCACGGCGCGGGCGACCCGAAGCTGGTCGGTCCGGCACCCGAGGGTGCCGGCCTCGAGGACCAGGGCTTCGGCTGGAAGAACAGCTTCGGCACCGGCAAGGGTGCGGACACGACCACCAGCGGCCTGGAAGGCGCCTGGACGCCGAACCCGGTCAAGTGGGACAACGGCTACTTCGACATGCTGCTCGGCTATGAGTGGGAACTGACGAAGAGCCCCGCCGGCGCTCACCAGTGGAAGCCAAAGGATCCCGCGGCGGCCACGCTGGTGCCGGACGCGCACAACCCGTCGAAGCGGCACGCACCGATGATGACCACGGCCGACATGGCGATGCGGGTGGATCCGATCTACCTCGAGATCTCGAAGCGGTTCCATAAGAACCCTGATCAGCTGGCCGATGCATTCGCCCGGGCGTGGTTCAAGCTGACCCACCGCGACATGGGCCCTCGCTCCCGGTATCTCGGTTCGCTGGTCCCGAAGGAAGAGTTGCTGTGGCAGGACCCCACCCCCGCCGTCAGTCATCCGTTGATTGACGCGAAGGACATCGCGGCCCTCAAGACCAAGATCCTGGCGTCAGGGCTCTCCATTGGCCAGCTCGTTTCGACGGCCTGGGCGTCGGCCGCCACGTTCCGCGGCTCCGACAAACGCGGTGGCGCGAACGGCGGGCGAATCCGCCTCGCGCCACAGAAGAACTGGGAGGTCAACCAGCCGGCCAAGCTGGCGCGAGTGCTCGAGATCTACGAAACGATCCAGAAGGCGTTCAACGGCGAACAGAAGGGCGGGAAGCAGGTGTCGCTCGCCGATCTGATCGTGCTGGGTGGGTGCGCGGCGGTCGCGCAGGCTGCGAAGAAGGCCGGGTTCGAGGTGCCGGTGCCGTTCACGCCGGGGCGGATGGATGCCTCGCACGAACAGACCGATGTGGAGTCGTTCGCCGTCCTCGAGCCGATCGCCGACGGGTTCCGAAACTACCAGAAGGCGGCCTTCACCGTCTCAGCGGAGGAACTGCTGGTCGATAGGGCCCAGCTCCTGACGCTGACCGCCCCCGAGATGACGACGCTCGTCGGCGGCCTCCGGGTCTTGAATGCGAACTTCGGGCAGTCCAAGCACGGCGTCTTCACCAGCCGCCCAGAGACACTGACCAACGACTTCTTCGTGAACCTGCTCGACATCAGTACCACGTGGAAGGCCACTTCAGGCACGGCGGACGGGTTCGAAGGGTGCGATCGGGTGACGGGCGACGTGAAGTGGACCGCCACTCGGGTGGACCTCATCTTCGGGTCGAACTCCCAGCTTCGGGCGCTGGCGGAGGTGTATGCCCAGGACGACTCGAAGGAAAAGTTCGTGCAGGACTTCGTGGCGGCCTGGACCAAGGTGATGAACCTGGATCGGTTCGAGCTGGTCTGATTCAGGCGTTATGCGACGAACCTCCAGCCCGTCGCCTTCGCTCGCTGGCCTCGGCGAAACGCCGAGCGGTTCCTGCAATCAGTGGCCGATAGAGGTACCGCAGCAACCGGCCGGGCAGCATTCGGCCGCGCTCTTCGAATGCCACGCGGGCCCTCGGGTGGTCCATGAAGAGGAAGCCCGACGCCCGGTAGCCTTCGACCGGTGTTCTGAACTCCAGGCGGCACAGGTGTTTCACCGACTTGTAGCCATAGTGGGCTGGCGCGACCAGTCGGAGCGGGGCACCGTGGTCCACGGACAAGCGCTCGCCATTCATTCGATCGGCGATCAGTACTCCCGGCGCGAGGAGATCCTCGAGCAGCATCCCGGTTCGAGCACCATCCTGCCCTTTGAGCCCAACCAGTGTGGCACCAGGGTGAGGCTTGGCCCGTGGCGCCACGACTTGCTCGAAAAAGTCCGCGAACTTCACCCCTTCCCATTGAATCGCCCGATAACTCCAGGTGGTGACGCAATGAAAGTCAGAGACCTGTTCGGTCCGGGCCAGTCCCCCCAGCGCGTCCTCGAGCCGGACCTCACGACCAACCCGGCCAACGATCTCGAGGGAGCCCGTCCTGGTATCCTCGGGGAATCTCTCGGCAAACGGCGTCAGGCCGAACCGATAGAAAGTCACGGTCTCCCGCTGACCCCGGGGCAGCGGGTCGAGGGGAGGCTTGGGTGTCGTGCTCAGCGCTCCTCGCCGGCGATGAATCGATAGGCGGCGGCCCCGAGCAAGGCGCCCCCGATTGGCGCGAGCCAGAACAGCCACAGCTCGGTCACCGCCCAATCGCCGACAAACAGCGCGACGCCGGTGCTGCGGGCCGGGTTCACCGACGTGTTGGTCACCGGAATACTGATCAGATGGATCAGCGTCAGCGCCAGGCCGATGGCGATCGGGGCGAAGCCCGCCGGTGCCCGTTTGTCGGTCGCTCCAAGAATGACCACGAGAAAGAACATGGTCATGACCACCTCCGTCACCAGCGCCGCCATCAGCGAGTAGCCGCCGGGTGAATGCGCTCCGTAGCCGTTCGACGCAAAACCCGCAGATAGATCGAATCCGGGCGCGCCGCTCGCAATGACATAAAGCACGCCGCCCGCGGCAACCGCACCGAGTACTTGCGCCACGATGTAGGGGGCGAGCTTGTTGGCAGGGAAGCGACCACCTGCCCAGAGGCCGACCGAGACCGCCGGGTTCAGGTGGCATCCGGAGATGTGGCCGATGGCGAATGCCATGGTGAGAACCGTCAGGCCGAACGCCAGCGAAACGCCCAGCAGGCCAATGCCCACATTCGGAAATGCGGCAGCGAGGACGGCACTCCCGCACCCACCGAGCACCAGCCAGAACGTTCCGAGAAACTCCGCGCCATACTGCTTCATGTGATACTCCTAGTGGGTCGGTGGACCGATTGGCACTGCAACGGATAAGATCGGCCAAACTGCGTCCTCGTCAAGCCGCAGGGCTAGAGTGTGGCGGGATGCCCGCGCTCCCGGTAAGTTCTGTCGGCAGCGAGATTGACCTCGCCGCCACCCTCAACCTCCACCACTCAATGTCAATCCGCGCTTTGGTCGTCCTGCCGTTCCTCGTCGGTGCGTGTGCCCCTGGTCAGTCGTCGTCGGACGTCCCGGCGCCCCTCGCGCCGCTTCACGCCGCGGCGATCCGGGACAGCGTCCGGACCTTTCTCGATGCCTTTGCCGCCGATCTCAGCGCTCCACCGGTCGGCAAAAAGGCCCGGGAGGCCGTGGCCCCATTTTATTCACAGGACATCGTGATGTCGACGGACCTCGGGCCGGACGAACCCGTGCTGATTCAGACCCTCGACTCGATGGTTCCACCGGACGAGGTGGTCTCCGTGCCGGCTTGGATAAAATCGACGCGTTTGGTGTGGGGCACGACGGTGATCACGCCGCTCGCCCCGGGCCTGGCGGCCTTCACCGCGAAGTACACCGAGCAAGTGACCGACACCACCGGCATGGTGACGGTCCTTCCCGGGGTGCAGCACGGCGTGGTGCGCAACGGGGCGAATGGTTGGCGGCTCGCGACGCTCCAGTCTGCGCATCCGATGGCCATGCACCAGCGCCAAGCGGAGTTGGTTGCCCGGGTGACCGCCATCAAATGAGCGGCCTCCTCCGGATCCGAACGCTGGAGTTTGTCAGGAGCTCATAATCGGGAGTTCGGGTCTAGGGACCACGAAGGTCGTCGCCGGCCGCCGCTAACGAAGCCAACCGGGATTCGAGATCGCGCGCGGCGGTCAGGTCAATCGTAATGGTCTCCGGCGTGGCCGTTCCGGCGTGGAGTTTCAACAGCCCCACCCGGAGGGACTCGAGGAGAGTGACGGTGTCGGCAAGGTGACGAGCCAAGGCCTCTCGGGTGGCAGTCAGCTCGGCTGCCCCGCCGTCTCCAGCCGGCCGATGACCATCGAACATCGTGGACGGTGCCGCCTGCGCAATCAATTCGTCGAGCTCTTCAATGTGGCGCCGGAGCTGCTGGGCCCTACTGGACAGGATCTCGGCCTGTTCAGGCAACCCGGCCAGATCTTTCCGAAACGGTGCCGGCAGCGCTTGAAACAATGCTTTGGCGGCCTCGCCTAACGCGATTTCGGTCGGCCGGTGCATCGTGAGCTCCGGCGCCGACCGGCGACCGAGCCGCCACCCGGCGAGGCGCACGAGCAGCCGTCCGACCGGCCCAGCCCACAATCGCTCAGCCCAGCTCGGTCCGGCCTTAGCCGGCATCACCCGGCCAGGCAGGAATAGGCCGAGGGTGCCGCCGCCCACCGCGATCGCCGCGAGGAGGCCGAGCCAGAGGCCCGCCGACATCGCCCAGTCCGTTGCGACGGAGACGAAGAACATACCCACTGTTCCCGCGGCGGCGGTCCAGGTGACTCGCCGGAGCCACCGCGCCAATCCGCTCGGTGGCCGTCCAATCTCGAACGCCAGTTCCTCGCGGCGCCGCTCGGCGCGATTTCGCAGCGCCAAGACCAAATCGTTTTGCGAGTACCCTGCCGCCAGGACCTTCCGGGTTCGGACGAAACGGGCCGCTCCGTACAGAGACCAAGCGAATGAACAGCCCATACCGACCCCAATCAAACCATCAAGATTGCCGGACCGAATCGCAAAGGCGACAATGCCGGCCGCCACCAGCGCGAGTATCCCGGTGTAGATCAGGAGCCCAGTCCGAGCTTGATCCTCTCCCATGAGCCAGGTCCGAAGCGGCGTAGGGAGTTCGCTCGGACTGGATGCGAGTTGATCCAGGGTGGCCGCGAACTCGTCGGCCGCCTGGAACCGGTTCTCGGGCAAGGGCTGAAGACAGCGATCGATAGCCCGGCAAATGGCCCGAGGCGCGTGGGGGGCAGCGGTCCCGAGCGAGGCGAACGGGCCGGCGAGGTGCCGCTGGCGGAGTTGCTCGAGCGTTGCGACGGGGTGGAGCAAGTTGCCCGACAGCATGAGATAGCCGACGACGCCTAACGCGTAGAGATCGCTTCGTCCGTCGACCGGTTCGCCGCGGGCCTGCTCCGGGCTCATGTAGGCGATCGTTCCAGCGAGCGGTTCGTCCTCGGCTCCGCCTGCCACCTGGGCGATGCCGAAATCCGTCACCAGGGTGCGATGGCCCGCCTCGAGCAGAATATTGTCGGCCTTGATGTCCCGGTGGACGACGCCTTGTTGGTGCGCATGCGCCAAGGCCCAGGCCACATCGCGGAGAATCCGGCCCGCCTCACCGGCTGGAAGCGGACCCTGCCGTCGGACCCGGGCGCCGAGCGTCTCGCCGGGCACGTAGGCCATGACGAAGTAGACCAACCGGCCCGCTTCCTCGACGGCGTGGATCGGGACGATGTTAGGATGGGACAGCCGAGCCGCGGTTCGAGCCTCCCGGAGAAACCGTTCCCGCACGCCAGGCAGCTCGCCGAGTTCGGGCGGCAGAAGTTTGATGGCCACCGGCCGATCCAGGGTGACGTCCCGCGCCAAGTAGACGATCCCCATCCCGCCCCGGCCGATTTCGTGCTCTAGGGAATAGCGCCCCGCGACCGCGATCTGGAGCTCGAAGAAGAGCGGATCCGGCCGGTCAGCGGTCATCGAAACGCCGGCTGATCCACTCGATCCACCGGCGGCGAATGTCGCGCTGATGAACCGGGTCGGGCGGGAAATGGCCGCCGGTCGGATAGGCGATAAACTGAACCGACGTCCCGTTGTCCTTGAGCGCGTGATAGAGCTTGTACGATTGGGTCACGGTAACCCGGGGATCGCCGGTGGTCGACAAGATCAGGGTCGGAGTCTTGATCTGATGAGCATAGGCCATCGGTGACTGGCGCCAGTAATTCATGGCGTTGTTGTTGAGCCACGGCGAGCCGCCCAGGCCAAAGCCAGCCCAGGTGTTCATGTCGGCCAGGTTGTACCAATCGAACCAGTCGGTGACCGCCGCCCCCGCCACCGCTGCCTTCCAGCCCTGGTAGTGGGCCGTGAGCCAGGCGGTCATATAGCCGCCGTACGACCAGCCCGAGACCGCCATCTTCGATTCATCAATGGCGCCCCGCGCTTTCAGCGCGGCGATGCCGGACATCACGTCGCGGCCGGGGCCGTCGCCGGCGTCGTTGATAACGGCGCTCTGGAACTTGTCACCCATGTTGTTGCTGCCGCGGTAGTTCGGATTGAAGACGATCCAGCCTTGCGCGGCGAACAGTTGGTTCTCGGTAGACCATCGCTCGGCCGAGGTGCCCATCGGGCCGCCATGAATGACGAGCACGAGCGGGTATTTCCGGCCCGCCGTGTATCCCGGGGGATAGGTGACGACCCCGTTCTCAGTGAATCCATCGGGGCCTTGCCAGGTAATCGTTTCGACTCGGCCCGTCTCCCGGCCGGCGAGTTCGCCGTTGAAATCGGTCAGCCGCCGGGGGGCGACGTCAATCGACGCGGCATAGTAGAGCTCACCCGGACGGCCCAGATCCCGGCCGACGAAGACCAGGGCGCCGCCCGGACTGAGATGGAGGTCGGCCGGGTCGACGTTGCCCCAGTCGAGCCGGCGTGGAGTGCCGCCTAACGGTTGGACCCAGGCCCGGAACCGGGTCAGGTCGGCGCCGAGGACGACGAGACCCCGGCCGTCGGCGAGCCACCGGAAGCCGTTCAGGTCGCGGTCGAGGCTCGGCGTGACGGTCCGTCGGGCGCCACCGCCGATCGGCCCGACGAACACCGCGCCGGGGTGGAACCCCAGCTCCTTGCCCCGGGCGCCGATCAAGGCCACCTGGCTTCCGTCGGGCGACACGGCCGCCCCGCCGCCGAAACCGCGCTCATCCGACAGGTTGTACTCAGTGCCGGTCTCGATGTCTCGGACGACAACGGTGGCGTTGATCAGCTCGCCCGAGTGCGGCTTCGGCCAGACGGTCAAGAGCACCTGGCGCCCATTCGGGGTCCAGCTCACCCCAACGACGTGACGGACCCCGGACGTGATCCGTTGGCTCTCACCCCCAGTCGCGGAAACAGTCCAGAGGTGCGCCGAGAGCGAGGCGGCTTGGTCGAGATAGGTGTTGTTGCCCACTTCGAACGATTTGTTGTGGCGCTCCTCGCCGGTCCGCTCGATCGGCTCGTCCTCGGTCAGGAAGGCGAAGCTCCGGCCGTCGGGCCGCCAGGCAAATTGGATGACGCCCCGTTTGGCGTCGGTGATGCGGCGGGCCTCGCCGCCTTCGAGTGGGAGGACGAAAAGTTGCGGCGGCTTCTCGGCGTCTCGATCGAGGAAGGCCAGCCGGTCGCCGGTCGGCGACCATTCGATCGCCCCGACATTGCGGCGGCCTGGCGTCAGCTCCCGGGTGGCGCCGGTGGCGAGATCAACCGCGTAGAGCGAGCGCTCGAACCGGTTGTCGGCGTAATTCGCGCGGCTGACGATGACGACCAGACCCCGGCCGTCCGGCGAGAGCCGCGGATTCGAGAGCGTCACCTCTCGGCCAAGGTCGTTCAATTCGACGCGCCGGGACTGGGCCCCGGCGGCCACGCTGAAGCCGAGAGTGAAAGCGAGGAACGGCCGGGTCATCCTGATCATCGAGAGTCCTTTGGTGAGCCGCCGAGCAACAGCCGGCGGCGTTCGTCGTCGCTCAAGCCCTGGCGATGCCGGCTCGAGGCGGTCCAGAAGGTAAATCCCACCACGCCCCACCCGATCAGGAGCCACCATTCGAGCGGAATCCCCGCGGCGGTCCGAGTCCGATAGGGTTCCGCGATCGCGAGGTAGAGCGCGACGCTGGCGCCCGCGGCGGCGAGCAATGCCACCGGCACCCCGCCCGGCACCCGGTACGGCCGCTGGAGTTCCGGATGGGTTCGCCGGAGTTTCACGACGCCGATCGACACCAGGACGAAGGCCGCGGCCTGGGAAATGGCGGTGACGGTCAGCAACGGAAGCAACGCCCGGCGGCCGAGCGCCAGTCCGGCGATGCTGACCAGCCCGGCAAAGACCAGCGCGAAGGTCGGGGTTCCGGTGACCGGATCGACGGTGCCGAACCGGGCATGGATCATCCGGGCCCGGCCGAGGGCAAAGAGGACTCGGCTGCCCGCGAGCAACACCGCATTCCAAGTGGTGAGGAGACCGAGTAGACCGGTGAACAGCACCAGTTTGGCCGCGAGGTCCGATCCAAACGCCACCCGGAATGCTTCCGCCACCGGGAGCGGTTTGCCGATCAGGGTGGTCCACGGCACCGCCATGGCCGCCGCGATGGTGACGAGCGAATAGAAGACGGCGGCGAGGATCACTTGCATCACCATTGCCAGGACCGCGCGGCTCGGCGGGCTCCCGGGCGCCTGTTCCTCCATCAATTGCGGGATGAAGGCGAATCCGCCTAACCAGTTCGGCGTCGCGAGGAACACGGCCACGATGCCGGGGAGAATCGACCCGCCGGCGCTGATCTGAAACAGCGGGCTCAAGTTCGCGGTGTCACCGCGGACCATCCCCGCCGCGATGAACCCCAATGAGGCCACGACGAGTCCCCAGGTCATCCAATCTTGGAGGATGGCGGCATAGCGGACCCCTCGATAGTTGACCCAGACCAGGAGCCCAGTGCCGATGATGCCCATCAGGGCGCTCCCGAGGCGGAGCGGGGAGCCGTTGATCGTCGCGATGGTTGGCCCCTCGAGCCCGGGCACCAGCGCGCCCGCGACCCACCCGATCGAGATCGTCTCGAACGTGGTGACCGCGAGATAGCCCGCCGCCAGAAACCAGCCGATCAGGAAACCGGTGCGCGGGCCGTAGATCTCGTGGCAGTAGACGATTTCGCCACCGGCCACCGGAAACAGGGCCGACAGTTCGCCGTAGCAGAGACAGACCAAGCTGATGATCGCGGCACCCGCCAGGAATCCGATTACGGTGCCGAGCGGTCCGGCGAGTCCGAGCCATTCGCCGACGACGATGATCCAGCCGACGCCGATGGCGGCACCGAACGCGACCAGGAAGAGCTGGAGAGGGGTCAGGGTCTTGGTGAGCCCTGGAGCGGTGGTCACGAAGAAGCCGTTTTCGTAGTTTGCCAAACCTAATGCGGTGGGGAGGTGGGGCGCCGCGGCAAGAGATGGACGGCCTCGGCGAGCATCCCGCTCAGGCTCGCGACCTGCGATAGCGCCACCAGCGCCGCGATCGGAACCCCGCGGCGCCAACCGTGGTGCCGGATCGGGTAGGCCAACATCCCGGCATAAAAGCTGATCGGTTCAGGCCGGGGCCGTCCCTGCCCCCGCCGTCGGCGGCGGCGAGCGAGTTGGACCGCCCCAATCCCGTAGTAGTGATGTTGGCGGACGAAACGGCGGAAGGTGAGCTCGTGGTGGTGATCGACCACGGCTCCTCGGAGATGCCGGAGCGGGCCGATGTCGCGAGCCCAGCGCTCGGACAGGTCTCGGTCTTCGGCCGCGCTGAAGGGGAAAGTCTCATCGAATCCACCGATTCGGAGGAACTCCTCGCGGCGGCCGGCCATGTTGTTCGACGTGAGAAACGGCAGCAGTGCCCGCCCCTTGGGGAAGTACTCGTAGAGGTAACTCACCAGATCCTGGCTGGCCTCCGCGAAGAGATTCTGCTCGAGCGCATTGTCGACCTGGCCCCCGACTAAAACCGTTGGTTGCTCCGCCACGGCTCCTGCCAAGTCCCGAAGCCACGACGATCGGGGGCGGCAATCGTCATCGGTAAGGGCCAGAAGTTCGCCCGACGCAGCCCGGGCGCCGAGGTTCCGGGCCTTCGCGGGGCCGCCGTTGTGAACCTGGGTCACGAGCCGGAGGGCAAGGTCGGGCGCCAGGGCAGTGAGCTCGGCTTCGGATAGGTCCTGGCCGCCATCATCAACGATGACGACCTCGAGCCGCTCTCGCGGGTAGTCGAGTTGGGCCAGCGCTTGGATGCACCGCCGGAGAGGGCCTGGCCGACGGAACGTGGGGACCACGACCGAGGCGGTGGGCAACGGCGTCGACCGGCCGATGCCGCCCAGGGGTTCAGGGCCGGAGGTCATGCAGGCGGTACGAGGTCATTGCGTTACGGACGACCTCGTGAAGGTCGGAACCATGGTACGGACCGAGCAGATCCACGGACGACGAAATGTCGTAGGCCCGGGGGCGGAGCATGTAGTCCCACGATTGTCGACGAACCCCTCCGGCCGCCCAAGCGGGCAGCCAGCCCGTCGTGCGAAGGAAGAGACGCCCCGGAGGGCCCAAGGCATCCAGGAACCGGACCGAGGTTCCCGCGGCCGTGGCGATCGCCTCAATCCAAGTCCGAAGCTCGACCTCCGGGCCTGAGATCACCACCGCTTGATCGGCGGCCTCCGGCACCCGCCCGCACGCGACCAGCGCTCGGACCGCGTCGTCGACGCAGGTGAGTTGGTGCGGGTGCCGGCCGTCCCCGACGACCCGAAATTTCCCTTGAGCAATCGCCTGAAACAACGGGGCGTGAGGGCGGCTCCCCTGGCCGAACGTCTCGGTCAGGCGCGCCACGACGATTTGGATGCCGAGACGGGAGCCCAGGGTGAGGGCCTGTTCTTCAGCGATCAGTCGGGCTCTCCCGTAGGGTGTGTCCGGCGCCGGGCGAGTCTGGTTGCCAACCGGCGCCCAGCGGTGCCCGAAGACCGCCGATGAACTGGCCAGGACCAACCGCCGGAGACCGGCTCGGGATCCGGCCGTGAGCAGTGCCGTGACCACACCGGGGATCACGGTCCAGCCACCGGACCGCGGCCTCTTTGAAGTCGGGTTTTCGCTTCGGAGGTGACCGGCTCGTCTCGGCGCTACCAGGTCCAGACAGACGTCGATTCCGGTGAGTGCCCGCTCCAGGGCGGGGGAGTCGGTAAACTCCACCGTGCGGATCTCCGCCCGGTCGTCGAGGAGCGGGGGACTGCCCCGATCGGGAGGGATCAGGGCCACGACTCGGTCGCCTTGGTCCAAGAGGGCGCGGCAGAGATGACGGCCGATGAGGCCAGTGGCTCCCGCCACCGCCCAAACGGTCACGCCAGATCCGCCGGCATCCGGGCCACGATATCCCGAAGCCACGGGGAGGCCGGCGGCACTCCGGCAAGGCGGCCTCGCATGTGGAACTCGTGCAACTCCCAGTCAGGGGGCACCGGGGTGTTGATCCGGAGGCCTCCCCAGGCTTCGCCTAACGCTCCGAACGTCGCATTCAGCACCAGCATCGGAAGGAGCCAGCCCACCCGGGTCCTGGTGTCCTCGGATCGCCGGGCCATTCGCACCAAGCTCCGCAAACGCAGCACCAGGATTGCCGGCACCGCCAGAGCGTACCCGACCCGTTGCAACGTCGTCGAGGCTCTGCCGCGCGAGACCCCGAACTTGGTTCCGAGAATGAAAGAGTCGGTCACGACCCTGGACCACCGAGATTCGTTGACATGCCAGGTGACCGCGTCGGGACGGATCCGGAGTTGCCACCCCAGCCGTAACAACTCGGCGTGCAGCAGGGCTTCGTCACGCATGAGGTCCGGCAACCGGTCGCCCAGTTCGCGGAGCACCTCAGTCCGGAAGACCCCATTGTGATACGGGAGCGACGTGCGGGGTGCGGGATCGGCGGGAACCGCCGCATGCCCATAGGCCGCCAGGTACATGGCGAGGCTTCGGCGGGTCTCCGGGTTGGCGGTCCGGAGGGCCGGCGCCACCGCGGCATCGCGGGGATCACGGTCGGAGATCAACTTTTCCAAGGTACCCGCGGCGGGAAAGGCGTGGTTTTCGCAGAGCCCCGCGAAGGGGGCCCGCGCCCGCAGCAATCCGTGGGCGGCGGCCACCCCCCGTTGGTCGATCCGCTCGAGTTCGACCAACCGGAGCGACTCGAATTTATCGAACTCACCGATCGCCTCCTTCGACACCAACCCGTGCGGGGCGACCACGATCACTTCCAGGGCTGCCGCGATCGTCTGCCCCTGCAGCCATTCCAGGATCGGGCGGGATTCCGCGAGCCCGGTCCGAGACGCCACCACGATGGTCAGGCGAGGTTCGCGGATAACCGCCACCCCAGTCGGGGCCGGCTCGGGTTTGGACGGCATCATGTCGCCTTCGAGTTTTGAGTCGAACTCATAAACTGGGCGACCAGCTGGCGAAGGTCTCGTACCGAGGCCAGCCGGAACACCACCAGGCAGATGCCGGTAGCGAACGCTCCCAGTAAGATGTCGACAGGTGACGGAATTCCCGCCCAGGCCGCACCATGGGCACCAAAATAGCCGACGGTTCCGGCGCCCACCATTCGAGCCATATCGAGGGTTCGGGCCGGCAGAACGCCCGGTCCGTCCAGACCCTGGGCGATGATGGCGGCGAGAATCGCGGCGGCGGCGGTGGCCCACGCAGCGCCCAGGGCCCCAAACCGCGGAATCAACACCGCGTGCAGCGCGGCAGCAACGACCAGCATCGGAATCGTGGCGCCGAGCGGTCGGGTAAAACGCCCGCCGGCAATTTGGTGCGCGGACAGCACCGACAGCACCAGTCCGCCGCCAGCTCCGACACCGAGCCAACCCAGAATCGCTCCGGAGGAGACGAACTCCTGGCCAAACAGGAGTACCGTCAGCCGCGATGCGCCGCCGGCGACCGGGCCGGCCAGAGCCCAGATCGCCACCGCGATCCGCAGCGATCCGTTCTTAAGAGCCGCCGCTTCCTCGGGGGCCCGGGCCAACTCCGCCCGACGGAGCGCCGCGATGATGAGGGGACTGAATACCATGGCGAGGAGCGCCGGCCCGAGCGCGAGGTTCTGGGCCGCTCCGTAGTGGCCAAGGTCGTCTTTCGGCGCCCCCAATAAACCCAGCATCAGCAGATCGAGCCGGGCGAAGAGTTGGAGGCAGAGGCCGTACAGGAAGAAGCTGCCGACCTGAGCCCGAAGCGGGTGGAGCCATCCCCGGGCCGCGCCGCGTACCGGTACTGGAAGCCGGGCCCGGCACGCGATGAGTTCGACGACCCTGGCTCCGAGGTTGGCCAGGATGACGCCGACCAGCGTCCATCCCGCGGCGACGAGCGCCAGCACGAGCGCCAATCGGGTCAGGTGGAAGGCCAGGGTCGCGAGCGCCGGCCATGAATAGTCACCGCAGGCGATCAGGGCATCCCGATGGATTCGGGTGATGGGCGCCACCACGATTTCGAGAGCCGCGAGCCAAAGCACTGGCGCCAAGTCCGGAATGCCAAGGCCGGTTGCCAACCTGGGCACCAACGCGTCGAACCCGAGCATCGCACCGAGGCCGAGCAGGGCGCTGGCCCGGAGCAGCGCCGCCGCCATCGGACGCCAATCACGGGCATCAGAGAGGAGCGCCACCGCCATCCGCCCCGAAAACGTGGCGGAGGCGAGCCAGACAACGGGCGAGACGACGGCATAGACCAGGGACAACTGCCCGTATTGGGAAACCCCGAGATTCCGAGTCAGGAATCCCGCCGTCACGAGGCCCGCCGGAAACACCATGGCTTCGGCGACGAATCCGAAAACGGTCGCTCGGGCGATGCCGGGCCGGGAAGTCGAGGTGGCCACTGGTTCGTTACTCGTCCGCCGCAACCGGCACCGGCCGGCCACCCGACCGCGCCGACGCCTCGGCGGCTTCGATCACCTCGAGCGCTCGAAGTCCGTCGGAAAGATCGGGACGGGGTGGCACTCCGCGTTGCACGGCCTCGAGGAAGGCTTCGATCGTGGCCCGAAAGGACGGCTCGAATCCGGGCGATCGCAGCAGCCGATCGGGATGAAACTCCGCCAAAGCTCGGCCTGCCCGCAGCAGCCGGGCGCCCCGTCCCGGAACCCGTTCAACTGGACGGGGCCGTCCGTCGAGCAGGTCCACCCTCAGCACGCCTTTGGTCCCAACCAAGTCCAGACGGTTCACCGGGGCGCCGGCGGCCGAGGATCCTTGGAGCTGCGCGGTCAGGCCGTCGTCCGTGACCAATTGGAGCGCGGCGGTATCATCCGGGGATCGGACCGAGCGGAGCGTGCACTGGACCTGGACGATGCTCCGCCCGGAAAGGGCCCTGACGAGGTCCACGTGATGGCTTACGAGGTCATGCAGGGCACCGCCTCCCATGCCCGGTTGGGAGCGCCAGCCATCGATTCGCTCTGCCGCCCAGTGGAAGCTCCCTTGAATCGCCACCAGAGAGCCGAGCTCGTCCGATGCCAACGTTTGGCGCGCCGACTCGACGATGGGGTTGCGCCGGAAGTTGTAACCGATCGCCCCCGCGGTACCGGCCTGGCGCCATGCCGACCTGACGCGGCGGCCCTCATCCAGTGTCAGCGCAATCGGCTTCTCGAGAAAGACATGCTTTCCGGCGGCAAATGCCTGACACGCCACCTCCGCATGGAGAGCGGTGGGAAGGGCAATGACCACCGCATCGACTCCCCGATCCTCGAGCAGCGCTTCCCAGTGGGGATATAGTCGGGCGGTGGGGGCGCGGGCCCCGAGCCAGGTCCGCCGCGCTTGGTTGGCATCAGCGGCCGCCACCAGACGGCCGGTCCTCGAGCCGAGCAGGGTCGGCAGATGAGCGATCTCGGCAATCCAGCCACAGCCCACGAGGCCCACGGCAACCGGTTCAGATCTCGGGAAGTTCATTGGGAGAAATCTGCCCCCTCGAGGGCCCGGCAGCCAGGCGGATTCGGGATGCGGTGCTGGGTGCCCGGATGGGGCGCGGTATCGGTATGCTTGTAGGACGGTGGTTTGAAGGTTTGATTCGGTCCGCCAAGCCCAACCCTTAGGACACCCCCTGAGCCCTGACCTTCCGAACCCGCGCCCGGTGGCGCGGCTCCAATCCGGCGAGCACGTCGTGGTGATCGGCGGCGGACCGGCCGGCCTGACTGCCGCCTACCTCCTCTCCAAGGAGGGCCATGCCGTCACGGTGCTCGAGGCGGACGAACTCGTCGGGGGGATTTCGCGAACGGCCCAATACCGGGGCTTTCGGTTTGACATCGGGGGGCATCGGTTCTTCACCAAGATTCGCCCGGTGTCCGAGATGTGGGAGGAAGTCCTCGGCGATCAGTTCATCACGGTGCCCCGCCTCTCGCGAATCCACTACGCGGGCAAGTACTTCGACTATCCGCTCAAAGCCGTCAACGCGCTTCGGGGCCTTGGCCTGATCAACGCGGTTCGAATCCTCCTCAGTTACCTGAATGCTCGGCTCCACCCATCACCGGTCGAAGATAACTTCGAGCAATGGGTCACCAACCGGTTTGGCCGCCGGTTGTATGAGATCTTTTTCAAGACCTACACCGAGAAGGTGTGGGGCATTCCGTGCACGGAGATCCGGGCGGAATGGGCCGCCCAGCGGATCCAGGGACTGTCACTGGAGCGGGCCATCCTCAACGCGGCGACCCTGACCCGCCGGTCCACCGCCATCAAGTCGCTGATCCACGAGTTCCGCTATCCCCGGCTCGGGCCCGGCCAAATGTGGGAGCTTTGCCGCGACCGAATCGAAGCGATGGGTAACCAGGTACGGCTCCGGCATCGGGTCACCTCGATCACCCGGGTCGGGAACCGGGTGGTTGGCGTCGAGGCGGAAACCCCCGACGGCCTCCGGCGTTTCGAGGCTGATCACGTCATTGCGAGTACCGATCTGCGGTCGTTGGTCCGCGCCATCGACCCCGCCGCCCCGGTCGCGGTGTCCGCGGCCGCGACCGGACTTCGCTATCGCGACTTTCTGGTGGTGGCCCTGATACTCGATCGGGATGATCTCTTCCCCGACAACTGGATCTACGTGCACACGCCCGGCGTGAAGGTTGGCCGGATCCAAAATTTCAACAATTGGAGCCGGGCTATGGTTCCGGCCCCCGGAGTGACCTGCCTTGGTTTCGAGTATTTCTGTTTCGAAGGCGACGGGCTCTGGACTGCCGACGACGCCGAGTTGATCGGGTTGGCGTCGCGGGAACTGGAACAGCTCGGCCTGGCCTCAGCGAGTCTGGTCCGGGATGGCACGGTCGTCCGGGTGCCCAAAGCCTACCCGATTTACGACGGCCCCTATCGCGACCATGTCGAGACGATTCGCGGTTTCCTCGATCCGATCGAGAATCTCCAGACGGTTGGCCGGAACGGCATGCATAAGTACAACAATCAAGACCACTCGATGCTGACCGCCATGATGGCCGTCTGGAACCTGCAGGGCGCGGCGCATGATCTTTGGGCGGTCAACACCGACTACGAGTACCACGAAGAACAACGGGTTCCCGCCGATGGGTGACGGGCCCCGGCTCTCGGTCATCGTTCCCGTCCATCAGGCGGCAGGCTACCTCGCCGAGACCCTCGGCGCGCTCCGCACCGCGGCACCCCCCGGGGTCGACTGGGAACTGCTGGTGGTGGATGACGGGAGCACCGATGAGAGTGCGGCGATCGCCGACCGGGTCGCCGACCGGGTCGTCCGCTTGGCGGGCGCTCCCATGGGACCGGCGGGGGCCCGGAATGCCGGCGTGGCCGTGGCGCGCGGGGACTGGCTGTTGTTCATCGACGCCGACGTTCGGGCCAGACCGGACACCCTCCGGCGATTCTGGCAAAGCGTCGAGAGCCATCCTCTGGCGGTTGCTATCTTCGGCACCTATGACGCGGCACCGGCCCATCCCGGGCTGGTGTCACGATATCGAAATCTGCTCCACCGATACGTCCATCTGTCCGGGGCCGGGCCGGCCGAAACGTTCTGGGCCGGTCTCGGCGGGGTCCGGGCCGATCGGTTTCGGCTCGCCGGCGGATTCGACGCCGAGCGATATCCCCGTCCCCAAATCGAGGACATCGAATTTGGATACCGCTTGCGGGATGCCGGAGCGGTCATCATGCTCGATCCCGAGATTCAAGCCACCCACCTCAAAGGGTGGACGCTTGGGCGGATGGTGGTGACCGATTTCCGGGACCGGGCGATTCCCTGGACCCGGCTCCTGCTCGAACGACGGGGCCGGCGCTCTCCGACCCTCAACATCTCGCCGAACGAGCAACGCCGAGTTCTCGTGGCGGGGGCCGTCTGGGCGGCGGGGGCTCTGGCCGTCCTCCGGTCCGACCCGGGCTTTGCCTGGCTGGCCCTCGGCTTGCTCGCGGTCCTGGCCGCCTCGAATCTGGCGGTGTACCGGTGGTTCGCGGCCGAGCAGGGCATTCGGATTGCCGTGGCGGCGGTGCCGCTCCACCTCTGGTACTATCTGTCGAATGCGCTGGCGGTGTCCGTGGCTGTCCCGATCTATCTTGGGGGGGTGATTCGCCATGAGTAGCCCCGACCGAACCCTGTTGGCGTTCGCCCCGCTCCACAAGACGGCGCTTGGTGCCGCCGTCGGCGTCGCGGCGGCCACGCTGACGTTCTTGGTGACGGCAGTGTACTTGATTCGCGCTCCGGAGCCCGGCTTCGATCTCGGCCTGCTTGCCCAGGTCTTTTACGGCTACACGGTTTCGTGGCGAGGCGCCCTCATCGGCGCCGCGTGGGCGGGTTTCACGGGTTTTGTCCTGGGGTGGTTCCTGGCCTTTGCCAGGAATCTTGCCTTGGCCGTGATGCTGCTGATGATCCGGTCCCGCGCCGAGCTGGACCGGACCCGGGATTTCCTGGATCACATCTAACCGACCACCTGAGCGGAGGTACGACCATGTCCCATCCGAACCACGACGTGCCTGCCGGGCTCAACCAAGCCGTGCTGCGGCTCAATGCCACGGCGTGGGGCATCGCATTCGGATTGCTGGGCGGACTCGGTCTCTTCGCCGCTACTCTGTTCCTGGTCATCAAAGGCGGCGAGCACGTCGGCGAACATCTGGGACTGCTGGCGGTCTTCTTTCCCGGCTACCGGGTCACCACCGGCGGCGCCTTCATCGGTTTCGTCTACGGTTTTGTGACCGGATACGGTGTTGGGTGGGTGATCGGTGGCGTCTACAACCGGCTGGCCCAGGCCGCCAAGAGCTAGGGTCCGGTCTCACGGACGGAGGGCTGCCAGTTCCTGGTCGGAGATCTTGAGGCCGAGGGACTGCGCCTTCCGGGCATCGGCCATCCCGGCGTTGGGCTGACCATGTTTCAAGTAGATCCGCGCCCGGGCATAGTAGGCATCGGCTGAGGTTGGCTGAAGTTGGATCGCTGCGGTGAAGTCATCGAACGCCCTGTTCCAATTGCCGACCGACCAGTAGGCGTTGCCGCGGTTCAGGCGAGCCGCAAAATTGTCCCCCAACCTCAAAACCTCCGTGAAGTCCGCGATGGCACGGTCGAACCGCCGCATCCCCAGGTAGGCATTGCCCCGGTTGAACCAAAGATCGGTGTCTCCAGGCCGGAGGGTCAGGGCTCTTGAGTAATCGTTGATCGCGAGCTCAGGCCTCCCGATCGTCGCGTACGCGATTCCCCGGTTCAGGTACGTATCGACGAGGGTGGGGTCGAGTCTTTCCGCTTCGGTGTAGTTGGTGATCGCTTGGTCGTAGTCGCGCTGGCGGGCGTACACCACGCCGCGGTTGAGCCAGGCCGTGGCGAGTTTCGGGTTGGCGGCGATCGCTTTTGAAAAGAGCGCCTGGGCCCCACGAAGATCGCGTTTCACCGAGAGGTATTCCACGCCGAGGCTCTGATAGGCCCTCGCCGTGGGGTACTTGGACAAGGAGTCCTCCCACAGAGTCGCACTGTCGTTCCAGACCTTCACTCGCTGGAAGGTCGACCACCAACTCGCCGCCAGAACGAGCACCAGAAACCCGCTGGCCGCCAACCGGCGCCCAGCCCTCCGGTCGCCGGCCAGGTGTGATTCCATCAGGGATAGCAGGGCGAAGAACAGGCCGACGTACGGAACGTAGGTATACCGGTCCGCTGGGAACGCGAGGCCGATGGGGACAATTTGGCTCACGGGAAAA
Organism: Gemmatimonadota bacterium; assembly: GCA_031431925.1. GTDB lineage: Bacteria > Gemmatimonadota > Gemmatimonadetes > Gemmatimonadales > GWC2-71-9 > SHZU01. Next base: position 6,503 of record JANPEL010000118.1, on the reverse strand, counting down.
AAGGTGACGAAAAAGAACAGGAGCCCGAACGTCGCCGGTTTTGAGGGTCGCACGACTCGATAGGCCGCGGCGCCGAGCAAGACGAGGAGGAGTGGCGACCAAGCGTAAAGCAGGGCAGAACCATCGCCCAGTTCTCGCGGCCTGGGGTAGAGCGCCGCAAGGTTGATCGGGGCGACGAATTTGACGACATAGAACATCAGGTTCTCGAACGCCAACCGGATGTGCCGGACCCAGGAGAACGACGACCCCGTGCCCCCGCTTGCCCCGGGCTGGTAGTGCCCCATCATGGTGACGACCGCGAACCCGAGCGAGAGGGCGACATGAGGCAACTTCTCGATGATTGCGGATCGGTCGATCTTCTTCGAGAGGACCCAATCCAATAGCAGCAACACGGCCGGAAGCGTTACGGCCATCGACTTGGAAAGGAGCGACAGAACAAACAGCCCCAGGCACAGCCAGTAGTACGACCGCTGCTTCCGGCGGACGTAGTACACGTGACTGAGGAGTGCCGCCCAGAAGAACCCAGCGTAGAGGACGTCCTTGCGCTCCGCGACCCAAGCCACCGACTCGACATGCATCGGGTGCCAGCCGAACAGTGCCGCGGTCACGAACCCCACGCTCAAGTTCTGGCTGAGGGCCGAAAAAAGCCAGAACACGAGGACGGTACTGACGAGGTGAATCCCGAGGTTCGTCAGATGAAATCCAAGGGGATCGAGACCGAAGAGCCGATAGTCGATCGCGTAGGAGACCATGACCAGCGGATGGTAGTGTTTTTCGATGAAGGTCGTGAAGAATGTGACCCAATGCGACCACGACAGTCCGGTGATGCTGGTGTTTTGGGTAACCAGGGCCGGGTCGTCCCAGTTGGTGAAACCGGCGTTAAGGATCGGGTAGAAAGCCAGGAAGGTCAGGACGACCAGGCCCACGGCCAGCAGCGGCATTTTGGTTTTCATCGTACCCTGGCCGCCTCCGTCGCCGAGCTGGTCTCGAATCCGTCGGCTACCAAGGTGGCCGAGACCACGACCAATACCAAGGCCACGCCCGGCACCAGGCCGACCCAAGGCGCATTGACGACGGTGTCGCGTCCCGAAGCGATCAAGGTGCCCCACGAGGTGGCCGGTGGCTGAACCCCGAGCCCCAAGAACGACAATCCGGCCTCGAGCGTGATCGCGTTGCCCAAACCTAACGTGGTGGCGGCGAGGAGCGGCGGTGCCACGTTGGGAAGCAGGTGCGTCAGAAACAACCGAATCGGCCCCGCGCCGAGCGCCCGCGACCCCTCAGCGTAGGGCCGGTCGAGGTGACTCAGGGTCTCGGCATAAGTAAGCCGGGCCACCGGCATCCACCCCGTCAACCCCAACGTGAGGACGACGAGCGCCGCACTCGGCTGCCAGAGCGCCGCGAGCAACAGCAACACGACCACCCGGGGCAACGCCAGCGCGAAATCGGTGATCCCAAGGAGAACCGAGGTAACCGGCCGGGGCGCCAGGGCCGAGAGCCCGCCGATCGTGATCCCGACCCCGACCGACACGGCGGTGGCGAGCAGCGCCACGGCCAGCGAAATCCTGGCCCCGAACACCAACCGACTCCAGACATCCCGGCCCAACCGATCGGTTCCGAAGACATGGAAGATCCCGAAGTCGTCGACGGTGCCGGGTGGCAGGAACCGGGTCAAGATGATGTCGGTCGTATCGGACGGCCCGACCGTCACCAGCCACGGGGCCAGCACCGCCGCGGCAGCAAACGCCCCCAGCATCACCAGGCCGAGCCGGCCGGTCCGGCTCACCGGCGGGTCCTCGGGTCGACCCGGTGGAGGAGCGCCTCCGCCACCACGCTGCCTAACACCACCAGCACGGCACTCACCGTGGTGGCCGCCATGACGACCGGATAATCCCGGGCCTGGACCGCGTGAATCAGGACACTGCCCACGCCGGGCCAGGCAAACACGCCTTCCACGAACACCGCGCCGGAAAACAGGGCCGGCAGGGACAATCCCAGCAGGGCCACCACCGGAATCAGGCCGTTCCGGAGGTGGTGACGGAGCAGCACCCGGAGCCGGCCGATTCCCTTGGCCCGCGCCACGGTCAGGTACGGGTCGCCCGCCACCCGTTTGAGGGTGCCTTGGGCGTAGCGGGCGGTGGTCCCGATCCCGATCAACGTGAGCGTCGCCAACGGGAGCGCCAAATGGGTCAACCGGTCGACCAGTTGTTCGCCGGGGGAGAGAAAATCGGAGTCGATCCCGGCCGCCCCGAAGGCCGGGAGCCATCGCAGGGTATAGGTGAACACCATCACCAGGGCAAAAGCCAGCCAGTAGCCGGGCAGTGCCGCCAACACCACCGACACCACGGACCAGAACCGGTCGACACTCCGATGGCGGGTCGTGGCCTGGACCGCGGCGATCCCGATGCCGAACAGATGCCCGAGGAACACCGACAGGCCGACCAGGATGACGGTGGCGGGCCACGCCTCGGCGATCATCCCGAGCACCGGGCGGCCGGTGGCGATGCTCACGCCGAACCGGCCCTGCACGGCTTGACCGATCCACCGGAGATACTGCTCCGCCACCGGCCGGTCGAGCCCCAACGACCGCTCGATCACCGCGATATCCGCGGGAGTCGCGCTCGGCCCCAAGAGGTGCGACACCGGGCTGCCCGGGGCCGCATGGAGGAGCAGGAAGGTGAGGGAGACCACGCCGAGAATCACCAGCGGGGCGCGAATCATCCCGAAAACAAAGCCTGGCGGCATCATTGAATCTAAATTGCAGCCATGCCCCTTCGCTCCCTGGTTCTGGTGCTCCTGGCCGCGTGCGGCCCGATCAAGGCCCGCCGGGACGGCACCGTGGTGCTCGCGTCGGGGGCCGATCTCCAAAGCATGAACTCCGTGGTGACCTCGCACCCGTTGGCCAAACAGGTCCAACGGTATGCGTTGCTCACCACCCTGGTGCGCTACGACAGCAACTTGGTGGTCCGGCCCTATCTGGCGCGGGACTGGGCTTGGTCGGCGGATAGCCTCGAACTGACGTTCGGGCTCGTGACCGGGCTTCGGTGGCACGATGGCCGGCCGACGACGGCGCGGGACGTGGTGTTCACCCTCGAAACCGCCCGCGATTCCGCCACCGGCTATCCGCGCCGGGCCGATCTGTCGGATCTCGCGGATCTCGTGGCGCGGAACGACAGCACGGTGTTGCTCCGCTTTACCAGGGCTCAGCACCGGATCCCGGATGTCTTCACCGACTTGGCCATCGTGCCGTGGCACCTCCTCCGCGACGTCGTACCGGGCGACATGCGGCGGGCCCGGTGGAACGCGCGGCCGGTGGGGAACGGCCCCTTTCGGTTCGTGACCCACGAGGCCAATCGCCGCTGGGTCTTCGAAGCCAATCCGGCCTTCCCGCGCGGGCTCGGCGGCCCTCCGGCTATTCAACGGCTGGTGGTGGCGGTGGTCGACGAACCGACCACGAAACTGGCCGCCTTGGTGTCGGGCGAACTCGACCTAGCCGGGATTCAACCGGCCCACGCGGAATTTGTCCGCCGGGACAAGCGGCTCCGGGTCCTCGACTACCCGCTGTTGTTCAGCTATGCCATCGTGTTCAACACCCGGCGGCCGCCGTTTGACGACGTCGCGGTTCGGAAAGCCATCGGCTTGGCCATCGACCGGTCCTCGATCGTGTCGGGCTATTTGTTCGGATTCGGGGTCCCGGCGTCGGGGCCGTTGCCGCCGGAGTTGAGCCCGGGGCCGGTCGTGGCGCCCCTCTATGCTCCGGGTCGCGGGCGGGCCATGTTAGGCAGTTCGCCCCGGAACTTCGAACTGCTCACCGTCGGTAGCGGCGAGGCGGCCATGGAGCAGATGATCCAGCAGCAACTGGCGCGGATCGGCGTCACGGTCACCATCCGGCAGGTCGAACTGGCCACGTTCCTCCAACGAGTTCACGGGGCCCACGACTTCGACGCGGCGGTCATGGGGATCTCGGGAGATCCGCAATTGGGATACCTTCGATCCGTGGCCGACGTGGCCGGTCTGTCGGTGCGGGGACAAGGCCGGGCCTTGGTGCCGGTGTTTCGTGACTCGGTGCCGGCCACCTTTCTCTATCACGCCCGGGGCGTTCAGGGAATGAACCGGAGGCTCGAGGGGGTCCGGATGGATATCCGGGGCGAACTGGCGGGCTTGGCGGCGTGGCGGCTCCGCTAGGCCGGAGAAACCGCCACGCCTTGGGCCGTTCATCACGGAGCCCGAAACGCCCGAACCGCCTCCGCCACGCCCGGATCCCCGGCCACCAACACCCGGTAGTACCCGCCATCTCCCCATTTCAAGCCGGCCAGCGCCAGCGCGAGCACGCCCCGAAGCCGCCGATCCGCCTCGTCACCTGCCGGGAGTTCCACGTTCCTGGTCGCGGCAAATTTTCGAAAGCTCACAACGGCCGGGGCCAACGACGCTTGGGCCACCAAGGAGTCGATCGATGGGACGCCGACCTCGGTCGCGAAACCGCCGGCCCATTTGAGCGGCAGCTCCTCCTCGAGGGCCCGCGCCAGCCAGGCCGGCGCATCGGCCGGTACCGGGAGCACCACATCGGGATAGATCCCGCCACCGCCGAACACCCGGCGTCCACCGACCGTGGTACAACTCGGGCGTCCAACCGTGTCCCGGGCACCGGCGGCCAGACGGTAGTATTCGCGCTGGGTGATGCCCCGGTACTCCCGCTGGACGGTTCGGCCGCACGGCGTCTTGATCCGGCCGATGACCAACATGATCGCCGATCCGTCCAGCAAGGGCAGTCCCTGCATCATCAAGGATTTGCCGAAACTTGGGCGGCCGACGATCACGGCGCGGTCGTGGTCCTGGAGCGCGCCGGCCACCAACTCCGAGGCACTCGCGGTGCCCGCGTTCACCATGGCCACCAAGGGATACCGGTCTTCGTTCTTCCAGAACGACCGCTTTACCTTCACGGTATCGGGTTTGTCTTTCCGGGTCTCCGCGGTGTAGACCACCGCCCCGGACGGCAGGAATTCGCCGGCGACGTCGGCCGCCTGGTTGACGAGTCCGCCCCCGTTGTCCCGCAAGTCGAGCACCAGCCGCCGCATCCCGGCCGACTTGAGTTTATCGACCGCAGCATGGAGCTGATCGGCGACCTTGCCGTTGGAGAACGTCGCGATCCGGACGTAGCCGGTTTGCGGATCGAGCATCAACGCCACGGGGACCGCGTTCCCCTCCGACTCGATTCGCTCCCGCCGGACCTCCCGGATCACCTCGAGCGACGAGCCGTCACTCCGTTGCCGGGCCAGCGTCAGGGTGACCGCCGAGTTCTTCGGCCCCGCGAGCGAAACCGAGAGCTCGTCGGCGGAGAGCGCACTGACCGCGGCGCCGTCGACGGCAATGAGTTCGTCGCCTGGCAGGATGTCAAGGCGTGCGGCCTTCGTCCCCGGCGCCACCGCGAGCACCACCGGCGCGCCGCCGACGAACCGGAAGTCGACCGGCAGAGGATGGAGTTTGCCGTCCTGAAGGGCCACCAGTTTCTCCGGCGCCAGTCGGGTGGCCTCGAGCACATAGGAATGGGGGTCGGCCGCGTGGACCATCCCTTCGATTGCGGCCATGATCAGCCGATGGGGGTCAATCGAGTCCGGATGGTTGACCCGGATCTGATTGAGCACCTGGGTGAACATTTGGAGATCCTCCGCCATGGTCGGCTTCCGGAGCGCACGCTGGGCTTGCCCGGTTGCCACGGATGCCGCCACCGCCAGGGCAACCCCGGCTCCGATCACCGCCCGGCCGAGCCGCCGGGTCATCGGTTGAGCTCCGCCACCAATTTCATGACGTCCGCCTCGGAGCGGTCTCCCCGAATGGTCAGTTTGAGGAACTTCTGGTAGGAGGCGAGCGCGGCGGCTTTGTCACCCTTCCGGATCGCGGCATCGCCCAGCATTCGGAGCGGCGTGGCATACAGCGGTTTCATCTCAACCACCTTGGTGAGCGCTGCGATGGCCTTCTCGGGGTCGTTGAGGGCGAGATAGAGCGTCGCCTGGCTCATCAACGGGCGCGGATCCGACGGCCCAAGTTCGACCGCCAGTTCGAGTTCCCGAATCGCCATCGCGGAATCCTTCTCGATCAGCGCGATGTTCGACAAAGTCAGGTGGGCCGGATAGAACGAGAGATCTTCGGTCAACGACCGGCCCAGAGCTTCCTTGGCATCCTCCAGTTTGCCCTGATGCAGGTGGACCGTAGCGAGTTTGAACTCGAGCATGGCCTTCGGCTGGTACACGACGACCCGATCCTTGTCGTCTTTCTTCTTGTGCTCGGCAATGGCGTGGCGGAGTTCGCTTTGGGCGCTGTCGTATTGCTGTTGCAAGAAGAAGATCGTGGCCCGCTCCTCATGGGCGTCGGGATTTTCGTGTTTCTTGCCGACAGCTTTGGCATAGAGCCCCAGGGCGTCCGGAAACCGTCGTTCGGAGAACGCGATCCAGGCTTTGGTCTCCGGGTCCGAGTCGTCTCGCATGAGGTCGTTCAGGTAGGCGTCGATC
>JANPEL010000117.1:0-10810 GCA_031431925.1 Gemmatimonadota bacterium | reverse complement strand
CCCAGCCCATCCGCCGAAGCGCCCCAGCCGAGGTCTCGCCGCTGACCCCCGCGTTGACGGTGCGGTAGTCCAAGCCCAGGGAGTCGATCTTTCGCTGAATCAGGGCCGGATAGGCGAGCTTCGAGTCCGGCAACCCATAGCCGGCCGTCAGACTGGTGCCGACGAACACAATGAGCGGCGTGGAGTCTTCCGGGACCCCGACCATGGTCGGCGGTTCCCGAACCGACTCGGCCGCCGGGGGCTCTGGCGGAGGAGGATTCCGCCCCGAATCTCCGCAGCCCCCAAGCAGGCCGGCGGCAATGAAACCGAGGGCGGATCTCACTATTATTGAGCCACGTATGAACTTATCCATAGAACCAATGCTCAAGTGCCAAGGACTCACCCAGACCTACGTGTCGGGGGGTCGGTCCCTTACGGTCCTGAACAATATCACGTTCGCCCTCGAGCGCGGGGGCTTCCTCGCCATCGTCGGCCCCTCGGGAAGCGGCAAGACCACCCTGCTCGGCCTCCTGGCCGGGTTGGACCGCCCCAGTTCGGGAACCATCGAGCTCGACGGGCACGACCTCGGGGGCATGACGGAGGACGAACGGGCGATTCTCCGGTCCCAGAAGGTGGGCTTCGTGTTTCAGCAATTCCACCTGATTCCGACCCTGACGGCCCGGGAAAACGTCCAGGTCCCGCTCGAACTCCGGGATGAACCGGCCGAAGAACGGGCCCAGGACCTGCTCAGCCGGGTGGGCCTCGGCGATCGGGGCCATCATTACCCGGCCCAACTCTCGGGCGGGGAGCAACAACGGGTGGCGCTGGCCCGGGCGTTTGCCTCCCGCCCCCAGATCCTCTTTGCCGATGAACCGACCGGCAACCTCGACGCCAAGAACGGGTCCAGCATCATCGATCTGATGATGGGCCTCAATCGGGAGTTGGGGACCACCCTCGTTCTCGTGACCCACGACCGCGAACTGGCCTCGAAGGCCCATCGGATGATCCGGCTGGCCGACGGGAAGGTCGTTGAAGACGTGACCATTCCATGAACCTCAAGTTCGTCTTCAAATTGGCGTGGCGGGAAACCCGGGCGTCACGTCGGCGCTTGAGTCTCCTGGTGGGTTCGGTGGCGGCCGGCGTCGCGGCCTTGGTGGCCATCAACGGGTTCACCGACAATCTCCGCACCTCGGTCAGTGCCCAGGCCAAAGCCCTGCTCGGCGCGGATGTCGCGATTTCGGGCCGCAAGGCCTTTCCCGATCAGATCGAGCGGCTCGTCGATACCCTGATCAAGGGAGACTCGGCCACCGGCACCCGGGGGGCCGCCGCTCGGGTCACCAGTTTTGCCGGAATGGCCTATGTGGCCCGGACCGCCGGGGTTCGCCTGGTCCAAGTCCGGGCCCTCGAGCCCGGCTATCCGTACTACGGCGATATCGTGACCTCGCCCGCGGGGCGCTGGGGCTCGGTCGCGGTCGGCGGACGCGCCGTGGTCGATCCATCCCTGCTTACCGCCCTCAGGGCCGTGGTCGGCGACACCCTGACCCTCGGCCAAGCCCGGTTCGTCATCGACGCCACGGTCAGCAACATCCCGGGCGACATCGGGGTGGCCACCTCGATCGGCCCTCGGGTCTTCATTGCCGCCGCCGATCTTCCGGCCACCAACCTGCTGCAGTTCGGGTCGCGGGCGGAGTACGAGGTGTTCGTCAAGCTCCCCGATCCAACCAAGGCCCAGACCATTGCCGACCAACGGCGCCTGCCGCTCCGGGAAATCCGCTACCGGATCCGCACGGTGGAGGACGATCGCGAGAACCTCACCGACTCGCTGACCCGGCTCGGCAACTACCTCGGGCTGGTGGCCCTGGTGGCGCTGTTGCTCGGCGGACTTGGCGTGGCCAGCGCCACCCATTTGTTCATCCGGAAGAAACTCGACACGATCGCGGTCCTTCGGTGCCTGGGCGCCACGTCGGGCCAGGTATTCCTGGCGTATCTGGTCCAGGCGCTCGCCATGGGAGCGTTAGGCAGCCTGGTCGGCGCGGCGCTCGGGGTCGGCATTCAGCAGCTGCTGCCTTTCCTGGTGAAGGATTTCCTGCCGGTCGATGTCAAGGTCGCCATGGCTCCCCAAGCCCTGATCGTCGGGATCGGACTGGGGCTCTGGGTGGCCCTCGTATTTGCCTTGCTGCCGCTGCTTGGGGTCCGCCGGGTCTCGCCGCTCGTGACCTTGAGGAGTGCCTACGAAGCGGCCCCGGGCCGGGCCGACCCGTTGGCCTGGGCCGCGTTCGGGCTCCTGGCGTTGAGCGTCATCGGACTCTCGGCGGTTCAGGTCCAAAACCTCCGCGACGGGGCGATCTTCGCCGGCGGTGTCGGCGTGGTGGTGTTGGTCCTCTGGCTCGCCGCGCTCGGGCTGATCGCGGCCCTGCGGCGATGGTTTCCGCGGCGGTTGCCCTATCTGTACCGCCAAGGATTGGCCAACCTCTACCGGCCGTCCAACCAAACCGCCACGGTCGTGCTGGCCCTCGGCTTCGGGGCGTTTCTGTTGGCCACGCTGTTCCTGGTCCAGCACAATCTGCTCCGGGAATTCCGGGTCGGTGGCGACACCAGCGCCGCCGGGCGCCCGAACCTGATGTTTTTCGATATCCAGCGCGACCAGGCGGCGGGCGTCGACTCCGTTCTCACAGCGGCCGGTCATCCCGGGAGCGCCCCGGTGCCGATCGTGCCGATGCGAGTCGCCTCGCTCAAGGGCGTACCGGTACCGGTGGTTCCCGACAGCGTACCCCGCGACACCACCGAGGCCGAGGAAGAAGCGCCCCGCCAGCGCCGGCCGGGCGGGTGGGCCGTCCGCCGCGAGTATCGCTCGACCTACCGCGATTCGATCACCGACAGCGAAAAGCTGGTGGCCGGCACCTGGTGGTCGGGTCCTCGCGGCGACGGACCCGCCCGGATTTCGGTGGATGCCGACCTGGCCCGCGACCTCGGCGTGACGATTGGGGACGAGATCGTCTGGGACGTCCAGGGCGTGCAGGTACCCAGCAAAGTCGTCAACCTGCGCGAGATCGACTGGGGGCGGTTCCAAACCAACTTCTTCATCGTCTTCGAATCCGGAGTCCTCGAACAAGCGCCCCAGATGCTGGTGACCTTGACCCGGGTCGACAGCGCCGCCGTCCGCGGCCAAGTGCAACGCCAGATTGCCGAGAAATTCCCCAACGTGGCGGCCATCGATCTCTCCCAGGTCCAAGAAGCGATCGAAGGGGTCCTGGCCAAGGCCGCCCTCGCCGTCCGGTTTCTGGCCCTGTTCAGCGTGGCGGCCGGCACCATCGTGCTGATCGGAGCGGTCACGACGGCCCGGCTCCAGCGGCTTCGCGAAGGCGTCTTGCTCAAGACCCTGGGCGCCACTCGCCGCCAAGTTCTCCGGATCTTGGTGGCGGAATACGTCGCGCTCGGCCTGCTGGCCGCGACCGTAGCCATCGTACTGTCGGCCGTGGCAGGATGGGCCTTGGCCAAATGGGTCTTCGAGGCCCGCTATGACCTGCCGTTGGGTTCGCTGACCGGCTTGACCGCCCTGCTCGTCCTCCTCACGTTGCTGGTTGGATTGTGGAGCAGCGCCGAGGTTCTCAAGCGACCGCCGTTGGCGGTGCTCCGCTCCGACACTTAGGAGATGACCATGCTCGCCATTGATCTTCGCGGCAAACGCGCCTTCGTCGCTGGAGTGGCCGATGACGGGGGCTTTGGATTTGCCATCGCCAAGGCGCTGGTGGAAGCCGGGGCCACGGTGTGCGTCGGAACCTGGCCGCCCGCCATGGGCATTTTCGAGAAGATGCTCGACCGCGGCAAGATGGATGACTCGATGACCCTCGCCGCCGGGACCAAGTTGGTTTTCGAACGGATCTATCCGCTCGACGCGGCCTTTGACGTCCTGGAAGACGCGCCGGCCGAAGTCCGGGAGAACAAGCGGTACAAGGAGCGGGGCGATTTCTCGATTCGGGGTGTCACCGACCGGCTCACCGCCGATTTCGGGTCTTCGTGCCTCGACATCGTCGTGCACAGCTTGGCCAACGGGCCGGAAGTGAAGTCGCCCCTGCTGGACACCAGCCGCCAGGGCTACCTGGCCGCCATCAGCGTCAGCGCCTACAGCAACATCTCCCTGGTCCGCCATCTGGCGCCCCTGATGCGGCCGAATGGGTCGTTTCTCTCGCTCACCTACATGGCGAGCGAGCGGGTCATTCCGGGCTACGGTGGCGGCATGTCTTCGGCCAAGGCGGCCCTCGAGTCCGATACCCGAACCCTGGCGTTCGAGGCGGGCCGCCGCTTCGGCGTCCGGGTCAACACGATTTCGGCCGGCCCCTATGCCTCCCGGGCCGCCACCGCCATCGGATTGATCGGCCGGATGATCAGCTACACCAAACAACACAGCCCGCTGACCCGGGAGTTCGAGGCCACCGATGTCGGGAACGCCGCGGCGTTCCTGGCCAGTCCGTTGGCCGCCGGGATCACCGGCACGGTCATGTACGTCGACAACGGCTACCACGCCATGGGCATGGGCGTCGAGGTGCCGACTCCGCCGACCGCTACCGAGTGAACGCCCGAACGGTCCTCGCGATGGCCGGGTTGGCCGGCGCGTCAGGTGTCGGCCTCGGAGCTTTCGGGGCTCACTTACTGGCGGCCCGCCTCACTCCCGCCGACCTCGCCAGCTTCGAAACCGGCGCCCGCTATCAGATGCTTCACGCCGTGGCGCTGCTCGGCCTCGCCGCCTGGATCGAGCGGCATCCGGCGCCGCGCCTTGCCTGGGCCGCCCGAGCGCTCGGCCTCGGCATTGTGGTGTTTTCCGGGAGCCTCTACGCGCTGGTTCTGACCGGCCACCGGTGGCTCGGTGCCGTGACGCCGATCGGCGGGGTGGCCCTGATCATCGGTTGGATCCTGGTCATGGCCGAAGGCGCCTCCACCATGGATCGAGCCGGGTGAGCCCACCGCGGTACCTCCCGCTCCTCACCCAGATCGATCGGTGGCAGGCCGGCGCCGTGGCCCGCCACCCCGGCGTGTTCCCGTGCCGGTCCGGATGCACCGCCTGCTGTGAGGGGCCCTTTGACATCTCGGTGGCTGATGCGGCCATGGTTGCCCTGGCCGTCCGCCGGCTCGAACCGACCGTGAGGGCCGGGGTCGTGGCCCGCGCCGAGGTCCAGGTGGCCTCGATGAACCGGCTTGAGCCCTCGTGGAAGGCACCGTACGACGTGGCCGCCATCGGGGAGGCCCGGTTCGATCAACTGACCGACGACCTCGCTCGGGAGCCCTGCCCCGCCCTCGACGACCAGGGCGCCTGTACGATCTACGAGCACCGCCCCTTCGTGTGCCGGGTCATGGGTCTCGGCATGGTGATCGAATCCGGTGACGTGATCGAAAACGGGTGCCCGATCCAGGACCAGTTCCCCGCCTACGCCGCCCTCCCTGCCGAGCCGTTCCCGTTGGAGGAATTCGAGGCCGGCGAAGACGAGGCCAAGGTCGCGGCGGCCTTGGTGTTGTTTGGCGACGAATCCCGGGGCAACTACGAGACGACGATTGCCGCGGCCATCACGACCTGGCGCGAACCGGGACCCGCTGACAGCTTGGAGGCATGAACGCACTCAAGGATTTGATCCACGGAACCGGCTCGCACGTCGACCCGATCGTGGCGGTGGAGGACCTCGCCTGGGAGCTAGCGGGTCGCCGGGTACTCCATCTGCCCCACACCATTTGGCAGCAGATCGGTCACCTCAATTACTGGATCGATTTCGGTCTGAAGGCGATCGAAGGGGCCCGCCCGAAACCCCCGCAGAACGATGACGACAGTTGGCCCAAGGCCGACGGCCCCGCGGACGACGTGGTGTGGCGCCACGAGCTGGCCTTGCTCCGGACCAACCTCGATCAGATGACGACCCTGGCCGATGCCCGGGCTTCGACCCTGAGCCGAATCGTGAGCCCCAAGGCGGGCAGCACCGTCGAATCGGTGCTCTGGCAGCTGATTACCCACAACAGCTACCACTGCGGCCAGATCATCCAGCTCCGGTACTCATTGGGGCAGTGGCCGAGGACCGCCGCCAGCCCGGGGTGAGAGGACCCGGCGGGCGATGTCGGGAAAGTCGGTAAAAAAGCCGTCTACCCCGAGTTCCACCATCCGCCGGACCTCCGCTTCCGGATCCCCGTTATAGCCTTTCGGCAGGAAGGTCGAATCGGCCCGGAGCGTCCAGGGATGCACGAAGAGGCCCGCCGCGTGGGCATCCGCCACCAGCGATGTGGGCAGGCCGAGGCGGCCGTCCGGCTCGATCGGCTGGATCAGATCTTTCGAGGGACCGATCCCGTCGGCAAACGTCGCGATCTCCCGGAGGCCGGCCGGCGTAGTCAGCGGTCCGGCCGCCTCGATCAAGAGCACCAACCGAAGTTTGGTGTGCCCCCGGGCGGCACGCAGGTTGCCTGACTCGAACGACTGGACGAAAACCGGATCGGAGGGACCCCGATATCCGTGCCGCGCCAACACCGACAGCAAGGAGTCCGTGATCGGAAGACCGAGCGACTCATGATAGGTCGGATGCTTGGTTTCGGGATACACCCCGATTCGCCGGCCGAGCCGCCGTTCTTCCTGCCGGATCAAGGCCAGGACTTCCTCGAGCGTTGGAACCTCGAACAGGCCGTCAAACCGGTGGGACCGGAACGCCAGGCGCTCCCGGGCCCGGAGCGTTTTGATCTCGGCCAGCGTGAAGTCTTCGACGAACCAGCCGGTCGTCGACTGGCCGTCGATCACCTTGGTGCGTTGCCGGTCGGGAAACTTCCGCGCGGCGTCGGTGGTGGCGCCGATTTCATTCTCGTGGCGCGCCACCAGGATCCGGTCCCGAGTCATGACCAGGTCCGGTTCGATCACGTCGGCGCCCTGCGCAATCGCCAGACGATATGATTCGAGCGTGTGCTCAGGCCGGTATCCGCTGGCCCCCCGGTGGCCGATGATCAACGGCGGCCCGGCCTGACTCATCACCAATGCCACCAACCCAATGACTCCCATCGGAACCTCCCGGACGAATCGTGGCAGGCCGTCGTCACGATCGGGTCACCAGGCCTCAACTGACGCCGGGCGCGGTAATACTCTTGACCAGCCGGAACATGAACTCGAGGCCCTGGTAGAACGCTTCGGCCGAAATCTTTTCATTCATCCCGTGGGCGTTGGGGTCGGTGTAGAACAAGCCGGAAACCCCATAGGTCGGGATGCCGGCATTCCTCAAGTACACCCCGTCGGTGGCCCCGGTGCTCATCGTCGGAATGATCGGCACCCCGGGCCATAACTGACCCGACACCCGCTCGATCTGTCCGATGAGATCCGCCGTCAGCGGGGAGGGAGGCGTGTTGCGGGCCGTGCCCTGCTGGGTGACCGTGACCTTTGGATTGGCGACGACCCGTTCCAGGGTTCGCTGGATGTCCTCCGGCGACTCGTCGGGCAGGATCCGGCAGTTGACGTGGGCCCGGGCCCGCTGCGGCAGCGCATTCCGGGCATGGCCGCCCTCGAGCATGGTCGCAACACAGGTCGTTCGGAGTTGGGAATTGTACCGCGGATCCTCGGATAGGACGCGGGCCGCCTCCGCATCTCCAGGATTGCTCGCGATCGCCTTCATCGCGGCCGACACCCGGCCTTCGGTCACCGTCGCGGATCTGGCAAAGTAAGCCTTGGTGATTTCGTTGAGACGGACCGGGAAGTCGAAGGCGCCGAGCTTGACGAGCGCGTCGGCCAAGTGGGTGATGGCGTTGTCCTTGACCGGCACGGAACTGTGACCGCCCGGATTGGTGCTCTCGAGCGCGAAGCTCGCGACCTTCTTTTCGCTGGCCTGCACGTCGTTGGAGAGCTTGACGCCGTCGCGAACCCGGCCGCCCCCGCCCTCGTTGAAGGCGTACTCGGCATCGATCAGGGAGCGCCGGTTCTGGAGCAGCCACTCGACCCCGTTCGCGGGGCCACCCTCTTCGTCCGCCGTAAGCGCCACGATGATGTCCCGGTCGGGCACGAACCCCTCGGCCTTCATCCGCATGATCAGGGCGAGATGGATGGCGCCTTCGTCCTTGTCATCCGCCACGCCGCGCCCGAAGAAGGTGCCGTCCTTCTCGATGAAGGTGTACGGAGGCAGGGTCCAGTCCTCCGGCTTGGCCTCGACGACATCGATATGGGACAGGAGCAGAATCGGCTTTTTCCCGGTCGGCCGGCCGCGGAGCCGGGCCACCAGGTTGCCCTTCCGGGCCGCATGCTCCACCACGACCACATCGGAATCGGGAAACCCGGCCGCCTTGAGCCGGGCAGCCATCGCGTGGGCGGCCTTGGCGGTGCTCCCGACGCTCTCGGAGGTATTGATTTCTACCAGTTCTCTGAGCAGGTCACGGGCGGTTCGTTCCCAGCGCCCGAGTTCTTTGGGCGCTTGGCCCGATCCGGATTGGCTGGCCACGAGGGCCAGTATCAATGTCGGAACCAACGGACTCTGTCTCGTCATTGGAGCTCCGGGCTGGAGATTTTCGATCGGGTATCCGGGAAGGGACATGTCAACGACGAGCCAGGGGGGCGCCGGGGCGGGCTTTCAACCCGCCCCCTTCGGTACTCGGACTAGAACGTCGCCTTGCCCCAGAGGACACTGAGCACAATGAGCCCAAGGATGACCGCCGCGGCCAAAAGGATCGGCCAGACGAAGAGGTTGGTGAACAGCTTCGAGTCTTGCTTCAAGTGCATGTAGAACATGGCCACCAACGCGAACTTGGCCGCCGAGAGAATCAGCAGAATCGGTACCACCAACGGTTCGACCACGTTGTGCAACGGCCAGGTCGGCCGGTGGCCGACTTCATAGGCCAACACCTCGAGCGCGGTGAGGACAAAGAGCACCACCGCCACTTTGAGGTACAACCCGGGGGTCGGATGAGCATGATCCCCGGCACCGTGTCCCTCTGTTGCATGAGCGTGCATTCGATGAAGTCCCGGTTAGCGCATCAGATAAACAACGGGGAAGATCACGATCCAGACCACGTCGACGAAGTGCCAGTACAGCGCGGCCATTTCCAAATTGAGCGACTTCTCGGGCGGAACCTTGCCGCGAACCGCGAGGATCAACATGGTGGTGAGCCAAATGACGCCGAGGGTCACGTGGGCGCCATGGAATCCGGTCAGGGTGTAGAAGGTCGAACCGAACAGGTTGGTGCTATACCCAAGGCCCAAGTGGTAGAAATGATTGAACTCGTAGACCTGCATCCCGATGAAGAACAGGCCGCAAATCACCGTGGCCGTGAGCCAGGTCAGCATCGCCTTCCGGTCGCCCCGCTGGGCACCGTTCAGCGCCAGCACGACGAAGAAGGAACTGAACAGGAGGACCGCGGTGCCGAAGGTCACCAAAGGAATCGAGAAGATCGGGTCGCAGGCCTGCATCTTCCCGTGCAGCATGCACTGCGATGCTTCATGCGGAAGCGGCCCGACCAGGCTCTTCCCGCGGTACACGAGGTAGGTCGAGATCAACGACGCGAAGAACAGACACTCGGAGCCGATGAAGGCCCAGATGGCGATCTTCCGGCTGTTGAGGCCGGTTGAGGTCCAGTGGTGCTCGTCGATTTCGCCGGGGGCGTGGGCAGTAGCGGCTTGGGCCACGGTATTTAGTCTCCGAATTCCTGGTTAGTGCCCGGTCGGCTCGAAAGCCCATTTGAACGCGCCGAGGAACAGCAGCAGCGCGCTCGCGATCGTGGCCATCCACCAACCCGGCCACATTCGGACGAAGAGCAAACTCCCGAGCACCAAATTGACCCCGATCGCAGTAACCAACGGCCAGTACGATGGATTCGGCATCGGGATGTCGGCGCCGCTGACCAGGGCCGGCTCCGGCAAATGCCCGCCAGCCGCCCGGCGAGCATCCCACTGGGGCATCGAGCTGCCGACCACCGGGAGCTTCGGGAAGTTGAATTCCTGCGGCGGCGACGGAATCGACCACTCGAGGGTGGCGCCGTGCCACGGATCGGCCGGGGCGTTGGCCGGCCCCATCCACGTCTTGATGATATTGACGATGAACACCAGGAACGCCGCCGCGATCAAGAAGGCACCCACCGTCTCGATCTGGTTCCAAAACTCGAAATTGAGGCCCTCGGGATAGGTGTACACCCGGCGCGGCATCCCGTTGAGGCCAAGGATATGCATTGGGAAGAACGTGACGTTCATGCCGACGAACATCAGCCAGAAGTGGACTTTGCCAAGCCCCTCATCGAGCAACCGCCCGAACATCTTCGGCCACCAATAGTAGGCGCCCGAGGTGAGCCCGAAGATCGATCCGCCGAACAAGACGTAGTGGAAGTGGGCCACGATGAAATAGGTGTCGGTCTGCTGGAGGTCGGCCGGCGGCGAGGCGTGCATCACGCCCGACAACCCGCCGATGATGAACAGCGCCACCATGGCGATCGAAAACATCATCGCCGAGGTGTACCGGAGCGACCCGCCCCACATGGTCCCGATCCAGTTGAAGATCTTGACCCCCGTCGGGATCGCGATCACCATCGTCGCGAGCGAAAAAAACGTGTCGGCAAACGGCCCCATCCCGGTCGCGAACATGTGGTGACTCCACACCCCGAAACCGACGAAGCCGATGAAGATGCCCGAGAACACCATGGCCGTGTACCCGAACAGCGGCTTCCGGGAGAAGACCGGCAGCACCTCCGACGCAATGCCGAAGGCCGGCAAGATCAGGATGTACACTTCCGGGTGGCCGAAAATCCAGAACAAGTGCTGCCACATGATTGGATCGCCGCCGCCATCGGGCATGAAGAAGCTCGACCCGAAGTTCCGGTCCATCATCAGGTACACCAAGGCCAC
>JANPEL010000116.1:0-5252 GCA_031431925.1 Gemmatimonadota bacterium | reverse complement strand
GTTCCGCGGCACCGAACCGGCCGGCTCCCTCGATCCCGACCGGATCGTTTCGATGGCCGCGGCCCGGAATCACCCGCTGCTTGCCGAACCCGACGGGTTCCTGGCGTTGAGCGGAGGACCGGTGTCGGTGGAACCGGAATCACCGAGCGGCGTCCATGTCCGGGGCGGGGCCGGCGACCACACGGCGTACCAGGTCGACGGCATTCCGGTGCTGAGTCCCTATCATGCGGCCGGGGTCTTCGGCGCCCTCAATCCGGACGCCGTCGGGTCGGTCCGGCTGACGTCGGTTGCCCGAACACCTGATCAGCCGGATGCCCTTGCCGGCGTCATCTCGGCCACCACCCGATCGCCGGGCCGGCGGCAGGAAACCCAGGGAAGTCTCAGCACCGGCCAGGCCCGCCTCACCATCGACGGACCGCTCGGAACGAAGGGTGCGGGGTACTTAGCCAGCGTTCGCTCCGGGTTTCCCGCCGCGCTCGCGCCGGCCGGCGACGCCTCGCACCTGCGGGGCGAAACCAATGACTGGCTTGCCAAGCTGGAAGTCCCCGTGGCCGGGGGGCAGTTGTCGGTCCTGGGCATGGGAAGCGGGAACGAACTTGGTGCCGCCGCTCGGGCCGAACCGGTCGCGGGCGACGACCCGGCCCTTCCCCGGCACCGATTCGCGTGGGGCAACCGATCGTTAGGCGCATCGTGGCAGCGGACCCGCGGGGCCGCCACGACGCGGTTGGTCGGTTGGAGTGCGTCGAGTGACGCCGCCTCGCAGTGGGTCGATCCCACGGGGCCGCTTGACCTCCGGGCCGGCCGGAACGACCTCGGCCTGCTGGCCACGATCGAGCGACCGGTCGCCGGGGGGGTCGGAACAGGCGGGCTCCGGGTCGAAACCCGGCGGATCCAATACCGGGTCGCCGCCGACTCGGTGGGCTCCGGCTTCGAAAGCAACTCCTCCGGCCCGCTGGTCACCGGATTTGTCGACCATCGTCGGGCCATCGGGCCAGGGCTCGCCGTGACGATCGGCAGCTCGATCGCCCTGGTGCGGACCGAGGTCTTGGTCAGCCCGAACGCCTCGCTCCGGTGGCAGCCTCACCGGGGCCTGGCCGTCACGGCGAGCTATGCCCGCTTCCGCCAGTTTGCCCAGTCGGCGCGAAACGGTGAATCGATCGCGGACCGGATCTTTCCGACCGACCTCTACCTTGGCGCCGGGTCCGCTGGGCTTCCCGTGGCCACGAGCGATCAAGCCCTGATTTCATTCGATTATCGCCCCTCGACGGCCACCCGGGTCACGGCCGAAGCGTATGACCGGCACCAGCGGGGGCTCCTCTTGGCGGCACCCGGCGACGCCCGCCCGTTCACGGCCGGCGCCTTCGCGATTGGATCGGGCCGGGCGCGGGGCGCCTCGCTCGAAGCCGGCGTCAGTACCGCCCGAATTGGAATCCTGGCCAGCTATGGCATCGAACAGGTCCGCCTAACATACGGCGATTCGAGCTACCGGCCGGGGTACGGCGCGACTCACAGGTTAGAGGGCGGCGTGATCGTCTTCCCCGGCCCCGCCTCGTCGATCCGGCTTGGCGTGGCCGGCGCCTGGGGCCGGCGAGCCACCGGCGTGGCCGGGGCGTTCGAGTGGGAGGGCTGCAACTTGATCGATCGGGGCTGCGAATTTGCGGGCAGCCCACGGTACGCCGGAGCGCTGGGCGGCACGAGATTGCCCCACTATCTCCGCGTCGACCTGGGATTTCGCCATCACTGGCACTTTGATCTGGGGGGCCGAAATGTCGAACTCGGCCTGTTCGGCACGGTCACCAACCTGCTGGGCCGGAAGAACATCCTGACGTACGCCACGAATGCCGTGACCGGCGCTCCGATTCCCATCGAAATGCGGCCGTTCGCGCCCCTGGTCGTTGGTCTCGACTGGCGCTTCTGATCCGAGATGGCGCTGTCACAAACCCGAGGAGGTCGGAGTTCCTTGGACATGACCGCCAAGGAACTACCGGCGGGGATGGCATTGGGCATGTCTGATTCAGCCACCCCGTTCCACCAGGAGTTCGTCGCTCTGTTTACGGAGCAATTCGCCGGCCTCCGTCGGTTCCTCGACCGGCTGTCGGGCGACCCCGATTTGGCTTCAGACCTCGCGCAAGACAGCTTCGTCAAATTGTACCGGCGGGGCTCGCTGCCGGACCGCCCGAACGCCTGGCTGGTCACGGTCGCCCTCAACCTGTTTCGGAACACCCGCTCCACCGCGAGCCGCCGGCTTCGGCTCCTGACGGTGGAACGGGCCGAGCACGTCCACGCCGACCCGCCGCCCTCGCCGGAGAGCACGACGGTGGCTCTGGATCGGGGCCGGCAGGTCCGGCTGGCACTCGACCGACTGCCGGAACGCGACCGCCAACTCCTCCTGCTTCGGGCGGAGGGGATGAGCTATCGCGATCTGGCGGCCGTCCTCCACCTCAATGAGGCCAGCGTCGGGACCCTGCTGGCGCGGGCCAAACGGGCTTTTCGGGAGCTTTACGATGATGCCTTCGACCCATCTTGACGACGAGCAGGTTCAGCGGCTTCTCCACAGCGAGCTGACGCCCCAGGACGCGGCGCAGGTGCATGACCATCTCGCCGGCTGCGGAGATTGCCGGGCCCGGGTTGACGAGGCGGAAGCTGAAGACGACGAGGTGATGGGGCTGCTCGGCCGGGTCGATCATGGGCAACCGCGGATCGAGGTCGCGACCGTGATCGCTCGAGCGGTGCGGCCGGAATCGACGTGGACTCGTTGGGCCGCCGCCGGGCTCCTGGCCGTTGGTCTCGCCGGGGCTGCCTATGCCATTCCCGGCTCTCCAGTGCGCGGCTGGCTTCGGGCGCTGGTTCGATCGGATCCGCCACCCCAAACCGTGATCGCGGCTCCGCCGCCGGCGCCCGCCGCACCAGCGACCGGTGGCATCGCGGTTGTCCCGGGGCCGTCGTTCGAGGTTGTCTTTCAGAGCGCTCAAACGGCCGGCGAAATCAGGGTGACCCTGACCGACGGGGCTGATCTCGTCGTGCAAGCCAGGGCCACCGGGCCGTCGTTCACCTCCAACACCGATCGGCTGGTGATCGATAACAGCGATTCGGCCGCGGACTTCGACATCGCGGTTCCGCGCGCGGCGCCCCGGGTCGAGATTCGGATTGGCGGGCGTCGGGTCTTTCTGAAGCAGGGCAGCCGAATCACGACCCCGGCTCCGGATAGCACTCCATTCCGAATTCCGTTCACGCCGCAAACGCCGTAGCCTCCCCACCCGGTCGCCTTGACGGCTCCAGGGGCGGGCGCTCTATTTTGCGCAATCCGCATGACGGCCATCAGCCCCGGACGCTAGCCATGCCACTGCGACAACGCCGGTCCGAAGGCACCGCAAGGCCGGCCCGGACCCAGCTCGCGGATTTCATCGCGAAGTACACCCCGCCAGTCGCGGCCGAGGGGCGGGCCGCGTTGGCGAAGATGCGCCGACTGGTGCCCGGCGCCACCGAACTCGTCTACGACAACTGGAACTTCCTCGTCGTCGGATTCGGTCCGTCCGAACGGGCCTCGGACGCCGTGCTCTCGGTGGCCTTCGCGCCGCGGTGGATCATTGTGGGTTTCTTGCAAAACGGCCCGGCACTGCCGGATCCTCTGAAGCTACTCCGGGGAAGCGGTACCCGGGTTCGGAACGTCCGGCTCGGATCGGCGAAGGATCTGGACACGGCTCCGATTCGGTCGCTGATCAAGGCGGCATTGGCAGGGGCCCGGGTTCCGATCCGACCGACCGCAAAGCGGAGCCTCATAATCCGATCCATCTCGGCGCGGCAACGGCCGCGGCGTCCCAAGGAGGGGTGAACCTCTCATCCGCGCCTCAACCGATCCGGGGCAGACTCGGGCTCAGGTGCATCAGGACATCGTAGACCGAAATCCCCGTCGTCCCGGCCAGGGTATTCGGATGGATGGCGGGGTGGTCCGGCCCTAGAATCGTCGTGACGTCGCCGACCTTCACGGTGGTTGCCGCACCGAGGTTGACGATGGCATGGCTGGCACTCACGGCCCCGACCACCGGATTCGGCCGGCCGCCAATCAACATCTGCCCGCCTCGAACCGCCGACCGCGGATAGCCGTCGGCGTGCCCAATCGGGATCGTCGCCACCCAGGTCGGCGACTCGGCCTTGAACCGCCGACCGTAGCTGACGGTGTCCCCCGTGCGAAGCTGCTCCACCCTGACCACCCGCGCCTTGAGACGAAACGCCACCGTCAGCGCCGCGATCGAACGCTCGCTGCCATCGTCGGTGGGATAGGCGCCGAAGAGCGATATCCCAGGGCGCACCGCGTCGAGCAGGGTGTCCTTCCGGTTGAAGACCGCGTGCGAGGACGCGGCATGCAACGGCCCGGTCGTCACCCCGGCCGCCCGGGCCTCCGCGGCCAGCGCCGAGAGCCGGCGGACCTGTTCCCCATCAAAGTCAGGATCCTCGGCCAACTCCGTCATCATCCCGGTGATTTCCAGTCGCGGCTGACGCGAGAGGTCGCGCAGAACCGGGAAAGCCTTGTGGTACGGGAGCCCCATCCGGCTCATCCCGGTGTCGATGTAGAACTGCCCGCGGGCGGAACGCCCGGCCCGGGCCGTGGCCTTCGCGACTCGCGCGCCGATATCGGGGACACCAAGGCTCAGCGTAATCCCCCGGCGGACGAGCTCTTCGCCATCGGCGGCGGCGAACAGCGCCAGAAGGAGGATCGGTTTCCGAGCACCGGCGTCGCGGAGTGCGAACGCCTCGGCGACCTTCACGACGCCAAACCCGCTCACCCGCGGGTCGGCGTCCAGCGCCTTCGCCACTGCCTTGATGCCGAGTCCGTAGCCGTTGTTCTTGACCACCGCCATGATGGGCCGACCCCCGGCGAGTTCCGAAAGCACCGCCACGTTGGCCCGGAGCGCCGCCGGATCGACCTCGATCCAAGGCTCGAACCGGGCTGGATCGGCGGCGTACGGCGGGTCGGTACTCGGCAGCCCGAGGGACGGGGACACCAGCGGCGACATAGCGGCGGTCGCCAGAAACGAACGACGGGACAGGGGCATTGGGCGTACCGGCTCGGGAGGGTCAACGGCCGAAGCTATCGCCTTGTGACCCGCTTGTCCAAACGAGGGAACGGCCGTAGGCTCCGATGCGTCACCATTCGTGTCGCTTCATCCGGGAGTGCCTGTGACTCGTGCCGACCTCGAAGCCATGTTCCGCGCCATCGACGCTGCCGACTGGGAAACCGTCGCCCGCCTCGC
>JANPEL010000115.1:0-1771 GCA_031431925.1 Gemmatimonadota bacterium | reverse complement strand
CCGGGGGCAACCGCGGCATCGGATTCTCGATTGCCGAGGAGTTCATCAGGCAGGGGCACCGCGTTGCGGTCACGGCCCGTTCGGGGGAAGGCCCCGCCGGCAGTCTGACGGTGCGCGCCGACGTAACGGATGCCGCCTCCATCGACACCGCCTTCACGGAGATCGAGTCGGCGCTCGGTCCGGTCGAGGTTGTCGTCGCGAACGCGGGTATCACCCGCGACATGCTTCTGATGCGCATGAGCGACGATGACTTCACCTCGGTCATCGATACCAACCTGAGCGGCGCGTTCCGCGTCGTGAAGCGCGCCTCCAAGGGCATGCTCAAGGCACGATTCGGTCGCATCGTTCTGATTTCGAGTGTGGTCGGGCTCTACGGATCCGCGGGTCAGGTCAACTACGCCGCCTCGAAGAGCGGGCTGATCGGGCTGGCCCGATCAGTGACCCGTGAACTCGGCGCTCGAGGGATCACCGCCAACGTCGTCGCGCCCGGCTTCATCGAAACCGATATGACCGCGAAGCTGTCCGAGTCCCAGCAGGCGGACTACAAGCGCAGCATCCCCGCCGGACGCTTTGCCACTCCGGGGGAGGTGGCTCGAGTCGTCACCTGGATCGCCGGTGACGATGCCGCGTACATCTCCGGGGCCGTCATCCCCGTCGACGGTGGGTTGGGGATGGGACACTAGTTGTACTGAGTCATGACGTTGGTGACACTCGGCTGATGGGGGTTGCTCCGATGCCGCCGTGGATTCGTTCAGTGTTGTAGTAGTTGAGCCAGGGTGCAAGAGCTGCTGTGCGGTCCTCGTTGCTGGTGAAGACTTGGCTGTAGGCCCATTCGGTGGCGAGGGTGCGGTTGAGGCGTTCGACCTTGCCGTTGGTCCAGGGGCAGTGCGGTTTGATGAAGCGTTGCTCTGCGCCCAGGCTTGCGACGGCGTGTTTGAACGCGGCGGAGTTTCGGTAGGCGAACGCGTTGTCGGAGAGGATCCGTTCGATCTTGGGGATCCCGTTCTTGGCGAAGAATTCCGCCGCCCGAATCAGCACGCCGGCGGCGGTAACGCCTTTCTCGTCGGCGTGGATCTCGACGTAGGCGAGCCTGGTGTGGTCGTCGATCACGGCGTGGACGTAGTCGAATCCGATCTTTTTGGGCCCCGTCTTGTGGTTTCGCCTGTTCTGTTGCGGGTCTGCCCGCCAGCCGCCGCCGTCCGGGATGCGGCCGAGCTTTTTCACGTCAATGTGCAGGAGTTCGCCGGGTCGCTCGCGTTCGTAGCGGCTGTTCGTGGCCCGTGAGGCGCGGATCTGTTGCCCGGTCAGTGGGTCGCAATGCGCCAGTGGTGGGATCTGGTGGCGCACCAGGATCCGGGACACGGTCCGGGGTGAAACCCCGGTTCTCTCAGCGATGCGGAGCGGACCGACCTTCAGCTTCCATCTGGACGCGAGAACAATGCTTTCAAGCTCAGGGCTTGTTTTTTTCGGTGATGACCACGGGCGGGAGGACCTCTCCCGCAATCCAGTGGGGCCCTCAGAGCGAAAGCGCGCCACCCACCGGTGGGCGCACTGGCGGGAGATTCCGAGTTCCTTCGCGACGTGAGCGACGGGCCGCTTATCCACAGTTACGCGCCGAATGAGGAGCAATTTTCCATGGATATTCAAACGCGCGTTAGCGTGGTTCATGAGGACCTCCGTGACTTGTGAAGATTTCAGATACCTCCACTAAGTCCGGAGGTTCTCCCTTTTCACAAGCCGCGAAGTGTCACCAACGTCCTGGCCGGGTACA
>JANPEL010000114.1:0-5168 GCA_031431925.1 Gemmatimonadota bacterium | reverse complement strand
CCCGCGGAGGTGGGCCGACCGGAGGCTACGGACCACGGTCGGATCGATCAAGACGCCGGTCGGCGGATGAAAGGCGCCGACCAGGTTCTTGCCGTGGTGGGTATTGAGGCCGGTCTTCCCTCCAACCGACGCGTCGACCATGGCGAGCAGTGAGGTCGGGACTTGGAGGTAGGGAATCCCGCGGTGGAAGGTGGCGGCCACGAACCCCGTCAGGTCACCCACCACCCCGCCGCCCACGGCGACGAGGCCGGCATCGCGGCCGAAGCCCAAGTCCAGGAGTTGGTCGGTCAGGTCGCTCCACCGCCGCCGACTTTTCGAGCCTTCGCCGGGCGGGACGACCAGGACCGGGGCCTTGAGGTCGTGGGCGATCACCCGCGCCACGTTGCGGTCCGTGATGATTGCAAGGTGCCGCCCCGGGAGGTATTCGGCCGCGAAGGCCGCGAGGCGTCCCAAGCCGGTGGGTTCGATGACCACCGGGTAGCTCCCGGTGGCGTGACGGACCGTCACCACGTGACGTCGCCACGCCCTTCCCGGTGGTTGGCCAGCCGGGCCAAGGTAAACAACAGGTCGCTGAGCCGGTTCAGGTACATCACGAACAGCTCCGGCACCGCGACGGTGTCACTCAGCGCGACGAGGTGCCGCTCCGCCCGGCGGCAAACCGTCCGGGCCACATGGAGCGCGGCGGCCTTGGGGGTGCCGGCGGGGAGCACGAACGCGCGGAGCGGCGGCAGTTCCTGGTCGGCCTGGTCCATGATCGTTTCGAACTCGGTGACCCGGTCCGGTGACAACTGCGCCTTCTCCAACGCGGCCCGGACCTTCTCCGGGTCGGGGGTGGCGAGATGGCCCCCGATCGAAAAGAGGTCGCGTTGCACCGTGGCGAACAGCTCGTCAAAGAACGCCTCGGGTTGATGGGCTCGGACCACGCCGATGAATGAGTTGAGTTCATCGATATCGCCATAGGCCGCGACGCGGGGGTGGTGCTTCGGCACCCGGCCGCCGCCAAACAAGCCGGTCGTGCCTTCGTCGCCGGTACGGGTGTAGATCTTCATGGCCGCTTCGATGTCGGGTTGCCCGTAGTATAGACGACTCATCGCCGGGAGGTGCAGCGACCGAGATCGCCAATGGCAACGACGACACTGTCGATCCCCCGGGTCATCGTTCGGCCGCCCAGGGTGTGGTGGTTGGCCTGGACGCTGAACGTCCGACAGGGATCCTGGCTGGGTCGCTCCCGTTCGAGGTACCCGGACAGTGAATTGACTTGTCCGATGCTCCCGGTTTTGGCGCGGACCCGGCCGTCGAGTGGGCCCTGGCGAAACCGACTGCGGAGCGTGCCGGTCATGCCGCTTTGGGGCAATCCGGCGGCGAAGGCCTCGAACTCCGGGTGGCGGCGCATGAAGGCAAGCAGCCGGGCAAAGACCAGCGGCGAGATCGCGTTCTTGGCGGAAAGTCCGGATCCGTCGTGGATCATGATCTGGGTCGAATCGAGACCCACCTCGTCGATCAAGAACCGGCGCTCGACGGCGATGCCCTCTTGCCAGGATCCGCCCAGTCCGAACTGGCGGCCCAGCTGCTTGTTCAACATCTCGGCGATCCAATTCTGACTGACATTGAGGATCGGGAAGACCCAATCGGCCAACGGCCGAGAGACGATCTCGGCGAGTGGAGGCGTGCGCCGGTGCGCTGCCGTGGCGGTGGGATCGGTGGTGCTCCGAACGCCGCCGAGGACGGCAATGCCGGAGTCCTTGAGCACGGCGGCGAGCGCCAGGGCGGTGAACCGATTGGGATCGGCGACGGCGAGTTCATCCCGCTCCGGCGGGTCGCCTCGCCGGAGCGTCCCGGTCACCTGGGCCATCGCCTGCCCATCGGGGCGCCGCCATTGAATCCGGGTCACGCCGGTATCGCTGGTGACGACCTGATTGTCGATGGAGAGCCCGCCCAGGTCGGGCGAAACGCGGAGCGATGCCGGCTGGCCGTCGGTGGTCGGTTCGAGGGTGACCGTCACCACATTCTCATTGAAGCCGAGTCCCGAGACCGGTGCGCCGTAGCCCCAGACGATGTCGTCGTTTTCCCAGGTTGGGTGCACCAGGATTGGCTCGAAGGCGCTTCCATCCCCGACGATGGCCCCGGCGATCCGATTGATGCCCCGGGACCGGAGCGCGGCCGCCACGGGCCGGAGCCTGGCCAACGGATCGGTTTCGCAACGGCCGGCGGCCAGGGTGTCGATCGCGAAACACCGGGCGCTCCAGGTCGGGTCGCCTTGTCCGTAGAGGATGAGGTCGCCCGCCAACGTTCCGCCGATGACCGGACCGCCGGCATAGACCGGGGTTCGGACGGTCCAGCCGCGGCCGAGCATGGCGAGAGCGGTGGCGGTCACGACGAGCTTGGTGTTGCTGGCCGGCATGAACAGGCGGTCGGCGTTCCGCCCGAAGACCAGGCGGCCCGCCGGATCGAGCACCGCGATGCCCCAGTGGTGGCGGTCGAGGGGGGCCTGGTCGAGAGCCATCGTTAGGCGGGCTTTGGCGCCTTGACCCGCCGCCGAATCGGCGGGCCCCGCCGCCGCGGCCAGGCACAACCAAGCGGCTTGGCGTAGTGTCATGGAGCTGGTCACCTCATAGGATGGGCCGATCGCGGGTCCTTGACGAACGGCAAAAACGGCTGCCAGGACCGACCTTGCCGAGTGGTGGTGGCGTAACGTCAACAGGCTACTACATTTAGGCTGTGGGGTCAACTCGACGAATAGGGGTGGTTACGGCCTGCTCGACTGAGTACGTGTTTCGGAATTGGGCAGTGACGCTCGCGGGCCTTCGTCGAGCCGGGTGGATCCTGCCTGGGATCCTCGCCGTCGCGGGCGTTGGGTCAGCGGCGGCCCAGGAGTCCGGCCTTCTGATCCGTCGGCTGACGTTCCAGGGGAATCGATCGATCACGACGGTGTCGCTTGAGGCGGCGATCTCCACCACGAAGTCAAGTTGGTTCGTCCGATCAGGAGCGGTTCGGTGGCTTGGTCTCGGGGAGAGACGCTATCTCAACGAGCGGGAGTTCCGGACCGACGCGGCCCGAATCAGGCTGTTCTACCAACTGAGCGGATTTTTGGATGCTCGGGTCGATACGACAGTCGTCCGGACCGCGCAAGAGGCGTACATCACCTTTCGGATTACCGAGGGAGAACCGGTTCGGGTCCGGAGTCTCACCGTGGCAGGCGTGGACTCGCTGCCGGACCGGCGGCGGCTGGTCGAGGACTTGCCGCTTCGGGTCGGGGCCCCCTACAACCGGTACTTGGTCCTGGCCACGGCGGATACGATTCAGAACCGACTCTGGAATCGCGGGTATCCCACGGCGTCGGTCCTGGTCGGGAAGCGGGCCGTCGACCGGGTGGCGCGGACGGCCGATCTGGAACTGTTTGCGGATCCAGGCATGCCGGCGACGATCGGTTCGATTCGAATCCAAGGGACGAAAGCGGTGGACTCGTCGTTCGTCCGGTCGCTGCTGGCGACCCGGACCGGGCGCCCGTTTCGCTATCTCGATCTCTACCGGAGCCAGATCAACCTGTATCAATCGGGGTTGTTCCGCTATGCGACCGTGGGCAATGACACGACGCTCTTCACGCTCGGTGATCCGACCGTGCCGTTGACCGTGCAGGTCCAGGAGGGCCCAATGCACCGGGCCCGTTCGGGGCTGGGTGTCGGAAGCAACGATTGCGTCCGGGCCAATGCGGGGTGGACGGCGCGGAATGTGGGTGGCCGAGGCCGCCAGATCGACATCGCGGGTGAGGTGTCGAAGATCGGGGTGTCGGCCGCCCCGTTTCGTTCGACGATTTGCAGCGGGCTCGAGAACGATACCCTCGGATCGCGGAAACTGAACTACGGACTGTCGGTCTCGTTGCGGCGGCCGGTCTTTCTCTCGCCCTCGAATGCCCTGACGGGCACCCTGTTTGCCGAGCGGCGGTCGGAAACCCGGGTGTATCGCCGGGAAGAGATCGGCACCAGCGTGACCTTTTCGCGGGACGCCGGTCTCGGGTTTCCGGTCTCGCTGACCTACCGGCTCGGCTACGGAGCGACGCAGGCCGGTGCGGTCAGCTTTTGCGCGTTCTTCCTTGCCTGCCGGTCGGATGACGTCAAGCAGCTCCAGGACCGGCGGTTCGCGGCCACGCTGACCGGCGCGGCCAGCCGCCAACGGGTCAATAACCTGCTCGATCCGACCCGTGGGTCCGTGGTCACTTTCGAAGCGACCTTTAGCTCGCCGCTGATCGGGTCCACCCGGTTCTCCGAGTTTACCCGGTTGGTCGCCGAGACGTCCTGGTACCGGCCGTTAGGCAATGCCGTGGTGCTGGCCGCCCGGGTCAAGGGCGGGCTGATCTTCTCGCCCCGGCTTCGCTTGGCCGCGGGCGCGGCCAACTTCGTCCCGCCGGAACAGCGATTCTATGCCGGTGGGGCCAACGACGTCCGGGGCTACGACCGCAACGAGCTCGGACCGGTGGTCTACGTCACCCCGGTCACCAACGTTGGGCCGGGCGGCACCGTCACGACGGCGGACTCCGTCCAGGTGGCGCCGATCGGGGGTAACACGTTGGTGTTGGGGAATCTCGAGCTTCGGCTGCCCTCGCCGTTCCTGAACGGGCGGCTTCGGTGGGTTGCCTTTGTTGACGCCGGGGGTGTCTGGGAGCGGGGGAGTTCCCTGGGGGCCGGCGTGCGGGTAACTCCGGGCGCCGGCGTTCGCCTCGGAACCCCGCTCGGGCCGATGCGACTCGACGTGGCCTACAACGGAACGGCCCTCCCCGAGGGCGCGTTGTATTCGGTCCAGGATGAGGTGCTCACCCTGGTGCGAAGCGACTATCGCAAGGCCGTAAGCCGCCGGCTCAACTTCCAGGTGTCGGTTGGGCAGGCGTTCTAAATGAGACGCGTCGTGGCGCGGGCCGCCTATGTGGTGCTCCTGGCGCTGGTGGCGGCCGCGTTCGGTACGGTGACGGCCATGGTCCGGACGCGGCCGGGCCGGGCCCTGTTGGCCCGGCTCCTGTCGGAGGAGTCCAACCGCCTGGTCCGAGGGTCGATCACGATCGGGAAAATCAGCGGCGACTTCGTCTCGACGCTCGCGCTCGAGTCGGTGGTGATTCGCGACACGGCGGGCGCGCTCCTGGCGGACGTCGGCCGACTCGACCTCCGGTTTCGGCTCTC
>JANPEL010000113.1:0-3711 GCA_031431925.1 Gemmatimonadota bacterium | reverse complement strand
CCGGGCGAGGTCTTCGCGACCCAGTCGCGAATCGCCGAGCGGGTGGCGGCGGCACTCGATGTGACCCTGCTGTCGAGGGAACGACAAATCGTCCGGCGGGGAGCCACCGTCGACCCCCAGGCGTACGAGGCCTATCTGCTCGGCCGCTATCAGTTGAACCGGTCGACCAGTCGTGGTATCGAAGCGGCCAACCGCTACTTCGAGCAAGCTGTGGCGCACGACTCGCTCTTTGCCCCGGCCCACGCCGGACTCGCCGACGCCATGGCCCAGATCTCATTCTACCCCGAAATGCGCCTCCCAATCGCCGGAGCCTTTGACCGGGCGGAAGCGGCGGCCCGACGCGCGATTGCACTCGACAGCAGCCTCGCCGAGGCCCACGCCTCGCTCGGATTCATCCTCCTCAACGGGAAGCGGGATTGGCTTGGCGCCGAGCAGCAACTCCGCCGCGCCATCGCGCTCGATTCCAACTACGCGCCGGCGCATGCCAGCTTCAGCGACCTCCTGACCGTCCAGGCACGGTATCCGGAGGCCTTGGCCGCCATCGACCGGGCGCTCCATCTCGAGCCGACCTCACCAGCCGCCCGCTTTCTGCGAGGTGCGGTCCTGGTGCAACTCGGCCGTTACGACGAAGCCATCGCCGAAGAACGAACGGCCATGTCTCTCCAACCGGAATACATTCTGCCCCACGTCTGGTTGGCGCAGATCTGGTTCCTTCGGGGCGACCTCGCCGGCATGGCCCGTGAACTCGGCGCGGCGACCGGGGCCGCTCTTGACGTAGCGAACGTGAGCCAAGCGATCGCCGCCTTCGCCGGCGATCCGTCCAAACAGCCGGAGGCGGTGGTGGCAATCGCCAATCTCAGGTCAGTCAACGAAGCCCTGAACGCCGTCCGCCAGGCTTGGATGTATGCCTCCATCGGCGCCACCGACAGCGCCCTGGTCACCTTCGAACGGGCCATCCGGGTCCGGTCAACTCCGGGTCTTCGGTTTCTCCGAATGCCGGCCATCGTGAAAGCGATCGGCTCGACCCCGAAGTACCGGAGCTTGATGGCGGAGTTGGGTTTGGAGCCATGAACCGATGACCATCTCCGCCTCCCGTCCCGCCCGCGGCGACCTCGCCGGCCACTGGTCGCTCGACCCGAACATTGCCGTCCTGAATCATGGCTCCTTCGGCGCCTGTCCCACGGCGGTGCTCGCGGAACAGACCCGCCTCCGGTCCCTGATCGAAGCCAATCCGACCGGCTTCTACTTCAATGAGCGCCCTCGGCTGTGGCGCGAGGCCATCGAGGCGATCGCCGGCTTCATGAACGCCGATCCCGACGGTGTGGCGTTCCAGACCAACGCCACCGCCGCGGTCAACACGGTGCTCAAGAGCCTGACCTTTCAGCCGGGCGACGAGATCCTGGTGCTCGATCACGCCTACCAGGCCTGCCGCAACACGGTCGAATTCATCGCCGCCCGCCAGGGGGTGAAGGTCGTTCCCGTGGCGCTGCCGTTCCCGCCGGAGAGCGAGGACCAGATCGTGGCCTTGGTACTGGCGGCGGCCACCGACCGAACCCGGCTCGCCCTGATCGACGCGGTCACCAGCCCGACCGCGCTCCGGCTCCCGTTCGAACGGCTGACCCGGGAACTCGAGTCGCGCGGGGTCGACGTGCTGCTCGACGCGGCCCACGGCGCTGGGATCGTGCCGCTCGACGTCCGGGCGTTAGGCGCGGCCTACGTGGCCACCAATTGCCACAAGTGGCTTTGCACCCCGAAGGCCGCGGGCGTGCTCTCGGTCCGGGCCGACCGGCGCCACCTGATCCGCCCGCTGATCACCAGTCACGGCCACTCCGCCGGCGCCGAGGGCAACGCCCGGTTCCGGGTCGAGCACGACTGGCCCGGCACCATCGATCCCACTCCGTGGCTCTGCATTCCGAAGGCCATCGAGTATCTCGGCGGGCTCCTGCCCGGTGGCTGGCCCGCCATCATGGAGCGAAACCATGCCTTGGCCGTCCGCGCCCGTGACATCTTGGCCGACGCGATCGGCGCCCCGAGCCGGGTGCCGGACTCGATGCTGGCCTCGATGGCCACCCTGGCCATCCAGCCGGATGCCGATCCCGGTCGCCCCGCGCTCACGGCCGATCCCCTGATGAGCCGGCTCCTCGAGGAGTACCGGATCCAGGTGGTGGTGTTCTCGTGGCCGATGCACCGGGCCCGGTATCTCCGAGTGTCGGCCGCGCTCTATAACGGTGAGGCGGAGTACCAGTTCCTCGCGAAAGCCCTGGGCGAGTTAGGCATTCGGGCCCAATAGTCCGTCGTCCAGATCCGGATCTGGGCCCGAGGCGGTCGATCCTCAGTGGACCGCGCAGGCATCCAGAACGAGACCGCGCAGCCAACGGTGGCCCGGATCGGCATCGAGCCGCGGATGCCAAAGCAGAGAAATCGTGATCTCCGGCGCTGAGACCGGCAGCGGGAAACTATGCATTCCGGCCCGGAGGCTTCCGGTGTGCCGTTCCGGAACACTGGCGATCAGATCTGAGGCCCGAGCCAGTCCCAGCGCCGTCGAAAAGCCCCCGACGATGGTGACGACGTTTCGTTCCAGCCCGAGTTGCTTGAGGGCTTCGTCGATCGGGCCTTTCTCCAAGCCTTCCCGCGAGACGGAGATGTGTCGGCCGGCCGCGTAACGGGCCGGCGTGACCTTGCCTCGACACAGGGGGTGCCCGAGGCGTACCACACCGACGTATCGGTCTTGGAACAACGCCTGGACCCAGAGTTCCGGGGCCGTGGTCTTCTCCACCACGCCGGTTTCAAGATCGACGATCCCTTCCCGCAGCGGCCGGCTGTCTTTGTCGGGTTTCTGCACGAAGCAGAGCCGGACGCCGGGTGCCTCCTCTCCGATCCTCCTGATCAGCGTCGGGCCGAAATTCTCCACGAACCCCTCGCTGGTGCGAAGGGTGAAGGTGCGAACCAACCGCTTGAGGTCGAGCGGCTCGGCAGGCCGGAGGATTGCTCTTGCGTTCTGAACCACCTGACTGACCCGTTCGCGGAGTTCGAGCGCTCGGGGCGTGGGTACGAGACCCCGCCCGGCTCGCACCAAGAGTGGGTCGCCCGTCGTGCCTCGCAATCGCGCCAGCGCCCGGCTCATCGCTGACGGACTGAGCCCGAGCCGGCGGGCGGCGCGAGCGACGCTGCCCTCTGTCAGCAGCACATCGAGGGTCACCAGGAGGTTGAAGTCTGGGGCGGACACTCATGGAACATAGCCCAGTTTTCGCCACATAGGGCGTTTCATGCATGAATGCAGTGCAACTGGTGCGCCTTCCGCCATATCAAGCGATGGGCAATAGTTCTGACGATTCCGCTTCCGGAGTCCCAGAAAAATGGAGTCCCTGTGAACACCATGATCGCCGAGCGAAGCGAGGCGGCGGCTGAACGTCCGCGAGGTTCTGAGTCGGTTCGCTGGGCGCTGGCCAGCCTCTCACTGTCGATGTTGATGCCCTCGCTTGACACCAGCATTGCCAATGCCGGTTTGCCGACCTTGGCCGCGGCGTTCACCGCGTCCTTCCAGGCGGTCCAGTGGATCGTCCTGGCCTATCTCCTCGCCATCACGACCCTGATCGTCAGCGTCGGTCGGCTCGGTGACATCGTAGGCCGTCGCCGGCTCCTGTTGGCTGGAATCAGCCTGTTCACGGTGGCCTCCCTCCTTTGCGGCCTCGCGCCGACGCTGTGGCTCCT
>JANPEL010000112.1:0-16931 GCA_031431925.1 Gemmatimonadota bacterium | reverse complement strand
GTTACCCTCGGCCCCGGATTTCCGGCATCCGGAAATCGGTCCGAAACTGCTCAAGTACTTGCGTGGCAACCCCGCGGTGTCGACCGAGGACCGGGTTCGGCTGCTCCGGCTGATCGAGAACATGACGATGGGACGGAACGCGGTCGGCTACTTGACCGAGTCGATGCATGGGGCTGGGTCGCCTCAAGCGCAGCGGATTCAAATCGAGCGGGGCGCCGACCTCGAAACCAAGAAGGCCCTGGCGCGGAAGTTGGCTGGGATCAGCTAACGGTCCGAACGAAGCGTGGCTGAGGGCCGCATGGCAATCGCGCCTTGGCTCAGTGCTTCCGCCGATCAGCGGCCACCCGGCGCCGGGTTGGCCTCGGGTGTCACAAGGCTCGGGAGCTCCGCCGTCCAGTCGCCGCTCGAACACTCCCGGACAATCCCGGCCCAGGTTCGGACCACATCCCCGTCGAATCGCGACCCGATCCCTTCTTCCAGCGTTCGGAGCGCAGCTTCGGCATCCCAAGCGGGGCGGTAGGGCCGTTCCGATGTCAGAGCGTCGAAGACATCCGCCACGGTCAGCACTCGAACATTGAAAGGAATCCGGTCGCCGACCAGCCGGTCGGGATACCCCGACCCGTTGAGTGCCTCGTGGTGCCAGCGCACCAGCGGTACGATGCCCGCGAAGATCGGGAGGGGGGCAAGGATCTCGGCGCCGATGACCGGATGCCGCTGGATGATCTTCCATTCCTCAACGGTCAGTGAGGTGGGCTTGTCGAGGACGGCAGCCGGTACCCCGATCTTCCCAATGTCGTGGAGCAGCCCGCCGCGATGGAGCAGGTCGATTTCGGTCTCGCTGAAACTCATCGCCCGCCCGATCCGGATCGCGATCGCGGTTACTCGTTCGGAGTGGCCGGCGGTCCAGTGCGAATTGGCGTCGATCGTCCGCGCCAACGCCTTGAGCGCTCCCCACCCGAGCTCGTCGAGCCGTTCGACCAACCGGGCGTTGGCGAGCGCGACGGCCGTCTGGCCCGCAACCGAGTTCACCCGGCCGAGTTCCTCCGGGCCGAACGGTCGGTCGGGTCTGGCAACGGCGAGAAACCCAACCAACTCGTCCTGGCTGGTCAGGCTAGCCAGGGCAACGTGCCATTCCGCGCCGATGGCCAACGCCCCGAAATGATCAAGGGCGGCAAGGCCCCGACGACTCTCAGGACCAGCCAGGCCGCGCATTCGGTCGAGCTCGGCTTGGGCCGGCCGAAACGACGCTCGCCACTCGGTCGCGGTGTCGCCGAGTTGGGCTTGCCAGAGTTGCCCCGAGCGAGCGGGGCTCCGTGCGGCGATGCAAACGGCGCCGGCGAAGGTCCGCCGAAGCACGTCCTGCGACCGGGTCAACACGCCTTCAGCGGTGGGCGAGACCAGGGCGGCTTGGTTCAAGGTTTGGAGCGACGTCAGCAGCCCGATCTGTTGATCGAGACTCGCGGCCATCCCGTTGAACGACGCGGCAACCAGCTTGAACTCGTCGTCGGCCCGGACGGCCACCCGGTGGCCGAGGTCGCCTGCCGCCACCCGGCGGGTGCCCTCGGTCAGGGCGTCGAGCGGCTCCATGCTCCGTCGAATCTGGACGTTGGCCAAGATGAAGACGACCGCCAGCGTCAGGGTCATCACCCAGAAGAAGCTCACCTGAAATCCGGCCATCGGGGCCAGACTCACCTGCCGCGGTTCGACCACCCGGACTTGCCACGACGGCGCGCCAAACTCGTAACCGAGGAAGACGGTCGCGGTCGCCGAGACCGTCTCGAAGTCGGTGGAAGTAGGGCAGCCGTCGCCGATCGAATGGAGCGGAACCTCCCCGGGACCGAGAACGCAACCGGACGCCCCCGTCGGCAACAACGGGTTCACATCGGGGGCGCCCCAAAGCCGGCCCGGCTCGATTTCGGCGACGAGGACCGCCGCGGTGTCGGACTCGAGCCGGGTTGCGAGGAGGACCGTGGGCGATCCGCCCCCAGTGGTCGTTACCCAAGCCTGGCCTCCGGCTACGCGATCGGCAACGGGTGAGGTGAGGGCGAGGGGAATGGTGCCTGGGGCCGGCCCTCGGAGCGGGCGCCATTCCCCTCCTGGCCCCCAAACCGCAATCCAGCGCGCCCCCGCCCGACGGTGCGAGCCTGCCCCGTCGGGCAGGACCAAGGGGGCAGCGCCTCTCAGTTCTTCGGTGGCCGAGGCCAATCGATCGAGAAGGATGATGGTCGCCGACTTGGCGTCTCGGCTGAGTCGACCCCTCGCCTGCTCCTCGAGGTTCCGGCTCAGGTGCCGATACGATAGCGCCGCCAGTATCGCAACCGGGCCGACCGCGCCGAACAGGAACAGTCCGACCACCCGGCGGGCAACGCGGCTCCGAAGGAAGAACTCCCGCTTCATGAGTGGTTAGAACTTTCGGGCGACGCCGATGAAGCCGCCGTCGTTGCCCCGAACGATATCGTCCTGGCTAGGGCCGGCAGGGAGCGGGGGTCGGCTCTGGCCGTCCGGTCCGCGGCTGTACAAGTCGAAGGTTGAGTTGATAGGGACGAGGAACACGTCTCGGCGGGCCCCCGGTGGAACCCCGCCACCACGGCTCACGGCGTCGAAGTTGATGTATTCATAGGGCCGCCCCCACGGATCGAGGAACTGGGCTCGGCCGACGTCGACGAGGCTGAGCGGGAGCGGCTGGCCGCCGACCTCGAAGGCCTGGATCTCGACTTGGATTGCCCGAATGTCCCCGATCGCTTTGGCGATCTTGGCCTGCTCGATGGTTGCCTTGGACTTCACGATGGCCATTCCCGCGAGAATGGAGGTGATGACCAGACTCGTCATGAGCTCCACAATCGTGAAGCCCCGTCGGTTGCGCCGGCGTGCAGTTCGTTGCAGTTCCGGAGGCTTGGTCATATCTCGGCCTTGACAAGCAAGAGCAATGCCTACCTCCAACTCGGCGGTGACCCCTCAGGGAGGCCGGTCCAGTGCCGATACTCAGGGCGATTTCGTCCGGCTCGGCACTCCAGAGGGGACAGCATGCGATGACAGGGCGACTGGTCTCGATCCGGAGCCGATTCCTTGGTAGCACGATCCTCGTGTTGGTGCCGCTGATCGGGTCTTTTGCGATCTACCTCCCGGCCAAATACGAGCGGGACACGGTCGCGGCCCATGGCCAGGTGGCCCGCCGGATCGCCGAGGTCGTGGCGCTTGGCGGCGACCACGACCACGTGGCCGACATCGCCGACAGGGTCCTGTCAGATGATCGCGTCCGCGAGATCGGACGGTTTCGCCTTGTGGTCCTCATCGGGGCCGCCGGGGCCATGGCCGTCGGGGTCGGGCTTGCCCTCCTGCTCTCGGTCCGGATCGGCGCCCCAATCCGTCAACTGGAGCGGGCGGCTGACCGGGTGGCCCGGGGCGACCGCGACGTGATGATCGATTGCCGGGGTCACGATGAGATTACCGACCTCGCCCGGGCCTTCAACGCGATGGTGGCCCGGATCCGGGATGAGACCCGGGAGCGGGAAACCGCGAGTGCTTTGCTTGGCGCCGCCCGCGATCAGGCCCTTGCCGGGGCTCGGGCCAAGGCCGACTTCCTGGCGGCCATGAGCCACGAAATCCGAACCCCGATGAACGGCGTGGTCGGGATGCTCGGCCTCCTCTCGTCCACCCCCTTGTCCGCCAAACAGCAACAATTTGTCCAAACCGCGGCCGGTTCGGCCGACGCGCTGCTGACGATCATCGATGAGATCCTCGATTTCTCCAAGATCGAAGCCGGGAAGTTGGATCTCGAACGGGTCGAGTTCGATCCCGGTTCCGTGGTCGAGGATGTCGCCCAGTTACTCGCCGTGAAAGCCCATCAGCAAGGGCTCGAGATCGGATCGCTCGTCCCGCGAGACCTGCCCTCCCGAGTGATCGGCGACCCCGGTCGGTTCCGGCAGGTCCTCCTCAACCTCGGCGGTAACGCCGTCAAGTTCACCGCCGTCGGTGAAGTGTGGATCCGGGCGCTGACCCAGCGAATCACCGACCAGTCCGCCACCTTGCGATTCGAAGTGAGCGACACGGGCACCGGGATAACGCCGGAGGCTCAGGCACGTCTCTTTCGGCCCTTCAGTCAAGCCGACAGCTCGACGACCCGTCGGTTTGGCGGCACCGGTCTCGGCCTCTCGATTGCCCGCCGCTTGGTCGAGCTGATGGGGGGTGCCATCGGAGTCGAAAGCACCGAAGGCCAAGGCAGCACGTTCTGGTTTGAGATCGAGGTTCCCTTAGCGGGTGCCCGAATGGCCGTTGCCGCACCGCCGGCTGCGTCGACCGCCGTGCTCGTCGTGGACGACAACCCAGCGGCACGCGAAGCGCTGCGCCATTATCTCGCCGCCCCAGGCCGGACGGTGTATCTGGCCGCCACGACGGACGAGGCGCGCCGGATCCTCGAGGCTCCCGGCACCCGACCACCAGGGATTGTGTTGGTCGACGAGACCCTTCCCGGTAACGACGGACCGGCGTTCGGCACTTGGCTCAGGGGCGTTCCCCGGTTCGCCGCAGTTCGCACGATCCTCCTGGCCTCGACGACGTCCGGGATCCGGAACGATCAACGAGTCAAGGCGTTGTGGTATGACGACGTAGTCGCGAAGCCGGTCCGGCGGGATTTCATGCGGGAAGGGTTTGAAAAGACGGCCACCGTTTCTCACTCCGGGTTCGAGGCGCCCGAACCGACCACGGGTGACGAGGCCGCCTCGGACCAGATCGAGTTGTACCGGATCCTGCTGGTCGAAGACCACCCGGTGAATCGGATGCTCGCTCTCGAAATCCTGAGCGGCGGCCGGTTCCACGTCGATGTGGCGACCAACGGGGCCGAAGCGGTCGAGGCCCGGTTCCGCGCCGCCTACGACCTCGTGTTGATGGATTGCCAAATGCCGGTCATGGACGGGTACGAGGCCTCCCGGGCAATCCGGGATCGCGAGGCGGCCCGCGGCGACGGATCCCGGGTTCCGATTATCGCCCTGACAGCCAACGCCCTCGAGGGCGACATGGAGGCCTGTCTGGCCTCCGGCATGGACGACTATCTCAGTAAGCCCTTCACACCGGCGGGCCTTACCGCAACCCTTCGTCGTCATCTCAAGGGCGGAGGCGGAGCGCCACGGATCGAAACCGGCCCTCGTCCATCCGGCAGCTCGCTCCCCTCCGCCGGAGCGGACCCATTCGATCTGAGCCGGTTGCGCGACATGATCGGCGATGATGAAGCTGACATCCGGCACTACCTCGCCGTGTTCGCAAATCAGACCGCCGCAAGTCTCTCCGAACTCGCCGACGCGCGCCTGGCAAGGAACAGTGATCAGGTCCACCGAGTTGCCCACAAGATCCGAGGGTCGTCGGCCATGATCGGCGCCGGCTCGTTGGCACGGGTGGCAGGGGCCATCGAGGGCCATGTGGGGTGCAGCGATACCGCCGAGTTGGATAGTCTCCTCCGCGAACTTGACACGGAATTTCGATCGGCTCGTGCATTCGCGATCAGATACTAGTCGGAACCAGAGTTGACCGGCTTCCCTGAGTCAACGGCCGACCGCTGAACGACGACCACGACAGCGCCGGGGGATCGCCTCAAGCGCAACGAATTCAGATCGAGCGGGGCGCCGACCTCGACACCAAGGGGCCCTGGCGCGGAAGTTGGCTGGGATCAGCTAACGGTCCGAACGAAGCGTGGCTCCGGGATCGAGGGCCATCGCTGCCCGAGCCGGGAGCCAACTGGCGAGGGCCGCGACACCAAGAATCAGCGCCGTCCCGATGCCGAGGGTGAGGAGGTCCGACGGGCCGACCTCAAACAGGAGGTCAGTGAGCAGGCCACTCGTCACCAAGGCCCCTCCGATCCCAGTGGCCGTTCCCGCCGCCGCGATCGTCAAGCCGCGACCCATGACCAGCCGGCGCATCCCGCCCGGCGTTCCGCCCAGGGCCATTCGGATCCCGAACTCTGCGGTCCGGTGGCGCACCATCGTCGCAGTCACGCCGAACAGGCCGACGGCGGCGAGAATGACGGCGGTCGCCGCGAAGGCGGCCAGGAGGATCGCGTTCAATCGGGGCTGGGCTCGCGGTTGGTCCAGTAGCGTCTCGAGCGGTGATGCGCTTGCCAGGGCCACACTCCCCTCGGCGATCGCGTTTCGGACCGCGCCCACGATCGAGGCCGGCGGTCCGGCGGTCCGAATAACCAAGGTCAACGGGATCACCGGAAACGCCGACTGCCGAAGGGGAAAATAGACACTGGCGCGGGCGGTGCGGAGTTCCCGGTAACGGGTGTTAGGCACGACCCCGACTACGGTGAGCGGCGGGTCGGTCGGCCCGAACAACAGGGTTTGGCCGAGTGGGTCGGCGCCGGGCCAGTAGTGCCGGGCGGTCGACTCGCTGATGATCACCACCGGGGCACTGCCCGTGAGGTCGGCGGCACTGAACGGCCGGCCGCGGAGGACCGGAATGCCGAGCGTGGTGAAGTAGTTCGGGGCGATGACTTCCATGTTGAGCAATGGGTTCTTGGCCGACTCGGCTTTCGACTGACCGGGCTTGGCGAGGAATCCGGCGATCCCGAATCCGGTCGGAGCGAATGGAACCGTGAGCGCCGGCGACACGGCTTCCACCCCCGGAACCGCCGCCACCCGGGCCAGCACGCCGTCGAGGAGGGCGAGCTGTTTGGCAACGCCATCGGTCGCCTCCACCGGAAGCGCCAGTTCGCCGATCAGGACCCGGGTCGGCTCGAAGGCGAGGTCGACCCGCTCCAGCTTGAGCAGGCTCTTCCCGATCAATCCGGCGGCGAACAGGACCATGACTGCGAGCGCGATCTGGGCGGCGACCAGCCCTTCCGTCACGATCCGGACCCGCCGGCCTCCCCCGCTTTGGCGGGCGCCGGCCCGAAGCACGTCTGGCAGGGTGACCCGCGATGTCGCGAAGGCCGGGGCCAGGGCGAACAGCATCGTGGCCGCGGCCGTAATGCCGATCGCAGCCAGGATGGCCCCGCCGTTCAGGCGGATTTCGTCGAGGCGGGGGATGTCGCCGGGCGCAACGGCGACGAAACCCCGCACGGCCGCGAGGGCGAGGCCGACGCCGAGAGCTCCGCCGGCCAGCGCGAGCAGGACGCTCTCCAACAGCAGCTCGGCGACCAGGCGGCGCCGGCCCGCGCCGAGCGCCGATCGAACCGCGAATTCCCGGCGCCGGCCGAGCCCGCGGACGAGGAGGAGGTTGGCCACGTTGATGCAGGTGAGGAGCAGCAGCAGAACGGCCGCGGCCGCGAAGATCAGCACGGCCGGTTTGGTGTGGCCGAGGATCAGGGACGGAAGGTCTTGTCCCGCGCCCCGAAATTCCCGCGACCATGCCGGCGCCTCGGGTCGTTGGAGATAGCTCGTCAGTTCCGCTTCGGCGTCCGGCCTCGACGCGCCGGCGCGAAGCCGGCCGACCAGATGAAGCGAGACCAGGTTGAGTGAGTCCGCCGTTCCGGTGCTGGTGGCCACGAGGGGCGCCCAGAAATCGGTGGCCTCCGGATAGTCGAGACCTTGGGGTATGACGCCGACGATTCGGTAGGCTCGGCCGGTGTCGTGGATCAGGAGCTGCCGGCCGACGATGGCCGGGTCGCCGCCGAACCGTTGGCGCCAAGCGCGGTGGCTCAAGACCGCGACGAGCGCGGCGCCGGCGAGGTCATCCTCGGCCCGCAGGCCGCGGCCGAGCACTGGCCGGGTTTGGAGCACGTCGAAGAAGTTGCCGGACACCAGGGAACGGCGGAGCCGGTAGACCTGGTCGCCGTCTCGGATCGTCTCGGGGGCGGAGCCGTAGTACCCCACGAAGCCGGCCTGCTCAAGGGCGCCCCGGCGGCGAGCAATCTCTCGGACGTCATCGATGGCGAAGGGCCAGTTGGCGGTTTGCTCACGCGTTTCACTCCAGAGGACGACGAGGCGGCCTTGGTCGCCCACCGGAAGGCGGCGAATCAGGATCGCGTCGGCGACGGTGAAGACCGCGGTCGAAAGACCGAGGCCAAGGGCTAGGGTGAGAATGGCGGTCACGGCGAAGCCGGGCGCGCGCATCAGGCTGCGCACGGCGATGCGGAGGGGGTGTCGCGTCACGGGAGAGCCATGCCGAGGTGATGAGAAACTACCTGAAGATCGGGCGGATTGCTGAATGCCACGGTGGGGCAGGTCAGGGACGCGGAGCCGTCACCAGCTGACGTACGGGGGAAAAGCGCCGAGCACCCGCTAGGCGGTGATCGACACGACCACCGCGAGGCCGGCGCCAGGATCGAGCCATTCGCGATGCCTAACGGAAACAGCCACTCCCATTCGGCCAGCAGACCGCCGGACGACGACCACGATGGCGCCGGGGATTCCGGAGACCTTAAGCGGGCTCCACCAAGGAGTCGACCCAGCGTTCGACGGTGTGCGGGTCGAGGACGACCGCGCCGGGGCGAGTCCGGGCAGAATCTTGGACGGCGGCGAACGCGACGAAGGCGCCGACCTGGAACCGAAGTCGGCCCGGGCTGATCGCCATCGATCGTTAACCTTTCATGTTGCGAATCGCATTCATGGCTATGTCGTGGCGGGCTTTGGAAGCGCCCTGCAGTTGGTCGAACCGGCGACCCTCTTGCTCGAGGGTTGCTTGAAGAGCGCTCCACTCCCTGATCGGCCACACCCCGTGTTGCCGCTTTCCGGAGGCCTGGCCGGTGGCCGCGTCCCGCGGCGCCTTGGGCTCGGATTGCACCCCAAAGGGCTCGATCCGTTTCCGAACGCTCTTGAGCCATTCGGTCTGGGCGGCGTAGGCCTTTTGGTCCGCGACGGTGAGTCCGGCGGGCGCTGGTTGGTCGATCGCCTTCCCGACGGCCTCGAGGACGTGGGGCAGCGCGAGGACTTTCTTCTCGACTGGATCCTGGCCGAGGACAATCACGGTGCCGAGCGCCAGCAGAATGGAACCTAACGGAGCCATCGGATTCTCCTTGAATGGGGTACGATTCTCACCGCCATCGAAAGCAATATTCGCGCCCGCCTACCCCTGCTCTTTCCGGACCGCCACTAACGATTGCACCGCCCGGTCGGCGTCGGCGAGGGTGTTGCACAGGTTGGGGCTCAACCGCAGCCCCCCAGTCGGCGAACCGATCACGTGGTGGCCGGCATAGAGCCGTTGGTGCCAGCGCCGCGCGGTCGGATCATCGGCTTTTGCGATGATGACGCCATGGCGGAGTTCGGCAGGCCTCGGCGTAACAAGTTCAAACCCGGCCGCAGCCAATCCGGCGTGGAGCCGGCCGCCCAACTCCTGAATTCTCGCTTCGACCCGCGCGGGACCGACTTGTTCGTGAAAGTCGAGTGCCGCGGCCAGACCGACGACAGTGGCATCGTTGCGCTGGCCCATGGTCTCGAACTTTCGGGCGCCCTTGGCCGTGGTCTTGGCGCCAGGCCCCCAGCCCACCCCGATTACCCCGGGCCAAAGTGCGTCGATCCGTTCGGAACGCACGTAGAGGATCCCGATCTCCCGGGGCCCAAGGATCCATTTCTGGCCACTGGCCGTGTAGGAGTCGCACCCGAGGTCGCGAAGATTCCGCCGGAGCGCCCCGAACGTCTGGGCCCCGTCGACATGGACATAGATGCCTCGAGCCCGGGCCACCCGGCAGAGTTCCGCCGTGGGCATCCGGAGCCCGCTGTTGGCCGACACATCGGTGAAGGCGAGGACCCGAGTCCGGTCGGTGAGCGCGGCAGTCATCGTCTCGATGACCTCGGCGACCGATCCGGGCGGGGCCGGAAAACTCACCCGCTTCACCGTGAACCCGTACCGGGCGGCCCGGACATCCCACGCCACATTGTTGGTCGGATGGTTCTGATCGACCAGGACCACCTCGTCACCCGCTTTGAGTTCGAGGCCGGCCACCACGATGTTGTTCGCCTCCGAGGCATTTCGAACCAGCGCAATTTCGTCGGACGTGACGCCGAGCAGGCGGGCGGTCCGCTCGCGAGTCGTTTCCCGGATTGTGTCGAACTGCGCCCGGTTCTGATAGGACACATCGGCATCGACCTCGCGAGTGGCCCGGGTCACCGCCTCGACCACCGTTCGGGGCCCCGGCGACATGTTGGCCGAGTTCATCGGAATCTGCTGGTCAGGAAACGTGAATTGGCGCTTGAGGTCGATCCAATAAGACTCATCCAACCGGACCGGCGGAACCGGCATGGCCGGGCTGACCGTGGGCCGGAGAGCAACCACCGCCGAGGCGCCGACCAGTTGCTCCAGGAAGGTGCGGCGGGACGCGATACCCATGGGGAACCTCGCAGGTTGTAAAGTGGAACCTCTGGAACTTTGGTCCTCGGCGAAGATCCGGCAAGCCCCGGCAGGGGATGACACCGGCCGGCCGTCACACTACGTTCCGGTTGTCCTCAAGGAGTTGGCAATGATTCGCATCGCACTGTGGTCCGCGGCGTTGGCCGCGGTGTTGTCCAGCCCGGCGCTCGGCCAGGCCACCGTCTACCGTTCCGCCCAGCATGATTTCCGGATTGTGCCGGTGGCGGAAGGGCTGATGAATCCCTGGTCCATGGCGTTCCTCCCGGGGGGAGATATCCTGGTAACCGAACGGCCCGGCCGGCTTCGGATCATCCGGAAGGGCAAGCTCATCGAGGCGCCGGTTCCGGGCGTTCCTCCGGTGGTGGTGCGAGGCCAGGGCGGCCTCCTCGACGTCGTGCTCCATCCGAACTTCGCGTCGAACCGGCTGGTGTACCTGAGCTATTCGAAGCCCTCGGGCGACAGCGGCGCCGCGACCACAGCGGTGGCGCGCGGCCGGTTCGAGAACGACCGCCTCACGGGAGTGGAAGACATTTTCGTCGCAGTCACCAAGGGCGCGCCGGGTCACTTCGGATCTCGGCTCGCGTTCGACAAGAGCGGGTTCTTGTTCATCACCGTCGGCGACCGGATGGTACCGTCCACCGGCGATTTGACGGCCCATCCGGCCCAGAATCTGTCGAACCACCAGGGCAAGATCATTCGGCTTCAGGACGACGGGAAAGTGCCGGCCGACAATCCCTTCGTTGGGAAAGAAGGCGCCCGGCCCGAAAGCTGGAGCTACGGCCATCGGAACTCCCAGGGTTTGGCCGTGCATCCCGAGACCGGCGAAGTCTGGGCCGTGGAGCACGGCCCGCAGGGCGGCGATGAGCTGAACAACATCCGGAAGGGCCTGAACTACGGCTGGCCGGTCATCGGCTACGGGGTGAATTATGGGAGCGGCAACGCCATCCACAGCGGCACCCACAAAACCGGCATGGAACAACCCGCCAACATCTGGGTTCCGTCGATCGGGATCTCGGGCCTCCTGTTCTACACGGGGGATA
This sequence comes from Gemmatimonadota bacterium, assembly GCA_031431925.1. Lineage (GTDB taxonomy): Bacteria > Gemmatimonadota > Gemmatimonadetes > Gemmatimonadales > GWC2-71-9 > SHZU01. The sequence continues at coordinate 5,616 of JANPEL010000112.1, read as the reverse complement.
AGTTCCCGAGTTGGAAAGGCAGCGCGTTGGTCGGTGGCTTGAGCGGCGACCGACTCGACCGCCTGACAATTAACGGGCAGAAGGCCGAGTTGACCGAGATTCTGTTCCGCCGGCAGGGCCGGATTCGGGACGTCCGGCAAGGAGTCGACGGGTTCATCTATCTCGCCATCGACGGGGAGAGCAAGCCGTCCTCGGTGGTCCGGTTGGAGCCGGTTGCCCGGCGCTAAGAAGTCCGGGTGAGGTTCTTCCGCGGGGCGCTAGCGGTTCTGGTCTGGCTGCTGGCCGCCCCCGTCGCGGCGGCGCAGGCCCTCGAACTCAAGTTCCTCGATGTGGGCCAGGCCGACGCGATCTTGATTCAACTGGGCCGGCGCGCGGTGTTGGTTGACGCGAGCCAGGGAACCGACATCGTTCAGGTCCTGGCCGAGCACGGGGTCGATTCACTGGTGGCGGCCGTCGCGAGCCACAACCACGACGACCATATCGGCGGCATGAAAGCGGTGCTCTCCGATTTTCCGGTGGAGCAGTATTTCTCCAACCACCGCCCGCCCATCATCCAAAACGCTCGTGAAGTCGAACGGTGGTTGGCACGGCGGGGAATCCGAAACCCGCCACCACCCTGGAATCCGATCATGCTCGGCGATGTCCGGATTACCGTCTTCCCGTCTTCATTGACCGGGGCCTCCGAGAACAACAGCAGCTTGGGCGTTTTGGTTGAGCGCGGCAGTTTCCGCGCTCTGCTCACCGGCGACAGCGAAGTCGAGGCTCTGAACGCCTGGATGGAAGCCGGGATTATTCCTGACGTGGATATCCTCAAGGCCGCCCACCACGGCGCCCGGAACGGCGTGACCCCGGGGTGGATTGACCGCACCAAGCCCGAGGTGGTGGTGATCAGCGTCGGCGCAGCAAACCAGCACGGCCACCCCCACCCGACCGCGATGCGGTACTACCAGTCCCACCGCCGGGCCGTCTACCGCACCGACACCGACGGCACGGTCACGGTGACCGTCGACCCCAGCGGCGGGTACCGGGTCACCACGGCCGGTCCGATTCCACGTTAGGCAGTCTAGAGCTTGGCCAACTCCCCAACCGCCGAGGCCAGCATGTGAGCCTTAGGTTCCGCTGCGGCGCCCCGGGCATCGCCGTGGAGCCGGGTCGACAACTGACTCAACACATCCCGCCGGGCCTGACCCGAGAGTTTCTCAGCCCGAGCCAGTTCGGCCCGCGCTGAGCCGATCTTGTCGGCGGCCAGTCCGGCGCCTCGGTCGAGCTGGTCCAAGTACGCCCGGGCCAGCGAGAACGTGGCCGGCCACACCAGCTTCGGCTGCCCCTGCGCATTCAGGTAGTCGAACCGGACCGACTTGGCCGCATCGATTTCGTTCTGCGACAGGTGGCCGCTCGGCACCAGTTCGAAGATGTCGAGGCCCCGGGCAATCTCCGAACTCACCATGTAACCGTTGTACCAATACACCGACCACGAACCGCCATTGGCAAGCCGAGTCGAGTCTACCGGGCCCCGGTCGTAGTAGGCGATCTCGGTTGGCTTGGAAACATCGGTCCAGTCGAAAATCGAAATCCCGCCCTGATACCAGGCCTGGACCATGACATCGCGTCCGGGAATCGGGATCAACGAGCCGTTGTGGGCCACACAGTTCTCGAGGGAGGTCTGGGCCGCCGGCATTTTGTAGTAACTCTTGAACTGCATCTGCCGGTTGACCAGCGTGAAAAGGGCGTTGGCCCCCCACTCGTACTTGTCGGTCACCCGGCAGCGGGGCGCCGATCCCCCGCCCCATTCATCGGTAAACAGGATCTTCGACCCGTCGTTGCTGAACGTCGCGGAATGCCAGAACGAAAAGTTCGAATCGGCGGCAGCGCCGATCCGGACCGGATTGGCCACGTCACTGATGTCGAGCAGAAGACCGTAGCCGCCGCACGCCCCGCCGGCGAGGCCGATGGCGGGATAGACGGTGATGTCGTGGCACTGGGTCGGGCCGCGACCGGCACCGGGGCGGGCCGGACGAGGCGGGCGGGCGGCCGCGCGGGCCAAGTCGGCCGAGTCGACCGGCTCGGCGTGACGGGCCACCGGGGCGAGGTCCTGGAAGATCCGGGGCGAACTGACGATCCGAGCTTGCTCGGGTGCGGCGAGCGGCACCCTGATGACTTCGATTCGGAACAGCGCGGAATTCGGATCGTCCTCCGGCATCAGGCCCGAGCAGCCCGGGAGCTCGTCGTTCGGACGAACACCGGATGAGCCGGAGACATAGATATAGACGTTGGCTTTGTCGTTCGGATCCTCGACCACGGTGTGGGTGTGGGACCCACGACAGGTCTGGACGTTGGCGATGTATTTCGGGTTGGTGACGTCGGTGGCATCGAAGATCCGGATCCCGCGGAGCCGGTCATGGCTCACCGCGTCCTGCACTCCTTGGGGCCCGCAGTCGAGCCGGCCGGTCAGGCCCTCGCCGGACACGAACAAGAGATTGCCGTACACCGACACGTCACTCTGGGACGCCGGGCAGAGATACGGCTTGGTGAGCGTCGGCTTCTTCGGATTGGCCATGTCCCAGACGACGAACCCGTTGTAGTTGCCCTGGAACACGTGAGTGCCCCGAAAGGCGAGGTCCGAGTTGCTCACCCCCTGGAACGGCGCCGGCGAGGGCGTGTTCGACACCAACCGCATGTTCCAAGCGGCCACGCCCGCGGTGGTCTTTCCAGCGCTCAAACCAACCCGGGGATCGGGGCTTGGCGCCACGGTCGAAAGACCGGTCACGGGAACCGGCGTGGCACCCGAACCGGAAGTCGATTGAGAACAGGCGGCGAGTGAAAGCGCCCCGATCAGCACCAGCGATGGAACAGGGACACGGTTCATTGGGCGGCGCTCCGTCACTTGGGAATGGTTGCCAGCATCGACTGCATTCGCTCGATTTCGGTACTCTGGTCGGCGTGGACATCGGATCCAAACCGGAACACCACTTCGTCTTGACCGGCGCCGTCTGCGGCAAAGAGGCGGTCCACCATGGTGATCGCGCCTTCGTGATGCTTGATCATGGAGGTCAGGAACAACCGGTCATAGGCTGAGCCGCGGGTCTGATCGAGCGCCGCCAGCTCCTCGTCGGTCAGCATCCCCGGCATCAGCATGTCGTGGGCGGCGCCATTCATGATCATCCGGTGATGAGTGGCATCGGCGGCGGGCACCGGTTGCCCCCGGTCCCGGAGCCAAGTCTGCATCAGCAGAATCTCGTCCCGCTGCGCCACGATGATCCGCTCGGCCAGAATCCGGACGTCGGAGCGGGCCCCGTGGCTCGCGGCCCACCCCGCGATCTTGACGGCCTGAGCGTGGTGCGGAATCATGCCGGACATGAATTGAACGTCGGCCGCGGAGACCTTGGGGCCGACCGGGGTAACCAGCGGCGCGGGGGCCGGGGAACGGACCGGCCCACCGCAGGCCGCCAGGATCGCGAGGGTGACAAGGGCCCTGCCGGTGGCCCTGCTTTTCGACCTGATCATCCAGGGTCTTTTTTGAATGGGAACACCCTGGATAATACGCTTGGATCAGCCGAGGAACCAGTCGAGCGCGGCCTCGGAAATGACGGCCGGTACTTCGTGGACTCCACTGAACTCGCGGTACGTCGTATCGTAGCCGGTGCCCCGGAGCGCCGGCACGATGACGTCGCGAGTCGTCGTGACCGGGAGGAGGGGATCGGCGGTGCCGTGCGACACGAACACTCGGGGCCGGCCGATCCGGCCGTCGAGGAACGTCAACAGACCCGGCGAATAGCCGATCAAGTTCGTGAACAGGTCCCCGTTCGACACGCCCAACGTCAGGGCATAGGACGCCCCGTCCGAAAATCCGGCAAGGCAAATCCGGGCCGGATCGATCCGGCACCGGGCAAAGGTGTGGCCCAGGGCCTGGTTGAGAAACGTCACATCAGGCCCGACCTGGCGCAGCAAGAGATCCCAGGTTCCGCTCCGGGAATCGGGCGCCAAGAGAATCATCTTTCGCTGCTCGGCCCGCGCCCGATACGCCGCCCACTCGGCGCTCGATCCGCCGGCCCCGTGGAAGGCCACGAACAGGGGCGCCGGAACGGCAGGGTCGTAACTCGCGGGGACATAGAGGGTCCCGTCCCGCCCCGCGCCGAGGCCGAGGGGGGTGACGCCGCGAGTAGGGGCGATGGTTGGGACGGCGGGCCGGGCGGTCAGATGCGGATCGACCGGCACCGGTTCAACCGGTGCCTGGCACCCCAGCCATGGCGGCATGGCCGCGGCGCCAAGGGCCAGCTTGAGGAGGTCCCGCCGCGGCCACAACGGCGCCGATCGGGCGCCTAACGTCTCGGTCATGCAGATCTCGCTGACGATGGATGAATGGGGTTCGAGCCTGAAAACCCTACGAGGGCCCGGGCGGTTTCGTGCCAGGACGGTGGCCGCTCTCCCGATCCAACGCTATCTTGACCTCGGGCTCCGAGGAGGTCGTACCCGTGGCAACCCTGCAGCAACTGAAACAGGACATCGGCCGGGAGGTCCTGTCCGATTGGCGGGTCATTACCCAAGACATGGTCGACACCTACTCGGCTCTCACCGGCGATGCGGATCCCTTTCACGACGACGTGGAGTGGTCAAAAGCCAATACACCGTTCGGCGGCACAATTGTGCAGGGCTTTCTCCTGCTCGCGAATTTGACCTGGTTCACCCGGCATCCGGCCGATGAGCCGCTCGACGATGTCGAGTATGTGCTCAACTACGGGTTCGACAAGATTCGGTTCATTCGGCCGGTGCCGGTTGGCAAGCCGATCCGGGCCCGCCGCCGACTGGTGGCGGTCGACGATCGAGGCTCGCGCGCGGTCCTCCGGTTTGCCGTGACCATCGAAGTCGAAGGATCCCCGGAACCCCACGTCATGGCTGAGTGGATGGGATCGGCCCAGAAGAAACCCGCACCGAGTAGGCCACCCGATGGCGTCTGATCCGGCCTTTGCCCCGAACATCCCGCCACACTACTACGCGGTGATCTTTACCTCTCGCCGAACCCCCGGCAACAACGGGTACGCCGCGATGGCCGAGCGTATGGCCAGTCTCGCGGCCACCCAACCCGGGTACCTCGGGATCGAGACCGCCCGGGGCGACGACGGGTTTGGGATCACGGTGTCCTACTGGGAAACACCAGAGGCCATTCGAGACTGGAAGGAGCAAGCCGAGCACCTCGGCGCGCAGGAGCAAGGCGTCGCGAGCTGGTATCAACACTACGAGCTCCGGGTGGCCCGCGTCGAGCGAGCGTATTCAGGGCCGATCGGGCAGCTCCATCCAACGGCTTGGACTGCCCCCTGAGTGAGGTGAGGTACTCGGGTCAGGGCTCGCGATCGGCCGACTTGAGCCAGACCACCACCAGTCCGCAGTTGCTCCGGCCGCCCATGCCGTATTCGAACGGCAGACCGCCCCGGCCCTGATAGATCTCCAAGGCTTCGATCTCGCCGGGTTCGAAATCGTTGACGGCCCGGCCCGGCGAAATCGAGCCACCATTCAACGCGATGGCGGGTGGACAGTCGCGGGTGTCCCACGACCCGCGCCAGTTTGCCTGCGGGTTGTATCCGACCAACGTGGACAGATAGTAGCCGCCCGCAGCGGCCC
>JANPEL010000111.1:0-3196 GCA_031431925.1 Gemmatimonadota bacterium | reverse complement strand
GATCAATTACACTTCGGGCACCACCGGAAATCCCAAGGGTGTGGAGTATCATCACCGCGGCGCCCACCTCAATGCGATAAACCACATCTTGATGTGGGGCATGCCCCGGCACACCGTCTATCTCTGGACTGTGCCGATGTATCACTGCAACGGCTGGTGTTTCCCGTGGACCATTGCGGCGCTCGCAGGCACCAATGTCTGCCTCCGGAAGGTCGATGCCGAGGCGATTTTCCTCCTGATCAAAGCCCATCGGGTGACTCATTACTGCGGTGCCCCGATCGTGCACAACACGCTGCTGGGTGCGGAGGACGCCTTCTGGGCCGGGATCGACCAACGGCTGCATGCCTTCGTGGCCGGAGCGCCGCCGCCGATCGCCACGCTCGAGGCCATGGAGCGCCGCGGGGTCGAGTTGACCCACGTGTACGGTTTGACCGAGGTCTACGGACCGGCCACGGTGTGTGCCAAACAGGATGACTGGAATGATCTCGACGTCAAGGAGCGGGCCGCCAAGAATGGCCGCCAGGGGGTCCGGTACCTGCTCGAGGACGGGGTCGACGTGCTCGACCCGGACACCATGCTGCCGGTGCCGCGCGACGGCGAGATCATGGGCGAGATCATGTTCCGCGGGAACGTCACCATGAAGGGCTACCTCAAGAATCCAACGGCCACCGCCGAGGCGCTGAAGGACGGCTGGTTCCATTCGGGCGACCTGGCCGTGGTGCATCCCGACGGGTACATCAAGATCAAGGACCGCGGTAAGGACATCATCATTTCGGGCGGTGAAAACATCTCGTCGATCGAAGTCGAGGATGCGTTGTACCACCATCCGGCCGTGTTTGCCGCCGCCGTGGTGGCGGCGCCCGATCCGAAATGGGGCGAGACCCCGCGGGCGTTCGTGGAACTCAAGCCGGGCGCGTCGGTGACCGAGGCGGAGCTGATTGCCCACTGCCGGGACCGGTTGGCGCGCTACAAGATTCCGAAAACGGTGGTGTTCGGCGTCCTGCCGAAGACGTCCACCGGCAAGATTCAGAAGTTCGTTCTCCGCCAGCAGGCCAAATCGGCCTCGGCCATCGAATGACCCATCCGTTACACGGGAGTGCCCCATGACCGCTATCGCCACTGACGCACCGTTCGTCCTCCGGGAGCAACGGGGACCGGTACTCCACCTGACGCTCAACCGGGGTGACCGGTTCAATCCCCTCTCCACGGCCATGATCGCGGCCCTCCAGGTTGAACTCGCCGCGGCGCGGAGCAGCGACGCCCGGGTCATTGTCCTGGGGGCGGCGGGGCGGGGGTTCTCGGCCGGCCATGACCTCAAGGAGATGCGGGCGAATGCCGATGACGGGGGATGGCAGAACCGGCTGTTCGACAGTTGCAGCCGGTTGATGGTGGCCCTGACCCAGATGCCCCAGCCGGTCATTGCCCGGGTGCACGGGCTGGCGACGGCGGCCGGTTGCCAATTGGTTTCGATGTGCGACCTGGCGGTCGCGGCGGACACGGCCACGTTCGCGCTGCCCGGCGTCAATGTGGGGATTTTCTGTTCCACGCCGGCGGTTGGGGTGGGCCGGAACGTGCCTCGAAAGCGGGCCATGGAACTCTTGCTGACCGGCCAGCCGATCGACGCGGCCACCGCCGCCGCTTGGGGCTTGGTCAACCGGGTGGTCCCGGCCGCGGACCTCGATGCCGAGATCGCGAAGTTCACTGACGTGATCGTGGGGCGGAGTGCCGCCACGATCGCGCTGGGCAAGCGGGTCTTCTACCAGCAAATCGACGCCGGGCTCGACTCGGCCTACTCCATGGCGGGCGGGGCGATGGCGTCGAACATGGGTTTCGCCGATGCCGCCGAGGGGATTGACGCCTTCATCGGCAAGCGGCCGCCGGTGTGGCAGAATCGCTGACCACGCCGCCCTAACGACTCGCGTTCGGAGGCGTTAGGGCCATTCGTTTTGGCACCCAATCCGGCAAAGACTTGCCGCGGTTTGTATTGCTGCCCCCCCCCGCTTCGTCCACCTTCCCCATGGCAAGATCCTCTTCTCATCGTTAGGTGAGGTCCCATGGGTGTGCGGTGGTTTTCGTCCCTGAAGGCAACCGGCCAGTATCGCCGGTCGGCCGATGTTCGAGCGGTCAGCCACGGCGACAAGATGGTGCTGATGAACCTCCGGTCGGAACAGTTCTATTCGCTCGACGGGGTGGCCTGCCGGGTGTGGGACCTGCTCGAGGCTCCGGCCACGAGGGCCGGTTTGACGGACACCCTTGCCGCCGAGTTCGACGCGCCCCACGACGAGATCCTGAATGATCTCGACGGACTCCTGGCGGATTTGGTCAAGGACGGATTGGTCCGAGAGGTCCGATGAGGAGTCGTCAAGGGGTGCTCTCCGCCTTCGTGGCTGTGTCGCTGACCCGGGCCTCGCTCAAGTTCGCCGGGTTTCGTCGAACGGTGCGGGTGGCGAAATGGCTGGGCGACCGATTCCGGAACCGGAGCCGGTGCGGCGACGCGGAGCAGGTGGCGCGGGCCGTCGCGACGGCGGCGGCGTTCTTTCCCGGCCGGGCCATTTGTCTTGAGCAGTCGGTGGCGCTTCACGTGTTGCTCCGGCGGCGCGGGCATCCGGCTGCGCTCCGCGTTGGGGTCCAACCCTACCCGTTTCGGGCCCACGCGTGGGTCGAACTCGACGGCCAGCCGGTGTACGAGAACGCCGATCAACTGGTGAAGTTCGTTCCGTTTCCCGAGGCGTTTGCGTGAACCCGTTCCTCTGCGTGGTCGATCTCGAGGGTGGCACCGTCGGGGTGGACGCCCTGGGCGCCGCGCTCCCCGCGACCGGACCGGACGACGGGCCGATCGAGGTGTCGCTCCGCGGCTCGTGGGGCGCGGCCTGGGTTCCGAGCGACACCTTTCGCCGCCCCTGGGTCATCCATCGCCGCGGGGTCGTGGCACTCGGCAACGTTCGAATTACCAACCGGCGGGATCTCGGCCCGGCCGATGCCGACCCGTCGCGGGACCTCGAACTCCTGGTCGACCACTATCTCCGGCATGGCAGCGCCGGCTTCCGGGACCTGGTGGGCGATTTTGCCGCGGTCCTCTGGGATGAGAACCGAGGCCGGGTGGTGGCGGTTCGGGACGGTCTCGGGATCAAAGCGTTGTTCTTTCAGCAGAAGGGCCGCCGGATTGCGATCGGGTCGCACCTCGATTCCTTCGAGC
>JANPEL010000110.1:0-18579 GCA_031431925.1 Gemmatimonadota bacterium | reverse complement strand
CCACCATCCGGCGGAAGCCGGGATTGAGCAAGTCTTCGGAGGCCCCATGGGTGGAGGTGAATACCCGGCCCCGCTGTCCGTTGGCCCCCTGATAGGTCCGGGTCCACACCACCGGCAACCGCTCCTTGGCCGAGTCGGGTGGCGCGGTGGATTCCATGCCATTGAGGACCTGTCCTAACGCCAGCACGTCCGACCCGGCAAGCGGATCGGCCTGGTAGCCGCCCGACTGGACGTGAATGTCACCGACGCCGCGCCAGATCGGGTGGGCGGTGGACTCGTCGCGGGGGAGGATTCGGGAACTCTGTTCATGGTTCGTCCCGTAGTGACCCACCCAGGTTTCGCCTAACACCTGCTCGCCGAACCCGCTCCGGTAGTCGTCACCCTGGTAGTCCCACGAATAACGGGCAAACGGCCCGGCCGCGATTCGAAACGCGTGGGTGGACGTTCGGAGTCCGAGCACCGGGCCGCCTCGATCGAGGTAATCCACGATGTGCTGCATCTGCTCAGCGGGGAAATCCTGAAAGCGGAGGGCCACGATCAGGAGATCCGCCGTATTCAGCGCTTCGAGCCCCCCGATCCGCGAACTGCCGGGCTCGATGAATCCGGCGCTGTCGAGAGTAAAAAAGACGCTGGCCTTGAACCCCAGGCGACGGGCCAGGATCCGTCCCAAAGCAGGGAGGAGTTCCTCGGACCGGTATTCGTGATCCCCCGCGATGAGGACGACATGCTTGCCGGCGCCCGGTCCGTCGGTGCCTTGGTAGACCACGCGGGAGGGATGGCCGGGAGGGGCGGGATCGGAACAACTCGCCAGAGCAAAGCCGGCGAGGATTATCCTGACGGCCGAGGCCATCGATGCTCCAGGTTTCACGTCGTTGCCTCGGCTATCGTCAGGGTCGGACTCGGTCCGGGGGGCGCTGGTAGCCGCCGTGGGCCGATTCGACGAACTTCGCCACCGCAAGCGCTACGTCCTCGCGCCCTGGGTGGGCGACGAGCTGGACCCCGATCGGCAACCCCTCCGCCGAGGTGCCGGCGCGAACCGTTGCGCCGGGCCAGCCCGTCATGTTGTAGGTGAAGGTGTAGCTGAAGCCCGGAAAGGCCGCGTCGGCGCCCGCCTGCCCGTGAGGGAGCGCCGGTGTGGCGCACGCGGGGCAGAGGATGACGTCATAGTCCTTGAAAAAGCCGAGCATCCCGCTCCGCCAGAGATCGAGGCCGTGGATGAGCCCCTCGACCTGCTCGGCCGAAGTGTTCGGTCCCGCGGCGGACGCACCGAGCGTCGTTTCCGTCGTGCCGGCCTCCTTCAGGAGGCGGCGCACCGTCGCCCCGCCATCCCACAAGTACATCGGCAGCCCGACGGCCATCGCGCGCTCAGCGCCAGTGGGACGGGCCTCGGTCACCGTGGCCTTGGCCCCGGCGAGCGATGCGGCAACGGCCTTGACGGTCGCGATGATCTCGGCCGTCGGGGTCGCGATCCCGTTGTCGGTGTGGTACGCGACCCGGAGGCCGGCCATCCGGGTGTCGGCGGGGTCATTCCAGGGAAGCGGGACGATGCCGGGGTCGACGAAGTCCGGCCCCATGATGATCGGCAGGAGCAACCCGAGGTCGTCGACGTACCGGGCGATCGGACCGATCTGCTGGAACGAATCCTGAATACCGCCGAACGGATAGACATGCCCGGTCCGGGGCACTCGGCCCGCGCTCGGCTTGATCCCGGCCACCCCGCAGAAGTTCGAGGGCAGGCGAATGCTCCCACCGTAGTCGCTCCCGATGTCGAAGGGAGAGCCGCCGGCGGCCACGATCGCCGCGGCGCCGCCGCTGCTGCCGCCGGAGGTCCGGGCCAGGTCGTACGGGTTGCTGGTCCTCCCGTAGATCAAATTGGTGGTCTCGAATGAGAGGGTCAGCTCCGGCGTGTTGGTCTTACCCATCAGCACCGCGCCCGCTTTCCGGAGCCGGTCGACCACGGTCGCGTCGGCCGCGGGCACGAAGGCCTTTCGGCCGAGGGTACCGCCGGTAGTGATCATTCCGGCGGTATCGAGCGAATCCTTGATCGTCATCGGGACGCCATGGAGCGGTCCGGCCCGGTTGCCCCGGGCGAGCGCTCCATCCATTTCCCGGGCCCGGGCAAGGGCCCCGTCACGGTCGAGTTGCACGACCGCGTTCAACGTCGGATTCACCGCAGCGATCCGGTCGAGGAAAGCCCGGGTCACCTCTTCCGAGGAAATTGTTTTTTTGGCGATGGCCTCAGCCAGGGCCCGGACCGAGGAGAAGTGGATCGGGTCGGCGAGTCCGCCGCCGGCCGTGGGGGCGGCCACGGGTTGGCACCCAGGAGCGAGCGCCGCGACGGCCAAGCCGCCGGCCATGGCGAGCAGGTCGCGCCGGGACAGGTCCGAGGATTCGGTCATGGGTCTTTAGCCTCCGCCGACGAGCCGGCCCAGCACCAGGGCGAGCACGATGCAGACCAGGCCGCCCCCGACCACCACGCTCCGGAGCGACTTCGGAATCGTCGAGCCGCCGACGACGTGATAGGCCAGCGCGCCGAAGAAGGGGACCAGGAGGATCACGGCAAACCAGCCTAACGCCACGCCGCGAGCCACCGGTCGGCGGCCGAGATCGGAAAAGGCCAGCGCGGACCACACCGCGTAGAGCATGATCGGGAGGAAATACCCGTAGAGGCTCATCATGATCGAGAGCGCCGAGGGCAAGGGGATTTCACTCATCAGCGGATCCGGTAGAAGGTGAGGGCGTACGCCAGCCCGACGACGGCGAGCCCGCCGAGAACAGTGGCGAACCGGGCCACCCGCGAGAGGGTCGAGCGGCCGGCCATCAAATAGGCCGCCGCACCGGCGCCCGGAAGCAGCAAGACGGCCGCCCCCCATTTGGCGGCGAGGCCGGGTTCCCGCTCGGCCCGATCGGCAAGGTCGAGGAAGGCCACGGTCGACCAGGCGCAGTAGAGCATCATCGGGAGCAGGTAGTCATAGACGCCGAACAGCAGGGCGTTCAGGCGCCAGGGCGTCACCAATGAGAGAATGCTGCCCGGCATTATCGACCTCCTCGGTTCGGGGCCGCCGCGATCGCGGTGCTCGGCGGAGTGGGGACACGAATCGCGTCGACGTTGAGCGGGTAGCCGGCGAACGGGTCGACCGGCGGCCGTACCGGGGCGGCCGCGCCGCCGGGCAGCTGCGGTTGGGGTGCCGGTTTTGCCCAGTGCTTCCAGGAGTCGTCGAACTTTTCGCGGGGCCGGAAAAAGGCGGCCCGGCCGGCCACGCTGGCAAAGTAGGCGACCGGGTCGCCCACGACGGGGAACCGGAGGCCGCCGCACGGCTGGAGCAGCTCGAGGCCCCACGGCACCGTGGTCCGATACCGGTTGCCGCTGAAGCAGTTGCCCTGGCTTCCGAGTCCGCTCAAGGCCAGGTCGGTCCGGCCGGACTCGAGGATGACGTTGTCCCGGACCACGTTGTCGGTCGAGGGATAGACGTTGCGGTCTTTGGTGGTGTAGAGGTGGATCCCGTTGGTCCCGCTGCCGCGAATGTAGTTCCGGGCGATCAGGTTCCGGCTCCCGCCGGTGACCGCGATCCCGGCGCCGCCGTTGTCGAGGACGAGGTTCCCGACGATGACGTTTTCCCGTTGGGGCGGATGGGGCTCGACGTCGAACGTATTCGGGTCGATCCCGGGACCTTCGTTGTTGCGCCAGATCGAATTGATGATGTAGAGCGAGCCGCTCGAATTGGTGCCGGAGTAGCCATTGCCGAGGTTGTGCTCGCCGATGACGCTATCGAGGATGGTGCGGCAAGGGTAGCAGCCGCCGACATAGAAGCCGGCGTCGGGCGAGCCGGCGCCTAACGAGTGATCGAGGACGCCGTCGTAGGAGTCGAAGGCGTAGACCCCGTAGTCGCCGTTGTTGATCGCGGAGATGTAGGAACCGCGGTAGCCCTTGACGCCGGTCCAGAAGAACCCGTTCAGGGTGAAGTGCCGGGCGGTCAAGTTCTCGACCGCCACGGCGTTCCCGAACACGGTGACGCCGTTGGGGCGGGTAAACTCGCCGTCGAGAATGGTCTCGTTCCGGTCGACCCCGCGGAGGGTGACCGAGGGGGTGGTGATGACCACCGCTTCGTGATAGACCCCGCGGTCGACCAAGACCAGATCGCCGGGCTCGGCGGCATCGACGGCGGTCTGGATGGTGGCATAGGCGGACGGGACGGCGAGGGTCCGGCCGCTCGCGGTCGCAACCGCCTCGCGGTGGCCCGCCTTGGCGGTGGAGGGTTGGTAATCGACGTCGCCGACGACGACGGTGCCGACCATGCCCTTGGTGCCGTCCGCGGTGCCGTGGAAGGAACAGTAGTAGTGATAGACGCCGGGCCGGTCGAACTTGATGTCGACCCATTCCCCGACCCGGACTTCCTGGCGGCCGGTGGCGCCCGGGGTGGACCACGACGTGTCGACCGCGATGGCGTTGTGAATGATCCCGCCCAGGTTCCGGAAGTGGACGTGACCGCCGACCGGGACCTTCATCAGGGTGGGCGAGAAGGTGTTGTCGGCCATGGTGACGAAGCTGCTGTCGGACAGGTCCTGGCCGCGGGAGCAGCCGGCCAGGGCGAGCGACACGATCGCGGTAGCGAAGAGCATGGTGGCCATCCGGGGCATGGATGACTCCTCAGGGCCGTGGGGGGTTGTGCAAGGATACCGCCCGGGGTGCGGAATCCGATAGGGCCCCGTCTCCCGAGCGGGCGTGGCGCTAGCGGGGCTTCGAGTACGGCGGCGGCGTGGTCAGCACCCGGCCGACGTTGATCAGTGTTGCTCCCGGCCAGATCGACGGCACGCCCCGGATGAACGTCACCACCCCGCTCGCCGGCGCTCGGACTTCCTTGACCGGCCGGCCGAAGAAATCAGTGATCAGCCCGACTTTCATCCCCTCGCTCACGTAACTCCCCCTCGCCACACTCGGCGCGAACATCCCGTCGCCGTCAGCGGAGGCCCGGGCGCCCCCGTCGAGCCAGACCGGCCGCTCGACCCCGTGGACGGGGCGGTCGATCATCCCGAGGTGGCCGAACGCGTTCAGCATCCCGTCGACCAAGAGGGCAACATCCCCCGCGACCACGGTGCCGGACCGGCCGGCTTCGGCGACCAGCACGGTCTTGCCTAACGACACGGCGTAACCGCTCAACGTACCCCGGCTGGCGGGATTAGATGGATCCACGTCCTGCACGATGATGTGGTCGAGCCCAAATGCCAGGGTCAGGGCCAGAGAGGCCGCGTCTTGGGCCGTGTTGCCGCCCCGGAACAGATAGCTGTAGGGCCGGAGATCCTCATCGAGGTCGCCGCCGTGGAGGTCAATGATGACACTCGCCGGCTTCACCACCTGCTCGGCCATCAACGCCAGGGCCCGTTGGCTCTGGGTTCCCTTGGGATCACCGGGATAGACCCGGTTCATGCCCTTGCCGTCGACCGGATTCAAATGGACGATCATCTGGCGAAACGAGGCCAGGTTCACCAGCGGAACCACGATCGCGGTGCCGGCCATGGCCTTCGGGTCGAGCACCCCGATCAGTCGCTGGAGCGCGACGATCGAGGCGTATTCGGTGCCATGGCTGCCGGCCACCAGGGCCACGACCGGACCGGGCCGGGCGCCGTTGATGACCGCAACCGGAATGTTCAATCCGGAATCGGGTCCGGGCGGCACCACGATCGAACCGAAGGCCACTTGGCCGCGCGGGGCGGTGGCGGTTCCAACGGTGATGGACTGACCGAGCGCCAGAGTCGGGAGCAGAACGGTGGCGGCCAGCAACGGGGCGAAGCGCATGGGAACCCGAGCTAGTTGGAGGGATCGAGAATATAGCCCCCGAATCAGTTAAACCACTTCGATCGCCGCGAGATGACCCGACGCGGCCCCGAGCCGGCGATCGCGGGTCACCAGCGTGGCGCCGAGCAGCTCCGCGAGGACGACGTATGCGGCGGCGTAGGCCGTGAGGTTCGCGCGCAAAGCCCAGATCCGCGGCAGCAGCTGAGCGTGGTCATGACGGGTCAATGGCAACGTGGCGAGGAGGCGCAACGCCTGACGCCCCCGCGCCGGCTCGAGCACACCCCGCAGCGCGAACCGGCGAAATACTTGGGTTACTTCCACATCGAGCAGGTGGGATGCATGGAGCGGCTCGCCACGATCAAGGAGGCGGGAAGCCAACCGGTCGGCATCGGGGCCGCGGAGCAGCAGGTCGACGGCCACCGAGGCATCGACCACGATCACCGGGCGTCGCGCTCCGCCCGAACGGCGTCGGCGGCCGATTCGTCCATCGCGACCGCCTCGAGCGCGGCGAGCCGTTCTTTCACCTCGTCCGCCGTGAGTTGCGCGGCCGCGCGTTCGAGTTCGAGCCGGAGGTAGTCGGACAGGGACATGCCGTCGGCGGCGGCCCGAGTTTTCAGGCGCCGATGGAGCCGGTCGGGCACATGACGGATCTGAATCATTTTGGTCATGTGGGAAACCATGCGTGAATGACGACAACATGTCAACGTGGCCGGATTGGGTAGCCCATCGGCGGCGAGTAGACGCCCCGCCCCCAAGCCGATAGGTTGGGAGCGCTGACCCAACGAGGAACGGATGACTTCATCACAGCCTGACGCTGAATTGGACACCGAATTCGAGCGAGGGCTTGGCGCCTTCGACGCCACCATGGTCGTGATGGGCTCGATGATCGGGTCCGGCATCTTCCTGGTGTCGGCCGAGATGGCACGGGTGGTGGGCAGTCCGGGCTGGCTCTTGGTGTCCTGGGGCGTGACCGCGGCGTTGACCCTGGCGGCCGCACTCTCCTACGGCGAACTCGCCGCGATGATGCCGCGCGCCGGCGGGCAGTACGTTTACCTCCGCGAGGCCTTCTCGCCGCTCTGGGGTTTCCTCTACGGCTGGACCCTGTTCCTGGTGATCCAGGCCGGCACCATCGCCGCGGTCTCGGTGGGATTTGCCCGCTATCTCGGCGTCTGGGCTCCGGCGGTGTCCGAAGAGCACTATCTGATCGCCCCGATCCATCTGACCGAACGCTACGCGGTGTCGCTCTCCACCACTCAACTCGTGGCGTTGCTGGTGATCGCCGTGCTGACCTGGACCAATACCCGCGGACTCAAGTGGGGCCGGTTGATCCAGAATGTCTTCACCTCCGCCAAGACGGTGGCGCTCGCCGCGCTGGTGGTGTTCGGGCTGGCCTTCGGCTGGAACCGCCTGGCGGTGTCTGGAAACTTCGGCGACTTGTGGACCATCCGCGGAGCAATCCCGGTGGCGGCCGGCCTGACCCCGGAAACGGGATTCGGTCTCTTCGTGGCCCTGTGCGTGGCGCAGGTGGGATCGCTCTTCGCCGCCGACTCGTGGAACAACATCACCTTCACGGCGGGCGAGGTGAAGGACCCCCGGCGGAACATCCCGCTTTCGCTGGCCGCGGGCGCCGGCCTGGTCATCGCCCTGTATCTGCTCGCCAACCTGGCCTATCTCGTGACCCTGCCCTTCGAGCAGATCCAGCATGCCCCGTCCGACCGGGTGGCGACCTCCACCCTCGAGGCGGTGCTGCCCGGCCGCGGGGCTTTGATCATGGCGGTCGGGATCATCATTTCGACCTTCGGCTGTGCCAACGGGCTGATCCTCTCAGGTGCCAGGGCCACCTATGCGATGGCGCGCGACGGGGTCTTCTTCCGCGCCGCGGGGCGGCTCAACCGAGCTCAGGTGCCGGCGGGGGCGCTGGTGCTCCAAGGGGCTTGGGCCTGCCTGCTGGTGCTGCCCCGCACCTACGACCCCGTCACCCAGGCGTACGGCAATCTCTACAGCAACCTGCTCGACTACGTGGTTTCGGCCGCCCTCCTCTTCTACATCCTCACGATCCTCGGCCTGTTCCGGCTCCGGGTGACCCGGCCCGACGCGGAGCGACCGTATCGGGCGTTCGGCTATCCGGTCATCCCCGCCTTATACATCGCCGCGGCGGCCGTGCTGCTCGTGATGCTGTTCGCGTATCGCAACGCCACGACCTGGCCCGGTTTTGCGATCGTGGCGCTCGGGGTGCCGGTGTATTTCCTGCGAACCCGGCGCCAAGGGTGACCCGAAGTCGCCCCCCGCACTTGATCGGGGCGGGCGGGATCGCGCGGGGCCATCATGATCGTCCAAGTGATCCAGACCGTGACCGCGGCCACCAGGAGGCCGAACCGAAGCGCCGGCATCGTGAGCGGCGGCAGGCCGGCGAAGCGGAGGGCGATCCCCGTCAGGAAGGGGTTGGTCGGGCCGAACGACGATCCGGTGACGGCGGCCCCAAGGCTCATCGCGAGCGCGGTCACGGGGCCGAACCCAAGGCCGGCGCTCAACACGACGAGCACCGGCACAAGGGCGACGATTTCCTCGTGCATCCCCTCGAGCAGCGCAAACGCGCCCCCCACGAATAGCACGGTGAGGATCACGCCGATGGCTTCGGCGCCGGCGGGGAGCACCCAGGTGAGGGCCGCCGCCAGGCCGATCACTCAAGGAGCAGGACGAACGGATGGGGGAGGCGAGTCTGATCGGCCCGCCGTTCTTCGCGGCTATGCGGCCCTGCCGGCCCAGGGTTTGATCCGGCGCAGCGTGCTGGCGAGTTCCTTTTCCGCTACCTCGGTATCATAGGCCGCCTGGGCACGGAGCCAGTAGCCATTCGACAAACCGAAGAACCGACAGAGCCGGAGATCGGTGTCCGCCGTAATCGCGCGACGACCGGCCACGATCTCACCGATGCGCTGCGCCGAGACCCCGATCTCCTTCGCCACCCGGTACTGCGTCAGTCGCAACGGCGTCAGGAACTCATCCCTCAGCAACTCGCCGGGCGTCACGGGCCGTAGATACCCCATGGTACGTGCGCTCCTTCAGTGATAGTCCACAATCTCGACCTCTTCCGCGCCGGCAACGGTCCAGCGAAAACAGACCCGATATTGGTCATTGACCCGGATGCTGTGCTGCCCGGCCCGCTTGCCTTTGAGCGCCTCCAGCCGATTGCGGTCGGCGAGGGCGGCGGCCAGCCGTTCCTGAGGGTGACTCACTTGCCGGCCTTCATCGTGTGAGCCACTATTGCGACCGCCCGCCATCGGGCCGCGTGAGCCGCGCGACGTCGAGGATGAGCTTACGGATGACGGCGGCAAAGCGCGGGTCCGCACGCAGGGGGTCATACGCCTTGGAGACCACGCCGTACGCCGCCACGTGCTGCGGCTCGATCTGTGCGGCCGTCTGGAGAGCCGTCATCGCTCCCTCGCGATCATCGACCCCCAGGCGCGCGAAGACCAGGGCCAGTTGGCGCCCCGGGGTCCCGGCTGGGAGCGCCTCGATGCGATGCAGCAGGGCCCGGGCCTCGTCGCGCGCGCCAGAACGTCCCAGGACCCCCGCCGCAAGGCCGACCCGAGCAGGGGTGAGGTCCGGGAGCGCCAGCAGGCGGCGCGCCTGCGCCGCGGCCTCCCCGCGGCGCCCAGCGTATTCCAGCACGAGGGCGTACCACCCGATGACCGTCGGGTGCTCCGGATCCAGCGCCTGCGCGCGTTGGGCAATAGCGATGGCCTCGTCGATCCGCCCGACCATTGCCAACGTCAGGCTGAGGTTGGCGTTGTTCTGCGCGTACAGCGGATCCAATCGATTCGCTGCCTCGAAATAGCCGAGCGATTCTCGGGGGAGTCCCATCCGATGCAACAATTCTCCCAGCCGGTAGCGGGCGTCCGCCGACTGGGGATCGAGGGCAATCGCGCGCTCGTATTCACGCCGGGCCTCACTCCACTCGCCAGCTTCCACATCCGCGTGGCCCAGCGCCATGTGTCCCTCGGCCAGCGAGTCATCGAGGGCGATCGCCCGCCGCGCGGCGGCCCGCCCCCGCTGGGCGACATCGCCTGCGCTCACGGGTACATAGTACGGCTGAACCAGCAGCACCGATGCCAGCGTCGCGTGCGCGCGGGCGTAGCCC
Organism: Gemmatimonadota bacterium; assembly: GCA_031431925.1. GTDB lineage: Bacteria > Gemmatimonadota > Gemmatimonadetes > Gemmatimonadales > GWC2-71-9 > SHZU01. The sequence goes on along the minus strand of JANPEL010000110.1, from coordinate 8,647 downwards.
GGGTCCCGCGCGATCGCCTCCACCAGGTATCGCTCCGCCTCGGACAACCCGTTGCCGCGCGCCAGATAGAGCGGGAGTGCCCGCAGGTAGAGGTCGTAGGCCTCGAGATTGGTGGTGCCGCCGCGGGCGGTCATGGCGCCGGGGCCACCCGTCGACACCAGTCGCACCTGCAGCGAGGCGACGATCTCCCGGGTAATCTCGTCCTGGACGGCGAACACATCGGCCAGGTCGCGCTCGTACGTCTGGCTCCAGATCACGCGTTCATCGCTGGCGCTGGTGAGTTCCGCCAGGACGCGGATCCGATCGCCCGATCGCCGCACGGAGCCGTCGAGCACCGCCGCGACGTTCAGCGCTTCGCCGATCTCCCGGGCCCCGCTGCCCTGCTCCTTGACGCGGGCGGCCGACACGCGGCCGGCCAGACGCAGCCCGGGGATCTGCATGAGGGCACTGGTGAGCTCGTCCGCGATGCCGGCCGCGAAGTAGCTGTTGGCCGTGTCGCCACCGACCGAGGTGAAGGGCAGGACCACGAGGGATCGCTCGGTGTCGCCGGCGGCGGCGTCACGGGCCGCGGGGCGGGTGAGCACGACACCGGCGATGACCACCAGGGTAAGCGCGACGCCGATGAGGCCGACCCGGCGCCCGATCGCCGGGCGGGGCGCCGTGGTGCGCTCCGGCGTGATGCGGCCCGTCCCCGCGACGTCACGCGCACCGGCGTCCAGCGCAGCCGCGAACGCACCGCAGCTCGGGAACCGGTCGGCGGGAGATTTCTCGAGGGCCCTTTGGATCGCGGCATCGACCCCTGCCGGGACGGCGGGACGGGTGGCGCGGATGTCGCGCGGCTTTTCCGTCAGTAAGCGCGCGATGATCGCCGGCGTCGTGGGGCCGGTGTGCGGAGGCTCACCCGTTAGCATCTCATACGCCGTGGCACCGAGCGCGTACTGGTCCGACCGGGCATCAACCGTAGGCGCCCCCGCCGCCTGCTCCGGGCTCATGTAGTGCGGGGTCCCGAGGGAGAGTCCGGTCTGCGTCACCCGCTCGCCGCCCGCCTGCGCCACGGCCAGGGCAATGCCGAAATCCGCGATGATCGGCTGGCCGGCCTGCAGCAGGATGTTTTCCGGTTTGAGGTCGCGATGCACGACCCCGCGCCCGTGGGCGAAATCGAGCGCGCCCGCCAGGAGTGCGATCAGCCGCACCGCCTCATCGACCGGCAGTTGGCGCTCGGTCTCGAGCCGCGCCCGCAGCGTCTCCCCCTCCACATAGGGCATGACGTAGAACAGGAGCCCGTCCGCGTCACCCGAGTCGAACAACGGCAACAGGTTGGGATGCTGCAGGTTCGCGGTGGTACGGATCTCGTTGACGAACCGCCCGGCGCCCAGCACGGCGCCAAGCTCGGGCCTCAAGACCTTGACGGCGACCTGTCGCTGGTGCTTGAGGTCCTCGGCGAGATAGACCGTGGCCATGCCGCCCTGGCCGAGCTCGCGCTCGATCCGGTAGCGGTCGGCCAGAGCCGCCTTGAGGCGCTCAACGCCCGCGGTCATTGGTTCGGGCCCCCCGCGGCTGGGATCTGATCCAGGGTCTTCCGCCAGTTGCGCACGATGCGCAGGTACCCGGCCGTGGTCGGTGCGACGGTGCGCAGGTAGAGGACGCTGCCGTCCGGCATCGTCGTGTTCGAGGGCCCCGAGGTATTGAGCAGCTTCTCGTCGCAGAAGGCGAGGGCCGGCGCCGAGAGGGGCGGTTCTGCGCCGGCGCGCGGCGGGAGCCGGTACCAGCACAACCCCTTCCGGTGCACCAGGCTCCCGTCAGGCAACCAAACCGGCTCGGCCGCCGCATCCACCGAGACCTTGTACTGGCGGGCCATGGCGGGGAACGGCGTCACGAAGAGCTGGGCGATCCCCTTCTCGGTGCCTGAGTACGCGAGCCAGCGCTGGTCCGGCGAGACCACCGGATAGTACTGGGTGTTCGGAAGCCGCAGCGTGTCGGCCCGGACGACGCGGTTGCCGTCGAGGGCCACGACCACGATGTCGTCGTCGCTGGAACCAACCAGCGTGCGCCGGGTCACGAAGGCGGTCGGATCCACCACAATGCCAACGAGCGGCGTCGCGGCGCTCCCGTTCGGCGGCAGCAGCATCGTCGCCCGTTCCCTGCCCGCCTTCTCTCGGATCGTGAAGGCAAGCGTGCCGTCAGGAGCCCATACGGGGTACTGGATGCTGCCCGCGACCGCGACCCGATCGCCCTCTCCCGTGTCGGCATCGTAGATCCACAACTCGTCACCGTCGACGCCGCGCGAGGTGACCGCGATGCGATGTCCATCAGCGGAAACGCTGAAGTTCAGATGTTCCTTGGCAGGGATCGGGAGCACCCGTGCCACGCCGCCGGGCTGCACCGCCACGAACTGTCCAATGGCGCCGTTCGACCCGGGAACGAACACGAGGTCGCCGGCCCGGGTGACCGCGAGATGAGCCGACAGCTGGAACAGCGAACGACGAAGGCCGCGCTGGATGATGGACCGCGCCCCGACCGCCCCGGTCGTGAGGTCGAACGGTGCCGCCTCGAGGTTACCATCGCCATCGACGAAGACGATCCGGTTGCCGATGATGAAGATCTTGTCGCTGAGCAGGGGGCGCCCACTGTCGCCGAGCACTGTGCCGCCCAGCGACATCGGCACCGAGCCGTCGGCCGCGAGGGTCACGACCCGAGTCCATTGTTCGCCTCCCGATGGGAGGCAGAGCAGGTTTCGGGTCCCGGGTACCGGCGCCGGGAAGCCGCAGGGGCCGCCGATCCGGCTCTTCGCCCCGTCGCTCATCCGGATCCACTCGCTCCGGGTTCCCTGCTCTGAGGCCACCAGCAGTTCATCCGGACCGGCCCACATGGTGCCCCAAGGCGAGGCAACCTCGGCGACATCGGCGGCCGGTGCACTGCCATCGACCGCCACCTTCTTGAGCACCCGCCCGGACACGAAGCTGATCCACCGGCCGTCCGGCGAGATGGCCGGCACGTTGGCACCGCGGGTTCCGGGAAGGGGTCTCGCCTCGGCCCCGACGAGGCTCCGGTACCAGAGTTCGGTGAAGGCTCCCCGCCGCGCGACGTAGACCACGAAGTCCCCGTCGGGCGAGGCCACCAGGCCCGGAAACTCGGTGCCCCACGGCGTGTCATCCACGAACGAAAACTGGGCGGTATCCGGGAGTCCCACATCGATGATGCTCGGCGCTGACACGGTCCGGCGGCCGGCCAGATAGCCGCCGCCGGCCAGCACCAGCGCAGCAATCGCCACGGCGACCCGGAGCCGCGGGGACATGAGCGGGTTGGCTCCCACCGCGGCGAGGTCGGTCCCAGTGCCGGCGCGGAACGCCGGATCGCTCAGCGCGCGGGCGAATCCGCTCGCGCTGTCGAAGCGGTCCGCCGGCAGCTTCTCGAGCGCTTTCGCCACGGCCGCCGCGACGTTCGGCGGCACCGTCTTCCGGAACTGGGTCACCAGCGGCACCGGCTCCGCGATGATCTTCATGATGATCTGCTGCGCCGAGCCGCCGAGATGCGGCGGCTGGCCGGCCAGCATCTCGTAGAGCACGCTGCCGAGCGAGTAGACGTCGCTCCGGGCCGAGATCTCTTTCTCAGCCGTGGCCTGCTCGGGGCTCATGTAGTGCGGCGTACCCAAGCTCAGGCCGGTCTCGGTCATTCGCCCACCGGCCGCCGCGGACACAGCGAGGGCAATCCCGAAATCGGCCACCATGGGGCGGCCATCGTGGAGGAGGATGTTTTCCGGCTTGATGTCGCGGTGGATCACGCCGTGGGTGTGGGCATAGTGGAGCGCGCTCGCCACATCGGTGGTGATCCGGACCGCTTCGTCGACGCCGAGCTGGGTTTCCCGGTCGAGCTTTGAGCGGAGGGTCTCACCATCGATGAACGGCATCACGTAGTACAAGAACCCGTCGGCCTCCCCGCTGTCGAACAGCGGCAGGATGTGCGGATGCTGAAGTGCGGCGGTGGTGGTGATCTCCTGGACGAAACGTTCGGCGCCGAGCACGGCGGCGAGTTCGGGCTTCAAGACCTTAAGGGCCACCTTGCGCTTGTGCTTCAGGTCTTCGGCGAGATAGACCGTGGCCATCCCGCCCCGGCCGAGTTCGCTTTCGATCCGGTACCGATCGGAGAGGGCGGCGGCGAGACGCACGGGAGCCCCTGCCATCAGGCGAGCTCCCGAAGGCGGTCCATCAATCCCGACAGGTTGCACGATGCCCGGCGGTGATCACCAACGGACCGGGTCGTCTGGGAGACCAGAAACCGGCGCCGGATCGGGTAGGCACCGATCAGATAGTCGAGGTAGCTGTTGACCGTCTTGTAGGATAACCCCAGGCTCTGGCCCAGTTGCGAGGCGTTCCAGACCTGACCGTGCACGGCGGCGACCAGGCGGAGCAAGCGATCAGTGACCTGGGGCTGTGCCGCCAGCCCCCAGCTGGGGAGATCCCGCTGCGCCAGCCGGCGGCGCAGTTCGGGGAGGGCTTGGCGGGCTAACACGATGTCTGCAAATTAGCGCTTGGCCTCTATTTTACAAGCAGTTGGTTGCCGGGCTGATCCTCGGTGGTGAACGCGAGGTAACCTGCCCAGTTGGGTCTCACCTCACCGCCACGCGCGCCGCTGCCGCCAGATCCCGTCCGCCGCCCGGAGCGCGAGCGCGCCGATCGTGGACGTCGGATTGACGCCGGCCCCGGTCGTGAAGGAACTCCCATCCACCACGAACAGGTTGGGGACGTCGTGGGTCTGGTTCCACCCGTTCACCACCGACTTCGCCGGATCGGTTCCCATCCGGGCGGTGCCCATCAGGTGCGCCATGTTGCCGTTGCCCTGGTCGATCACCTCGGTGGCCCCGGCCGCCTCGAGGACTTCGCGGGCCCGGACCGCGCCATGTTCCATCATGGTCCGGCTGTTCTCGCCTAACGTATAGGTCACTCGAGCCGCCGGAATACCGTGAGCATCGGTCTTCGACGGATCGAGGTCGACCCGGTTGTGCTCCTCCGGCAGGTCCTCACCGAGCACGGTGAGGCCGACCAGATGGGGAAAATGCGACCGCATCACCCGATGGTGATCCCGGCCCCAGGGGACGTCGAGCGCCTGGGACAGCGGCCCGAACGTCCGCTCCCCCACCAGCGTGTAACCCCGGACGAAGCCTCGGCGTCCCTCAGTTTCGTAGAATTCCTGGCTGTACAACGGATTGCCCATCGGTCCGAAGTGGCCGTCCATCTGGTCCGCGAAAACGCCCTGGACCCAGCGAGCCGGGTGGGTCATGAAGTTGGCGCCCACCAGCCCGGACGAATTCGCCAAGCCATGGGGAAACCGGGAGGAGGCCGAGTTGAGCAACAGCCGCGGGGTCCCGATCCCGTTGCAGCAGACGACCACGACCCGGGCGAGTTGCTCTTGAATTCGGCCATCGCGGTCGTAGTACACCGCACCCCGCGCCCGGCCGTCCGGCGTGAGCACGATGTCGCGGACCCGGGCCCGCGTCACCAGGACCGCGCCCTTGGCGAGGGCCTTCGGCCAGTAGGTTCGGTCGACCGACGCCTTGGAGCCGATGGCGCAGCCGAACATGCACTTGCCGTGGAGTTGGCAGGGCGGCCGGCCGTCGTAGGCCTCCGAGATGATCGCTTGGTCGGAGATCCACCAGTGCCACCCCAACTTGTCGAACCCGCCGACGAGGGTATCACCCAACTTGCCGAGCGGGAGCGGCGGGGTGGGCCGGGGCGACCGCGGGGGGTTGGCCGGATCGCCGGCGAGACCCGACACCCCCATCATCCGATCGTTGAGGTCGTAGTAGGGCGCCAAGTCCTCGTACCCGATCGGCCAGTCATCGGCAACGCCGTCCAAGGTCCGGACTCTGAAGTCGGAGGGGTGGAACCGGGGAAAATGGGCCTGCCAGTGAATCGTCGTCCCGCCGACCGCGTTGAACATCGCGATGCTCGGCGGATTGGCTCCCCCGATCGTGACCGGATAGTCCTCCGGCCGTTGCCTAACGTTGGGATCGAAGTGGAAGGCGCCCCGGAAGAGGTGCGACTCGTAGGCCGGCTTGACCGACGCGAACGACGCGGGGTTGATCCAGTCACCTTGTTCCAGGCAGACGACCCGGGCCCCCCGGCTCGCGAGCCGCCAGCTGAGCGCGGCCCCAGCCGCCCCCGATCCGATCACGAGCACGTCGGCGGGATCTTGGGTCATGGTCAGGCGCTCCGATAGCGGCGTGGCATCGCCCGCACTCGATCGAGCATCGCGGGATCGAATCGAGCCATCGTGGGTCCGGCCCCACCGGTCGGATAGGGCTCATAGCCGAGCCGGGCCCAGACCTGGGGCTGGAGGTAGTAGCCCTCGTAGACGTAGTCCCTGAGGCGTTTGAACAAGACCTTCTCGCGTTCAGCGAGCGCGGTGACGACGACCGCCCGCTCCGTGACCTCGATCGAGGCGAATGGTTTGCCGGTCCGCTCTCGGCCGAGCCCGTCGGCTGCCGCGACCGCCGCCCGAGCCGTGTCGGCGAGCGCCGCCTCGCTCGCCGCGAGCAGTTCGAGGTAGGCGAGAGTGCCGGCCGCGCTGGCCGCGGGCATCCCGTCGGACGCCGGGATGATCTCGTCGATCAGCGCCACGAAGGTGTCGAGCGCTCGCCGGTCGAGCCCTAAGGCCGAGGGCTGGTGGGCCGTTGGCCGGCACGCGGCGAGCAGCGCGTTGGCAGCGGCGGCGGCGGCCACCGACTGCCGGGCGGCCAACTCCAGAAACGTTCGGCGGGTCAGGTTGCCGACCGACGGGTTCGTCATCGGCGGCTCACCGGCCCAAACTGCTGGTCGAGCCACGCGATCGACTCGGTCACCCACATCTGGCGCGGGAGGAAATGCCCGCCCTCGAACATCACCTGCTTCTTGGTGCCCGGTGCCGAGCCCAGGAGCCGGAAGAAGGGAAGCTGGGACGACTCGTACGGAAAGACGCTGTCGTACCGCCCGCTGAGCATGAGTACCGGCACCCGGATCCGCGGCAGGAAATTCACCGGGTCCTCCTCCGGCCGGAGCGACGCCGCGTTGAAACCCGCGACGTTGAGGATGGCCGTCCGAATCCGCGGTTCGACTGCAATCACCGTCCCGCCGACCCGACCGCCCCAACTCGTCCCCACATAGGCCAGGCGGGTGGTGTCGATCTCCGCTCGGGTGAACGCGTAGTCGATCGACCGGCGCATCTCCGTCGTCCACCGGAGCATCTGGTCACGGTGGGCAATCGTCTCCGCCGGCTTGTCCCCGGTGCTACCGGTGCCGCGTCCGTAGGTGTGCTCGTAGATCGGATACAGCACCGCCCGCCCGCTCCGGGCGAGGTAGTCCACGAAGCTCATCGAGAGCGTGCGCCGGTCGCGGAGGAAGAACACGTCCGAGGCCGGCCAGATCACGATCGTCTGGTACGGCGGCGGCACCCGTTTGGGGAGGAAGAGCACCGCCCCCATCCGGTCACCGCCGCCGGGGAGGTCGAACTCGACATCTTCACGGACCCAGTCGGGGGGCGTGGTGTCGCGCGAGGTCACCCGGGCATTGAGCGGGGTTCGGTCGTAGTCGTAAAGCGCGAGGAGTCCCTGGAAGGTCCGGTCGTCCGCGGGCTTCGCTCGCAAGACGTCGCGGGCCGTCCGAGGGATTGGGGCAGCGGCCCGGGCCAGATCCTTCGCCTCGGCCAATCGGCGCACCAGCCGGATCCCGTTGATGGCGGAACGGTCGAACTCGGGCTGGGCATAGACCTCGGAGAAGAGGTACGCCGGATCGGACCACCCACCGCCGAGGATGTAGCGACTCCCCGGCTCGCGCGCGTTGACCGTCCATTCGCGGACGTTGCCCGCCATGTCGTAGATCCCGCGCGGGCTGACGCCGCCGGCCGCCCCGCCCCGCACCGGGCCGTCGGCATCGTATCGGCCGTTAGGCACCACCCAGCGGGCCGCCTCGGGAATGGCCGCGGCGTTCCATTCGAGCACCGTCGGCAGTTCCTTGCCCACGAACCGGGCATAGGCGCGGGCCTCGTACCAGCTCACCCCGCCGACCGGCAGATCGTCGGTGCCGGGCTTCGGCGAGCCGCCCTCCCAGCGGGCCGGGCCCGGGCGTCCGGTTTCATCGGTGAAGCGCTTCATGCCCTCCCGGACAATCGTCGAATCCCACCAGCGCAGGTCCGCATAACCGCCCGCGTCCACGAAGGCCTTGTACTGGCGATTGGTGACTTCGAGCTTGTCCATCAGGAAGTCGGAGAGCTCGAGCGGGTCGGTCGAGGCCAGTCCGAACAGCGTTCCGGCCAGGCGACTGCCGCGGAGCAGCACCATACTGGAATCCGGATCGGTTTCCTTCTGGAGGGGGATGGGGCTCGGGATGGGGGCATAGCTCCCGCCGAGTCGCGCGCCCATCACCGTCACCGCGCGATATCCTGGCAGCGTATATCGATAGAACCAGGCATTGCGCGGAATTCGCTGAGGCGACGTGGGCGTGGTACCGACGGGGACCCAGCGGGTGGTGTCGTTCACCGCGGCGCGCGTGACGGTTGCGCCGGCCGGCTCGCTCAGGAAGGTCTGCGTCAGCGAGATCGCCCCCCACGCGGCCGCTACCGCGGAATCTCCGGGGGCGCGGGTCGCGGCCATCTCCGCCAGGACGAAGGCCGAGTC